>NZ_JBEYSO010000019.1:0-149341 GCF_040642675.1 Micromonospora sp. NPDC047738
ACCTCCCAAGAAGCTGGCGACGTCAGCGGGCGACCGGACCACCATTTTCACGCCTGCGTGGCGTCCGGAACAGGTCGGAATGACTCTGATCAGCTGAGCGATCCTGAGTCGGATCGGGTTTCCGGGATCGTTTCCCATCGTGGTGGGGTCGCGTGGGCATTCAGGTGGAATCCTGCGCCCAGTGCGGCTCCTCGTGGCCGGTGGCCGGCGGTGGTGGGTGTGCTGATCGTGTTCACGCCCTGGTGCCGGTGGGCTGCGCGAGGCAGCCGGGTCCGGTCCGTTGGTGCGTGTCCCTCCGGACGCTTGCCCGCTCGACCATGGGGCCGAATGGGGGAGGGTGCCCTGCGTCGCCTGGGCGCGGGGCGTGAGGTGCGGGGCCGGGTGGGGCCGGTCTTCGACCGATCCCTCCGGCTGGCATTAGAGGTGCTGGGGGTGACGACGGCGCCGGCTTCGAGGGTGTCCACGACCGAGCGGACCAGCATCTCGCTGGTCTTGTCGGTGACGGTCTTGCCCTGATGGGTCAGGCCACGGGCGGCGATACGGCGCCAGGCGCCGTGGTCGCGGTCGCCTTGCCAGCCGCAACTGGTGTTGGGGCAGATGGCCCACTTCCAGCCGGCCACGGTCGGCTTGTCGGGGGCTTTTCGGTGCCGTAGCGGGCTCAGGCACTGTGGGCAGTGTTTGGACGTGTTTCGGGCGGGGACGGTGACTACGGCGACACCGTGCTCGGCGGCGAGGTGCCGCATGCGGTCGCTGATCTTTCCGCAGACCTGCTGGGACAGGCGCGTGTTCAGGGTGGCGCCCATGCCCCGTGCTTCCATCGACCGCAGGTCTTCCAGGTAGATGACGGTCGCCCGGGCGGAGATGGCCTGGTCGACGGCCCATCTGGCGGCGGCCCAGGCGAGCGCGTTGTTCAGGTTTTGGCGGCGCTGAGACACGAGGCGGATTTCGGAGCGCAGCACCTCGTGTTGCTCGGTCAGGTGCTCGTCGGGGCGGCCGCCGAGCAGCCGCGCGTAGTGGTCGGCCTTGGCGTGCAGCCGCTCGCTGTGGCGGCGCAGGCGGTGCTGCTCGGCCAGGACCCCGGCGGCCCGGAACTGAGCCCCAGCCCCCAGCGCGGTGATCCGGCCATCCTTATCCAGTCGCAGGGCTCCGGCGGACAACAGGGTGTTCACACCCCAGTCCACACCGAGCGCCACCGTGTGACCGGCGCGTCGGGCCTCCGGCACTGGGTGGCTGTATGCCAAATCGGCGTACACCGTGCCGCCTGCGATACGCAGGGTCGGCAAGTGCAACACCGCGCCCGGGGGAACCGTGGGCGGCAGGATGATCGGGCACTCGACCCATGTCCAGTCTCGATACGCTCGGGGATCTGGGCGGGTGGGCAACTGCAGGCGGAGCAAAACCCTGCCCCGGTTGGTCTCGCTGCGTTCGATGGTGGCCTGCTGCTTGTCACATGCGGCCAGCAGCAGCATCCGCGGGACCTTCGGGACGCCTTCGAGTTCGAAGACGTCAACCGGCAGCCGGCCATGCGCGGCACGGAACTTGACGACCTGTCGGGTTCGGCCTTCGATTAGACTCGATGGCAGATGCCTGCCGCCAGGGATCGACGCCCGAACGTGCTCCCACTCGGCGTGGGTGCGATGACGTGGTTCGGCCGGCCAGGTCGCCAGGACACCGGCGGTCACGTCGGCCCGCCATTTCACCGAGCGGAGAGCACGCCCCGCCTGTTCCTGCGCCATCCGCGCGATCCGGTCATTGACCTTCACACCCTCCGGGGCGGTGGCCCAGCCCAGGCGCCGCAGCGCCATCCACGCGTTCGATGGAAGCTTCCGGCCACCAGCGTCCACGCCGCAAGCGAGCACCTCCACGTCCGCGGTGTTCCAGTGCTCGCTGATCAGCGCACCCACCATGCCCGCCACCAGGTCGGCACACCAGCCGACCCGTTGCACAAGCACCCCCTGGGACAGGACCTCGCCGGTCTCCTCGTCCACACCCGCGCGCACCAGGCTGCGGGCGCACACGGTACGGCAGGCCCCGCCCTCGGCCAGCGGCAGCCTCCGGCTCACCGGTCGCTGGCCTGGCATTGCCCGGACTCGGCCAGCAGACGACGCCGGTTCTCCGCCGACCGCATCCCGTAAAGGCGCCCCGCGAACGTCGTGACCACCGAAACAAAGTCCTCCAGCAACTCCTCCCGTCCGCCGAGCTTCTTCGGATGGAGCACTTCCAGGGTGGCGCCGTGCACGGCCAGCAAGTGTTTGAGCCAGCCGACACCGAAGCGCGCAAGCCGGTCCTCATGCGTCACCCGCACCACGGTGACACTTCCGTCGGCGACGGCTCGCAGCAGCCGGTTCAGGCCAGGCCGGTCCTCCCGCAGGCCCGACGCCCGGTCACGGAACACCTTCACGACCTCGCCGGTGGACGTAGCCCGCAGCTCATACTCCTGCGCCTCCCACGAGGACTCCTGCCCACTGGAGTCAGAGACCCGCACGTACAAGCCCTCCAACCGAAGGCGTGCACCGCCGCCGGTGGAAACCTTCATCGCCTCGACATCGATCGAGGAGAACCGACGCTCACGGCCCACCCACGTCACCGGAATCTTCCCCGAATCAGCCCACAGACGAAGCGTCACCGGGTGAACACCAAGACGCTTTGCGGCCTTCGCAAGCCGAAGAAGTTCCACGCGATCATCCTATGATCAATGAGGATTCTTAATCAATTGGTCAGTTTGCTGGCCGCGCTGATCCCCGAGCCGCGGCTGGGCTGGGCGGTACGGGAGCACCCGGGCCGCCCAGCCCGACGTCGCTCGACAGCCGGCGAGGCGGCGTCAGCGGGACTGCAGGGCGTCCAGGCCGACCGCCATGGCGATGACGAGCCGCCGGTCGATCTGCGGGTGCTGGATGTCGACGACGTACCGGTCGCGCAGGCCCCACTTCTTGTCGACCGAGAACACCGGCTGGCCACCGGCGACGAAGTCGAAGTGGTACGGCAGCCAGGAGAGCGAGTCGACGAACCGGCGCAGCAGCGCCACCGGCATGCTGCGCTCCTGCCCGGTGATCGGCGGCAGGCCGGGCTGCTCCACGTGCCAGGTGGACCGCAGCAGCGACTGGGCGAAGTCCTTGCGGAACAGGCCGATCGGGGTGCCGGCGTGGTCCGTCACGTCGTACGTGGCGCCGAGGTCGAGCCGCTGGCGGGCCTTGAAGCCGAGCAGGGGGTGCTGCTTGGCGTCGTCGGTGTAGATGGTCACCTGCTCCTTGAACGCGAGCCGCTTCTGCTGCGCGAAAGCGAGCAGCTCGCCTTCCGAGCCGTCCGGGGCCATGGCGTGGACCTCGTACTGGTTGACCATCATCCGGATCCGCTGCCGGACGATGAACTGGTGCTGGGTCTGCAAGCGGTCGAGCTGCACGTGATCTCCTTCAATAAGCAACGCCGGAGTCTCGCACAGCTCGGCCCTCGGCGTCCGCCCTCGCCGGGAGCGGCTGCGCGAGATCGCCAGTGACCCGGTGATCGCCGGCGTCTCCACCCCTGGCGCCCGACCGGCTGTGGTCGACCGCCACGAGGAGGCCAGGGCCGACGGGTTACCGCTGACCAGCCGCCGACCGCTCGTCCTGCCGAGGAAGGCCCACCCCGACGCCGCCCCGGCTCCCACCGGCCGCCGTCTCGGGCACCGCCTCGGCACCCGACTCAGCCGCAACGGCAGGTGAGGCACCGGCCTCATCAGAGGATCCAGCGACCGCCGCCAGGTTGGCGAGCACCACGTCGAGGACCTTGACGGCGTCCGGCTTGGAGAGCGGGTTGTTGCCGTTGCCGCACTTCGGGGACTGGACGCAGGACGGGCACCCCGCCTCGCAGCCACACTCGGCGATCGCGTCCCGGGTGGCGCGCAGCCAGGCCGCCGCCGTCCCGTACGCGCGCTCGGCGAAGCCCGCGCCGCCCGGGTGGCCGTCGTAGACGAAGACGGTGGGGGCCTCGGTGTCCGGGTGGACGGCGGTGGACAGGCCGCCGATGTCCCAGCGGTCGCAGGTAGCCATGAGCGGCAGCAGACCGATCGCGGCGTGCTCGGCGGCGTGCAGCGCGCCCGGGACGTCGGCGGCCTCGATCCCCGCTGCCGCCAGGGACTCGGGGGACAGGGTGAACCAGACGGCGACGGTGCGCAGTTCCCGGGCCGGCAGGTCCAGCGGCCGGGTGTCGATCACCTCGCCGGTGGCGATCCGCCGCCGCTGGTACGACACCACCTGGCTGGTCACGTCGACCTCGCCGAGGAAGAGCCCGACCGGCCCGGCGTCCACGTACGACCGGACCGACACCACGGACAGCGAGGTGGCGTCCCGGGCGTGGGTGGACCAGTCCGGCTCCTCGGCGTGCACCAGCGCGCACCCGTCCGCCAGGTCGAGCGCGTCGACCACGTACGAGACGCCCTGGTGCAGGTAGACCGCCCCGGAATGGAGGAGGAAGTGTGCGGAGCTGCCGTCGACCGTGCCGAGCAGCCGTCCGGTGGACTCCTCCACCACGCAGACCGGTGCCCCGTTCTCGCCGCGCAGGTCCACCTCGGGCCGCTCCCGGTGCCGCCAGTACCAGCCGGTCGGCCGCTGCCGCAGCGCCCCAGCGGCCACCAGGTCCTCGATCGCCTCCTTCGCGCCCTCCCCGAAGAGTTCCAGGTCGGCCGGGGTGAGCGGGGCCTCGAAGGCGGCGCAGGCGAGCTGTGGGGCGAGCACGTACGGGTTGGCCGGGTCGAGCACGGTCGCCTCGACGGGCCGCCCGAACAGCGCCTCGGGGTGGTGCACCAGGTAGGTGTCGAGCGGGTCGTCCCGGGCCACCAGCACCGCGAGTGCCTCGTCGCCGGAGCGTCCGGCCCGGCCGGCCTGCTGCCAGAGTGACGCCCGGGTGCCCGGCCAGCCGCAGATCAGCACCGCGTCCAGGCCGACCAGGTCGACGCCGAGTTCGAGGGCGTTGGTGGAGGCGAGCCCGAGGAGGTCGCCGTGCAGCAGGGCGCGTTCCAGCTCGCGCCGTTCCTCGCGCAGGTAACCGGCTCGGTAGGCGGCCACCCGGTCGCCGAGCCCGGGCACCGCCTCGTCCAGGGCGCGTCGGGCGTTGGCGGCGACCACCTCGGCACCGCGTCGGGACCGGACGAAGGCGAGGGTGCGGACCCCCTCGACGATGCTGTCGGCGAGCAGGTCGGCGGTCTCCCGCAGCGCGGAGCGGCGGACCGGGGCGAGGTCGGCGACATCGGAGGACGTATCCGAGGGGAGAAGCGGCGGCTCCCACAGCGCGAAGGTCACCCCGCCGCGCGGCGAGGTGTCCTCGGTGACGGCCGCGACCGGCAGCCCGGTGAGCCGCCCGGCCGTCGTCGCCGGGTCGCCCGACGTCGCCGAGGCCAGCACGAACACGGGAGTGTTACCGAAGCGGGCGCACTGTCGGCGTAGCCGGCGCAGCACGTGCGCCACGTGCGAGCCGAACACGCCCCGGTAGGTGTGGCACTCGTCGACCACGACGTACGCGAGCCGGCGCAGGAACCCGGACCAGTTCGCGTGCCCGGGCAGGATGCCGTGGTGCAGCATGTCCGGGTTGGTCAGCACGAACCGGGAGTGCCGCCGGATCCATTCGCGTTCGGCGCGCGGGGTGTCCCCGTCGTAGCAGGCGGGGCGTACCCCCTCCAGTTCGAGGCCGGCGACGGCGCGTAACTGGTCGGCGGCGAGTGCCTTGGTCGGAGCCAGGTAGAGCACGGTGGCACGGGGGTCGGCGAGCAGCGTGCCCAGCGCCGGAAGCTGGTACGCCAGCGACTTGCCGGACGCCGTGCCGGTGGCCACCACCACGTGCGTCCCGGCGTACGCCAGCTCGGCGGCCTCGGCCTGATGCCGCCACGGGGCGGTGACGCCGCGCCGGGCGAACGCCGCCCGCAGCTCCTCGGGGGCCCATGCCGGCCACGGCGCCGGCTCCCCGGCCCGGGCCGGCACCCGCTCGACGTGGGTGACCGGGTCGGCGGAGTGCCGGGCGCGCAGCCGGTGCAGCAGCTCGGCGGGCGGTCGCCCGGGGCCGCTGCTCGCGGACACGGTGGCTGCGGACGACGGCTTCTGGTCGTGGCGCGGCGGCACACGCGCCGAGCTGAAGCTGTCGTAGGTCACGGCCTGCACCTTCCGAACACGATCGGGAAATGAAACGCGGGGGGCCTGGGTAAGGGGGTTGAGCCTCGGCCGGTGACCCACCGGGGCGTTCGGGCGGGGATGGTTAGATGCCGTGGAGAGCTTACCGAGGAGGGACCGATGGAGCTGTCGCTGGCGACCCGCGCCGTGGGGGAGCACACGGTGCTCGAGGTCGGCGGTGAGGTGGACGTCTACACGGCGCCTCGCCTGCGGGAACGGCTCCTCGAACTGATCGACGGCGGGGCCCGCCGGGTCGTGGTGGACCTGGGCCGGGTGGACTTCCTCGACTCGACCGGGCTCGGCGTGCTGGTCGGCGCCCTGAAGCGGCTCCGCTCGGCGGGCGGCTCCTTCGCCCTGGTCTGCGACAAGGAGCCGCTACTCAAGATCTTCCGGATCACCGCGCTGGACCAGGTCTTCCCGCTGCATCCCACGGTCGACGCGGCGATCAGCGCCGATCCGACCGGCGCCGGCGCATGATGGCGACCGTCAAGCTCTCCTTCTCGCCCGCCCCGGTGCACGTGCGCACCGCCCGCCTGGTCGGCGTCGCGGTGGCCCGCCGGGCCGGCGTACGGGAGGACCTGCTCGACGAGGTGCGCCTGGCGATCGGCGAGGCGTGCACCCGGGCGGTGGCCCTGCACCGGCAGTACGGCCTGGCCGATCCGGTGCTGGTGGAGATGTCCGACAACGGGGCGTATTCGGTCCGGGTGGTGGACCGGGCCCCGATCGAGGCGGGCATCGGTCTCGCCGCGCTGCCCCCGGACGAGCTGGCCAAGGAGTCGCTCAGCGAGGACGCACTGACCACCGGTGTCGGCTTCGCCCTGCTCGCCGGCTTCGTGGAGGACCTGCAGGTGCGCCCGGTCGAGGAGGGCGTCGGCACCGAGGTCCGGATGGTCTGGCCGGTCGGCCGCTCCTGACGTTCGCACCCCCGCAGGCCGCGTTCCCGCCCAGGGAACGCGGCCTCGTCGTGCTGGCCGCCCCATATATCAGATTTTTTCGCATAGCACAGCGACGAAGATCATCGCGAAAGGGTGCCCCCTCGGTGTGAGCCGCAACACGTCGGAGGGCTACAGTACCCGGGTTGTCAGCAAGTGATCCGTCCCGCAGCCAGCGGGAATGGGTGTTCATCGCTGGTCCGCCGGGGTGGGTTGGCGCGCGCTTGCGAGTCCGCATCCAGGCGTCGGTCCGTGCGTCTCCACGGATCGGCGCGAGTTGTTCGGTACAGGAGGACATAGATGTCCGGGACCTTGGCCGCCGACGGCGGCGCACTGTCCCTTACCGGAGCCAACGTGACGTACGTCGTCATCGCCGCGGTCATCGCGCTGGTGGCGCTCGTCTTCGCGGCCGCCCTGACCAGGGCGGTGCTGGCAGCCGGTACGGGAACCACCAACATGCAGGAGATCTCCGGGGCGGTGCAGGAGGGCGCGTCCGCGTACCTGCTGCGGCAGTTCCGCACCCTGGCGATCTTCGTGGTGATCGCCGTCGTGCTGCTGTTCCTGCTGCCGGTGCACGACACCGACGGCAACCAGACCCTGGTGAAGATCGGCCGGTCGGCGTTCTTCGTGGTGGGCGCCCTGTTCAGCGCGTTCATCGGCGGCGCCGGCATGTGGCTGGCCACCCGGGCCAACCTGCGGGTCGCCGCGGCCGCGCGGGAGCGCGAAGGCGGGCGCGAGAGCGCCATGAAGATCGCCTTCCGCACCGGCGGCGTGGTCGGCTTCCTCACCGTGGGCCTCGGCCTGTTCGGTGCGGCGCTGGTCGTCCTGCTCTACAAGGGCGACGCCCCGACCGTGCTGGAGGGCTTCGGCTTCGGCGCCGCGCTGCTCGCCATGTTCATGCGGGTCGGCGGCGGCATCTTCACCAAGGCCGCCGACGTCGGCGCCGACCTGGTCGGCAAGGTCGAGCAGGGCATCCCCGAGGACGACCCGCGCAACGCCGCGACCATCGCCGACAACGTGGGCGACAACGTGGGCGACTGCGCCGGGATGGCCGCCGACCTGTTCGAGTCGTACGCGGTCACCCTGGTCGCCGCGCTGATCCTGGGCCGGGCCGCGTTCGGCAACGAGGGCCTGGTCCTGCCGCTGATCATCTCGACCATCGGCGTGCTGGTGGCGATCGTCGGCGTCTTCATCACCCGGCTGCGCGCCTCCGACCGCAACGGGCTGACCGCGATCAACCGGGCCTTCTACCTGTCCGCCCTGGTCTCCGCGGTGCTGGTGGCGATCGCCGTGTTCGGCTACCTGAAGCCGACCTGGGCGGACCTGCTCGGCGACAACTGGCGGGCGGCGCTCAACGTCACCGACGGCGAGCCGCCGTTCGGCCCCCGCGGGCTGGCCATCGGCGCGGTGGTGATCGGCATCGTGCTGGCCGCCGCGATCCAGGCGCTCACCGGCTACTTCACCGAGACCAACCGGCGCCCGGTGCAGGACATCGGCAAGAGCTCGCAGACCGGTGCGGCCACCGTCATCCTCGCCGGCATCAGCGTCGGCCTGGAGTCGGCGGTCTACTCGGCGCTGCTGATCGGCGCCGGCGTGTTCGGCGCGTTCCTGCTCGGCGGCAGCTCCATCACGCTGTCGCTGTTCGCCGTCGCGCTGGCCGGCACCGGCCTGCTCACCACCGTCGGCGTGATTGTCGCCATGGACACCTTCGGGCCGATCTCCGACAACGCCCAGGGCGTGGCCGAGATGTCCGGCGACATCGACGAGCACGGCGCGCGGACGCTGACCGAGCTGGACGCGGTCGGCAACACCACCAAGGCGATCACCAAGGGCATCGCCATCGCCACCGCGGTCCTGGCCGCGACCGCGCTGTTCGGCTCGTACACCGACACGCTGAAGACCGCGTTCGGCGACGCGAAGGTGGAGAACGTCGAGAACGCCATCACCAACCTGCTGAACGTGGCCAACCCGCGCAACCTGGTCGGCCTGATCGTCGGCGCGGCGGTGGTCTTCCTCTTCTCCGGCCTGGCCATCAACGCGGTCTCCCGCTCGGCCGGCGCCGTGGTGATGGAGGTACGCCGGCAGTTCCGCGAGCTGCCCGGGATCATGGACCGCACCCAGCGCCCCGAGTACGGCAAGGTGGTCGACATCTGCACCCGGGACGCGCAGCGCGAGCTGATGACCCCCGGCCTGCTGGCGATCATGGCGCCGATCGCGGTCGGCTTCGGCCTCGGCCCCGGCGCGCTGGCGTCGTACCTGGCCGGTGCCATCGGGGCGGGCACGCTGATGGCGGTCTTCCTGGCCAACTCCGGCGGCGCCTGGGACAACGGCAAGAAGCTGGTGGAGGACGGCGCCTACGGCGGCAAGGGCTCCGAGTCGCACGCCGCCACCGTCATCGGCGACACCGTCGGCGACCCGTTCAAGGACACCGCCGGTCCGGCGATCAACCCGCTGATCAAGGTGATGAACCTGGTCTCGCTGCTGATCGCGCCGGCCGTGGTGGCCTGGAGCGTGGGCGAGGACAAGAACACCGGCCTGCGGATCACGATCGCCGTGGTGGCCGCGCTGGTCATCGTGGCGGCCGTGGTGTTCAGCAAGCGCAAGGGCGTCGCCATGGGCGACTCCGACCGCGACGGCGACGCCGCGGGCAGCCCGGAGGAGCGGGCGGAGCCGGTCCGCGCCTGAGCGGGTACGAACTGGTGCCGGTTCCCGGTCGGCCTCGCGCCGGCCGGGAACCGGTCCGTTCGGAGGTCCCGGGCCGGAAACCTGACCGGTGGCACTTCCACCGGGAGGCCGTACGCTGCTTCGCATGCGTACCCGCGGGGCGGCAACCGCCGGAAAGCTCACGGTGGTCCTGGCCACGCTCAGCCTCGCCGTCGCCGGGTGCGGCGGTCCCAGCCCCCGGGCCTGGGCCGCGTCGGTCTGCCAGGCGCTCACCCCGTGGCGCGCGGAGATCAACAAGCTGACCAGCAGCACCCAGCAGCAGATGACCGCGCAGACCACCCCGGCGCAGGCCAAGGAGAACCTGGTCCGCCTCTTCGCCGGGGCCGAGCAGGCCAGCGAGACCGCCCGACGCAAGGTCGAGCAGGCCGGCGTGCCGGAGACCGACCACGGCGAGGAGATCTCCGCCGGGTTCCGCGCCTCGCTGAGCAAGATGCGGGACGCGTACGGCCGGGCCCGGGGCACCATCGACGGGCTGGACACCGCGCAGGCCGGGCCCTTCTACGACGGGGTGCGGGCCGCGGTGGACACGCTCAACAAGGAGTACGACGCGAGCGCGCTGGACACCAGCAAGCTCAACTCGTCCGAGCTCAAAGAGGCCTTCGACGAGGTCCCGGAGTGTCGCTGACGCACCCTCCCCCCGACCCGGTCCGCCAGCCCTCGCTGTTCTCCACCGAGGCGGCGGACCCGGCCCTGGCGGACCTGGCCGGTCTGCTCGCCGGACCGGGAGAGGTGGTGCGGATGGGCGGTACCGCCCGGGTCTCGGTGGTGGTGGACGCCGCCTGGCGGGTGCACGCGCTGGTGGCCGAGCTGGCGGCGCGGCGCGTGCCGGCGAGCTGGGAGCCGACCGAGGACGGGCGGCACCTGGTGCGCACCGCGTACGCGACCACGCTGGCCCCGCTCGCCACGGTCTGGCTGCGCGGCACGACGAAGCAGGTCCCGGCCGGCTTCCACCTCAACGGGCGCCGGCTGCGGCTCTGGCTCGCCGCCGCCGGGGCGGTCGACCCGGCCGGCTGCCAGCTCGGCCTGGGCCCGGCCGACGAGGAGTGCTGGCCCCGGGTACGCGCCGCGCTGGCCGCGGTGGGGCTGCCGGCGGCGTTCGTGGAGCCGGCCGACGGCGGACCCGCGTACCGGATCGCCGGCCGGCGGCGGATGGCCCGGCTGGCCGAGCTGGTGGGTGACCGCCCACCGGCGGCGCCGGCGGCCGGATGGCCGGCCGCCGGCTGAACCGGTGGCGCGCAACCCCGCCGGCTGTCCGATCCCGGACACCTCCGCGCGGTCGTTCGCACAGGAAAACGGAGGGTGCCTCCTCCGCCGTGGGTGCGTGATCGTCACAGTGACCCACTCGACGCCCTACCCACGGTGTACGGTGGCGCCGTTCGGCGGGTGCCGCCGCGCGAACCGGCCGGTGGGTCGCCCGAACTGAGTGTTTGCGGCCCACGAAACCCGGACCGCGGACGGCGCGTTACGTTGGACATCCGGACCACCGGTCGTCCGGGCGTGCAATGCGGCCCGAAACGGGCATAGAGCAGGAGTGAGGTCGGAGAGAGACGTGCCGAGCAACGCTGGAACCACCCGTCTGGTCATCGTCGAGTCACCGGCGAAGGCCAAGACGATCTCGGGCTACCTCGGCCCGGGGTACGTCGTGGAGGCCAGCTTCGGCCACG
Organism: Micromonospora sp. NPDC047738; assembly: GCF_040642675.1. Lineage (NCBI taxonomy): Bacteria > Bacillati > Actinomycetota > Actinomycetes > Micromonosporales > Micromonosporaceae > Micromonospora > Micromonospora sp. NPDC047738. Next base: position 11,455 of record NZ_JBEYSO010000019.1, read on the forward strand.
TCCGGGACCTGCCCCGCAACGCCGCCGACGTGCCGGCCAAGTACAAGGGCGAAGCGTGGGCGCGGCTCGGCGTGGACGTCGACAACGGCTTCCACGCGCTCTACGTGGTCTCGCCGGACCGCAAGCAGCAGATCAGCAAGCTGACCAAGCTGGCCAAGGAGGTCGACGAGATCTTCCTGGCGACGGACGAGGACCGCGAGGGCGAGGCGATCGCCTGGCACCTGGTGGAGACGCTCAAGCCCAAGGTGCCGGTCAAGCGGATGGTCTTCCACGAGATCACCAAGCCGGCCATCCAGGCCGCGGTGGCCAACCCTCGGGAGATCGACCGCGACCTGGTCGACGCGCAGGAGGCCCGGCGCATCCTGGACCGGCTGTACGGCTACGAGGTCTCCCCGGTGCTGTGGAAGAAGGTCATGCCGAAGCTCTCGGCGGGCCGGGTGCAGTCCGTGGCGACCCGGATCGTGGTCGAGCGGGAGCGGCAGCGGATGGCCTTCCGCACCGCGGAATACTGGGACATCCTGGCCACCCTCGCGGTGGCGAACCCCGGCGAGGGGCCACGGGCGTTCAACGCCACCCTGATCGCGCTGAACGGCGACCGGATCGCCACCGGCAAGGACTTCGAGCCGACCACCGGCCGGGTCCGGGCCGGCGCGGGCGTGGTGCACCTCGACGAGGGCGGGGCCAGGGGACTGGCGGCCCGCCTGGAGGGGCGGCCGTTCACCGTCACCCGGGTCGAGGAGAAGCCCTATCGGCGCCGCCCATACGCGCCGTTCATCACCTCCACGCTGCAGCAGGAGGCGGCCCGCAAGCTGCGGTTCTCGTCCCAGCAGACGATGCGCACCGCGCAGCGGCTGTACGAGAACGGCTACATCACCTATATGCGTACCGACTCGGTGAACCTGTCGGAGACCGCCGTCGCGGCGGCCCGCCGGCAGATCGTCGAGCTGTACGGCGAGCGCAGCGTGCCGCCGGAGCCGCGCCGCTACACCGGCAAGGTGAAGAACGCGCAGGAGGCGCACGAGGCGATCCGCCCCGCGGGGGACAACTTCCGCACCCCGGGCGAGGTGGCCAAGGAGCTGTCCGCCGAGGAGTTCAAGCTCTACGAGCTGATCTGGCGGCGCACCATCGCCTCGCAGATGACCGACGCGGTCGGCTCCAGCGTCTCGGTGCGGATCCGCGCGGTCTCCGCCGCACAGGAGGAGGCCGACTTCGGGGCGACCGGCAAGACCATCACCGACCCCGGTTTCCTGCGCGCCTACGTGGAGTCGAGCGACGACGAGAACGCCGAGGCCGAGGACGCCGAGCGGCGGCTGCCCACCCTGGTCAAGGACCAGCCGCTGACCGCCGAGGAGCTGGCCGCGCAGGGCCACCACACCCAGCCGCCCGCCCGCTACACGGAGGCGTCGCTGGTCAAGGCGCTGGAGGAGCTGGGCATCGGCCGCCCGTCGACGTACGCGTCGATCATGCAGACCATCCAGGACCGCGGGTACGTCGTCAAGCGCGGCCAGGCGATGATCCCGTCGTTCCTGGCGTTCGCGGTGATCGGGCTGATGGAGCGGCACTACCCGCGCCTGATCGACTACGACTTCACCGCCAGCATGGAGAACGAGCTGGACGAGATCGCCGGCGGCGACCACGCCGCGGTCGACTTTCTCACCGCGTTCTACTTCGGCAGCGCCAACGGCGCCGGCGACCGGGACATCGCCCACGCCGGTGGCCTCAAGAAGCTGGTGACGGAGAACCTCAGCGAGATCGACGCGCGCAGCGTCAACTCGATCCCGCTCTTCACCGACGAGGAGGGGCGCGAGGTCGTCGTCCGGGTCGGCCGGTACGGGCCGTACCTCCAGCGGGCCCTGCCGGGCGAGCAGCCCGCACCCACCGGTGAGGGCGAGGAGGGCGGCGCCCAGGGCGACCGGGCGCCGATCCCCGAGGGGCTGGCGCCGGACGAGCTGACCCCGGAGAAGGTGCACGAGCTGTTCCTCGGCGGCGCGGGCGAGCGAAAGCTCGGCGACGACCCGGCCACCGGCGAGCCGATCGTGCTGAAGTCCGGCCGGTTCGGCCCGTACGTGGCCAGCGGCGAGCGGAAGTCCTCGCTGCTGCGGTCGCAGTCGCCGGAGACGCTCACCTTCGACGAGGCGCTGAAGCTGCTCAGCCTGCCCCGGCTCGTGGGGGTGGCCCCGGACGGGGTCGAGGTGTTCGCCAACAACGGCCGCTACGGCCCGTACGTCAAGCGTGGTGACGAGTTCCGCTCGCTGGACTCGGAAGAGAAGATGTTCACCGTCACGCTGGACGAGGCGCTCGCGCTGCTGGCCGCCCCGAAGACCCGCCAGCGCCGGGCCGCCGCGCCGCCGCTGCGGGAGATGGGCGCCGACCCGCTCACCGAGAAGCCGCTGGTGATCAAGGATGGGCGGTTCGGGCCGTACGTCACCGACGGGGAGACCAACGCGTCGCTGCGGCGCGGGCAGACCCCGGAGGCGCTGACCCTGGAGGAAGCCTCCGAGATGCTCGCCGAGAAGCGGGCGAAGGGTCCGGCGCCGAAGAAGGCGGCGGCGAAGAAGGCGGCCCCGGCCAAGAAGGCGGCGGCGAAGAAGACCGCCGCCGCCAAGTCCACCGCCGCGAAGAAGACGACGACCGCCAAGGCCACCGCGGCCAAGAAGGCCCCGGCGAAGAAGGCCGCCCCCCGGAAAGCATCCACCTCCACGGAGTGACCTGTCGCCGCCGGCTACGGACCTGATCTCGGGAACGATTCACGCGGCGGGTGATCCGCCGATGTCATCAGGTCCGTAGCGGGTTCAGTCGCCGAGGATCTGGTTCAGGTAGGGGTTGGCGAAGCGGCGGTCGGGGTCGAGGCGGTCGCGGACGGCCAGGAAGTCGGCGAACCGCGGGTACGCGGGCGCGAGCGACGCCGCGTCCCGGTAGTGCAGCTTGCCCCAGTGCGGCCGTCCGCCCAGTTCCGTGGCCACCTCCTCGAAGGCCCGGAAGTAGGGCTCGAAGGGCATGCCCACGTACTGGTGGATGGCGAGGTACGCCGAGTCCCGTCCGTATCCGTGGGAGAGCCAGATGTCGTCGGCGGCGGTGAACCGCACCTCGACCGGGAAGAGCACCTTGAACGGCAGGTTGTCCACGATGCGCCGCAGCGCGTCCAGCGCGGCCGGCAGGACGGCGCGGGGCAGGGCATACTCCATCTCCACGAAGCGGACCCGGCGTGGCGTGCAGAAGACCCGGTCGGAGCGACCGGTGTAGGTGCGTTCGGTGAGCGCCCGAGCGGAGACGGCGCTGATCCCGGGGGCCAGCGCCGGCACGGCGCGGCCCAGCCGGCAGGCCCCGGCGAACACGGTGTTGGCCAGGAACTCGTCGTCCAGCCAGCCTCGCCAGCGGGGCAGCGGCCGGTCGTCGGCGGGCACCCGGTCGTTGGTCTTGACCTGCACCCGGGCGGTGTACGGGAACCAGTAGAACTCGACGTGGTCCTGCTGTTCGACGAGCCCGGGCAGGTCGGCGAGCACTGCGGACAGCGCCGCCGGCCGTTCGTGCGCGCGGAGCACGAAGGCGTCGACGCAGCGCAGGGTGACCTCGACCAGCACGCCGACCGCGCCGAGCCCGACGCGGGCGGCGGCGAAGACGTCGCGGTGCTCGTCGGCGGAGCAGCGCAGCACCTCCCCGGTGCCGGTGACCAGGGTCAGCCCGGTGACGAAGGTGGACAGGCAGCCGAGTTTCGCGCCGGTGCCGTGGGTGCCGGTGGCGAGCGCCCCGGCCACGGTCTGCGCGTCGATGTCGCCGAGATTGGGCAGCGCCAGTCCGTGGGTGGCGAGTAGGTCGTTGAGCGTGTGCAGAGTCATCCCGGCCGGTACGGTGACCAGTCGGCGGGTGGTGTCGACGGTGACGCCGGTGTCCAGTTCGGTCAGTTCGAGCCGGTGCCCGTCGGTGAAGGCCGTCCCGGTGAACGAGTGCCCGCTGCCCACCGCCCGGATCGTCCGGCCGGCGTCGGCGGCGGCGCGGATCGCCGCGGCGACCTCGTCGACGGTCCGGGGGCGCGCCACCAGGGTGGCGGTGCTGCGCTGGTTGCCGGCCCAGTTGGACCAGGCGGGTGGTGGCGTACCGGCCATGGACGCTCCTCGACATGAATATGAACTGACTTCATATCAGGAACGTTGTGCCTGGTAAATACCGCAAACGCGACACGCTCGTTGTACCGGTAGTCACGGTCTCGTGACTTGTAGATATGTTCTTCCGTCGAAGGGGGGTGGCGCCGAGTGTCCACACCAGCCGCCACGACCGGGCCGCTGCGCCGGGTGCCGGTGCAGGGTCGAAGTGTCGCGCGGGTCCAGCGGATGCTGGACGCCTGTGCCGAGCTCGTCGACGAGGTGGGGTACGAGGGGTTGACCACGACTCTCCTCGCCGAGCGCGCCGAGGTGGCGATCGGGTCGGTCTACCAGTTCTTTCCGGACAAGCGGGCGATCGTGCAGGCGTTGACCCTGCGCACGATGGAGTCCTATCTCCAGCGGCTCGACGAGCGGTTCGCCTCCGACGACCTGACCCACTGGTGGGACGGCGTCGACGCGGCGATCGACGAGTACATCACGATGCACCGCACCATCCCGGGGTTCCGTACCCTGCACTTCGGCGACGTGGTCGACCTGCACCTGCTCGATGAGCAGCGGGACAACAACGGGGTGATCGCCGATCAGCTCGCCCGCGTGCTCGCCGAGCGTTACGGTCTGGCCGACGTGCCCGACCTCCGGTTCCATCTGGAGATCGCGGTCGAGGCCGCGGACGCCCTGATCAAGCTGGCGTTCCGGCGCAAGCCGGAGGGCGACGAGCGGGTGCTTTCCGAGGCGAAGGCGCTTATCCGGGAGTACCTGCACCGGCAGGTCGACGCCCGGACCGAGGCCGCTCAGCAGAGCTGAGCGGACGCCGCCGGCCGGCGGCACAACGGGAAACACGCCCGGGGTGCGACCGGGTGGCAGGACGGGAAAGACGTCCGGGGTGCGACCGGGCGGCAGCACGCGAAAGACGCCTGGGGTGCGACCGGGCGGCACGAGGTACGGCGGGCGCCCGAGGTGCGCCGGGGCCCGCCGTCACCCGATCGAGGAGCCCAGGTCCTGCTTCACCAGGCCACGTTCCGTGACTAGAGGAACGCCCGGCCTTCGCCCCGGTAGGTGGGCACAGTGGCGACCACGCTGTCGCCGTCGACGAGATGCAGTTCGTTGACGTGCTCGCACAGCTCGCCGGCCTTGGCATGGCGGAACCAGACCCGGTCACCGACCCGCAGGGCCGTCGCGGCCGTGCCCGCCACCGGAGTCTGCACCTCACCCGCGCCTTCGGCGCCGAGCAGCCGTAGCCCGGCCGGCAACCACGGCCGGGGGAGCCGGCTGTCGGCGGCCGGGCCCGAGGCGATCCAGCCGCCACCGAGCACGGTGGCCACCCCGGGCGCCGGCCGGCGGACCACCGCGCAGGCGAAGAATGCCGCCGGGGTGGGGCGCCAGGCCCGGTACGCGTCGAAAAGCGTCGGCCCGTACAGGCCGGATCCCGCGGTGACCTCGGTGACCGCGGGGTCGGCGCTGGTGGCGGCCACGCTGCCGGTGCCGCCGCCGTTGACGAACTCGAGGTCGGCGTGCTCGCGTACCGCGGCGACCGCCGCCGCCCGGCGGGCCAGCAGTTCCCGGTACGACCCGCGCTGGGCGACCCGGATCGCGGTACCCAGCACCGCCTGCCCGGGCGGGGCGTCGCCGAGGCCGGCGATCTGCGCCTCGTACGACATCAGGCCGACCAGCCGGAAGCCGGGCCGGCCGGCGACGGCGCGGGCGAGCGCGCCGGCTGCCCGGGCGCTGTGCACCGGGGACCGCCGGACGCCGACGTGCACCCGCCCGCGGAGCGGTCGCCACGAGGCGTCCAGGTCGAGGCAGACCCGCACCGGTGGCCGGCGGCCGGGCGGGCACACCTCGTCGACCAGGTCGAGCTGACCGGCGTCGTCGACCATCAGCGTCACCGCGTCGGCGAGCGCCGGGTCGGCGGCCAACCCGGCGAGCGCGCCCCGGTCGGCGGTCGGGTACGCCACCAGCACCTCGTCGCTGACCCCGGCGCGGGCCAGCCAGAGCGCCTCGGGCAGGGTGAACGCCATCACGCCGCGCCAGCCGGGGCGCCCCAGCACCCGGCTGAGCAGTTCCCGGGCGCGGACCGACTTGCTGGCCACCCGGACCGGCTTGCCGGCTGCCCGGCGGGCGAGCGCGTCGGCGTTCGCGTCGAAGGCGGCAAGGTCGACGACCGCGTACGGCGGGTCGAGGTGGGCGGTCGCCCGGTCGAGGCGATCGCGAAGTCTGTCACTGTCGGTGGCCACGGCTGCACGCTAACTGTCTGGGAGTCAATGCGAAATACCCTCGCGTATGTCCGGGCTGCGGGCGGTGGCCCCGGCGGCCTAGGCTCGGCGAGCAGGCGAATGTCGCGGAGGGGGGCGCTTCTCGCCGCGACTAGAGTGTTGCACCGGGGATGCCCAACTCTGGGCCGGCACGTGGAGGTACGGCCATCAAAAGCCAGAAGAACGGCGAGTCGCCCGGCGTGTCGTCGCCCGCGCAGGCTGACCTGTCCGCAGCGGCCGCCATCCGCTCGGTGCTGCGCATCCGGCCGTTCCGCCGGCTCTGGATCGTGCTCGGCGTCGCCTCCTTCGGCGACTGGCTCGGCCTGCTCGCCACCTCGGTCTTCGCCGCCGCTCAGGTCTCCGGCGACACCGCCAAGGGCGCGGCGTTCGGCACGCTGATCGCGATCCGGCTGCTGCCCGCCCTGCTGCTCGGCCCGGTGGCCGGCGTCTTCGCCGACCGGTTCGACCGGCGTTGGACCATGGTCATCTGCGACGTCCTGCGTTTCGTGCTCTTCGCCTCGATCCCGCTCTACGCGCTGACCGGCGCCAGCGGCGCCCTGGTGGTCACCTGGGCGGCGATCGCCACCTTCCTGATCGAGACGATCACCCTGATGTGGATCCCGGCCAAGGAGGCCGCGGTCCCCAACCTGATCCCGCGCGCCCGGCTGGAGACCGCCAACCAGCTCACCCTGATCACCACGTACGGCATCACCCCGATCGGCGCCGCCATCGTCGCCGCGGTGCTCGACCGCAGCGTGCGCGGGCTGGTCGGGGGCGGGCTGCCGAACTGGGCCGAGCCGGCGCAGCTCGCGCTCTGGGTCAACTCGTTCTCCCGGCTCGCCACCGCGCTGGTCGTCGCCTTCGGGATCAGAGAGATCAGCCGGACCCGCACCGGCGAGCGCGAGCCCACCGAGCAGAGCATGGCGCGGCAGTTCGCCGAGGGCTGGACGTTCATCCGGCAGACCCCGCTGGTCCGTGGCCTGGTGCTCGGCATCTTCGGCGCGTTCGCCGGCGGCGGCATCGTGGTCGGCACGGCCAAGTTCTTCGCCGCCTCGCTGGGCGCCGGTGACGCCGCGTTCTACCTGCTCTTCGGCGCGATCTTCATCGGTCTGGCGATCGGCATCGGGGCCGGCCCGATGATCGTCCGGGACATGTCCCGGCGCCGCTGGTTCGGCATGAGCATCGTGCTGGCCAGCGCGTCCGTGCTGGTGCTCGCCTTCGCCATTCACCTGTCCATGGCGATCCTCGGCGCGATCCTGGTCGGTGCGGGCGCCGGCATGGCCTTCCTGGCCGGCACCACCCTGCTCGGCGGCGAGGTCGCCGACGAGCTGCGCGGCCGGGTCTTCGCAGTGGTGCAGATCGGCACCCGGCTGGTGCTGATCCTGGCCATCGCGCTGAGCAGCCTCCTGGTCGGCGTCGGCGGCTCGCGTCAGCTGACCATCGCCGACCTGGGCATCTCGGTCTCCTCGACCCGCCTGCTGCTGCTCGTCGCGGGTGCCGCCGGCATCTTCGCCGGGATCAGCGCGTTCGGCCAGATGGACGACAAGAAGGGCGTACCGGTCCTGGCCGACCTGTGGGGCTCGATCCGGGGCCGCCCGCTGATGCCCGCCGAGCCCTTCGTCTCCAGCGGTCTCTTCGTGGTCTTCGAGGGTGGCGAGGGCGCCGGCAAGTCCACCCAGCTCGCCGCGCTCGCCGAACGGCTGCGCGGCCAGGGGCGGGACGTCGTGGTCACCCGGGAGCCGGGGGCGACCGCCGTCGGCGAGCGGATCCGCTCGCTGGTGCTGGAGACCGCCGGCGCCGAGGCCCCGTCGCCGCGCGCCGAGGCGCTGCTCTACGCCGCCGACCGCGCACACCACGTCGCCACGGTGGTCCGGCCGGCGCTGGCCAGGGGCGCCGTGGTGATCAGCGACCGGTACGTCGACTCGTCCCTCGCCTACCAGGGCGCCGGTCGTACGCTGCCGGCGCAGGAGGTCTCCTGGCTCTCCTCGTGGGCCACCGGCGGGCTCAAGCCCGACCTGGTGGTGCTGCTCGACGTCGAACCGCACACCGGCCTGTCCCGGGTCGGTTCCCGTAACCAGGGCGCCGACCGGCTGGAGGCCGAGTCGATCGCGTTCCACGAGCGGGTCCGGTACGCGTTCCTCGACCTGGCCGCCGCCGACCCCAAGCGTTACCTGGTGCTCGACGCCGCCCGGCCGGTCGAGGAGATCGCCGAGGCGGTCGCCCGGCGGGTGGAGGAGATCCTGGGCGACCCGGCTCGCATCGTGCACCCCCGCCCGGCACAGGGCCCGGACACCACGGTCCAGCCCGAGTTATCCGACGCGGAGCTGGTGACCATGAAGCGCCCCACCTGATGGCGGACGTCTTCGCCGACCTGGTCGGGCAGGACGAGGCCGTGGCGACGCTGCGCCACGCCGCCGCCTCGGCCGCCGCCCTGCTGCGGGCCGCCGCCGTGCCGGCGGCCCGCCCGGCCGGGCCGGCGACCGGTGCCGGGCCGGGCGACTCCTACGACGAACTCGACGCGCTCGCCGAGGAATTCGAGCCGGCCCCCGGCGCCGGTCCGCCGGGCGGACCGGGCGAGGCGGCCAGCGGCGACCCCGGCGCGGGGATGACCCACGCCTGGATCTTCACCGGCCCACCCGGCTCGGGCCGGTCGGTGGCCGCGCGCGCCTTCGCGGCCGCGCTGCAGTGCGTGCACGGCACCGGCTGCGGCGAGTGTCCCGGCTGCCACACCACGCTGGCCGGCACCCATGCCGACGTCCGACTGGTGGTGCCCGAGGGGCTGTCCATCGGCGTCGGCGAGATGCGCGCCCTGGTGCTCCGGGCGGCCAGCACGCCGTCCGGCGGGCGGTGGCAGATCGTCATCATCGAGGATGCCGACCGGCTCACCGAGGCGGCCGGCAACGCGCTGCTCAAGGCGGTCGAGGAGCCACCGCCACGGACCGTGTTCCTGCTCTGCGCCCCGTCCACCCACCCGGACGACATCTCCGTGACCATCCGGTCCCGGTGCCGGGTCGTACCGCTGCGCCAGCCGCCGGCCGGCGCGGTGGCCGAGGTCCTCGTACGCCGGGACGGCATCGCGCCCGACGTGGCCGAGTGGGCGGCGGCGGCCGCGCAGGGGCACGTGGGCCGGGCCCGACGGCTGGCCCGCGACCCGGAGGCCCGGCAGCGCCGCGACGCGGTGCTCGCCGTGCCGCGCCGGCTGACCGGGGTGGGTGCGGCGTTCGACGCCGCGTCCGCGCTGATCGAGGCGGCCGAGGCGGAGGCCGCGGCGGCGGTCGCCGAGATCGACGAGGCGGAACGGGCCGCGCTGCAGACCGCGCTCGGCGCGGGCGGCACCGGCCGGGGCGCGGCGGGGGCCATGCGGGGTGCCGCCGGCCAGCTCAAGGACCTGGAGAAGCGGCAGAAGTCGCGGGCCACCCGGGCCCAGCGCGACGCGCTCGACCGGGCTCTGGTGGACCTGGCCGGCTTCTATCGCGACGCGCTCGCCGTGGCGCTGCGGGCACCGGTCGCCCCGGTGCACACCGACACCGCCGCGCTGGCCGAGGCCGGCGCGCAGAAGTGGGACGCCGAGGGAGCGCTGCGTCGGCTGGAGGCCGTGCTGGAGTGCCGGGCGGCGATCGAGGCGAACGTCAAGCCGCGGATCGCGGTGGAGGCGATGATGCTCGCCCTCTGGAAGGGCTAGGCGAGGTTTCCGGCGCTGTCCACAGGGCATCGACAGGCGCGATTGACGTGCGGTACGGTCCGGTGTGCCGCGGTGACGGTGGCGGCACGCTCAGTGAGGGGCCAGCCGGGAGGAGTCCACCGATGCCACGGGGCGAGATCGACGAGGCCTGGATCGAGGAAGCGGTCCGGCGCTACCGGCGCATCGAGACCCTCCAGGCCGAGTTCGACCAGGCGGTGTCGACGGTCGAGGTCACCGTCCGCTCGCCCGACGGGCTGGTCGAGGTGGTGGTGACCGCCGGTGGGCGGATCACCGGCGTGCGCTTCCTCGGCCCGCTGCACCAGCGCAACCCCCGGGACGTCGCCGGTTCGGTGCAGGCCGCGGTCACCGCCGCCGCCGACGCCGCGCAGTGGGCCCGGGAGAAGCTGCACAACGAGACGTTCGCGGCGTACCGGCCGCTGGCGGGAGCCTGACATGGACACCCTGCACGCCCTGGCCGCCCGCCTGGAGGAGGCCAGCGCCACCCTCGCCACCCTGGCCCGCACGGTGACCGCGACCGACCCGCCGCACCCCGCCTTCGGCGCGCACGCCGAGGGCCGGCCCGGCGAGATCGGTCGGGCCCTGCACCGGCAGTGGACCGGCGCCACCGGCGACCGGGCCCGCGAGGCGGGCGCCGCCGCGACCCGGCTGTCCGCCGCCGCGGCCGCGCTGCGCAGCGCCGCCGACCGGTACGCGGCCACCGACGAGTCCGCCGGGCGCCGGCTCCGCTGGGAGGCCTGATGGACGCCCTGGACCGTCTCGCCGAGCCGGGCCTCGATCTGCTGGCCCGGGTCGACACGCTGCTCGCCGGCGGCGCACCCGAGGGGCACCCGCTCTGGCCGCTGCTGCGTCGCATGCAGGTGCTCCCCGGCGCGGCCGTGCGCGAGTTCCTTGAGCTGCATCCGGCGCCGTTGGCCGACGCCGGTCACGCCGTGCGCCGGCTCGTCCGGGGATACGACGACGCCGCCGCCCTGCTCGCCGACCCGGTCGCCTGGTCCGGGCCGGCCGCCGCGGCGTACGACGAGGCCCGCGGCGCCTTGCTCCGCCACCTCGACGAGGGGCCGGAGAGCCTGGTCGGGCGGCTGGAGTCGACCGCCGGATACGCCGACGCGCTGGCCGACTGGGTGGAGGGGAGCCGGCTCGCCCTGGCCCGGGCCCTGGCCGACGTGCTGCGCTCCACCGAGGCGGTCACCGTGCACGCCGCCGGACGGCCGGGTGTGGACGGCGGGCCGACCGGGGCACTGGCGGCGGCGGAGATCGCGGTCCGGGTGCTGGGTGTGCTCGGGGTGGCATACGACGGCGCGGAGACGCTGCTGCGCCAGTGGGCGCCGAGCCTGGCCGAGACGACCTGGCGGGAGCGGGTGTCCGGGGCGCCCCGCTACGGCGGCACCACCCGGATCGGCCACTGAGCGAGCGAACCAGCAGGCTCAGTGCGTGGTGCCTCATGACGGCGCGCAGCGAAGCGGAGTGTCGGCATGAGCCCCCGGCGCAAGTCCACGGCGCCGCGCGCCGTACCGGCCGTGGCCGGGCTCCGGCGGCGACGCCGTGGCTTCCCCTGCACCCCCCGCAGGTCTGTCTTCACTCAACGCGGTCGGTCGCCGTTTGTCCTCCGGTGGCCTCATCTTTCAGCCGTCCGGGCGAGGATCAACCACACGGCGGGTTGGCACCGGCTCGGTCGAGCCGACAATGGATCGCTGCGCCGGGTGACCGGACGGCGACCGCTGGGCGGCCGGCAAACCGCACGGCGTCGTAGGGTGGTGGCCATGGGCATGCTCTGCGCGGTCAGTTTCAACCGGTACGGGCGCCTCTACTACCTTGACCCGGGCGAGCTGCGCCCGCAGGTGGGCGACAAGGTGCTGGTGCCCACCGACGAGGGGCCCGAGGTGGCCGAGTGCGTCTGGGCCGCGCAGTGGGTCGACGAGGACACCGCCGGTGCGCCCAAGCTGGCCGGGCTGGCCCAGGATGAGGACCTGCGCCGCGACGAGCTGCTGCGCCGGCGCAAGGCGGACGCCAAGGTGGCCGCCAAGCGGCTCATCCGGGAGCACGGGCTGCCGATGAAGGTGGTGGCCGTCGACCACGTGCTCGGTACGCCGGACACCGGCAGCGACCGGACCACCGTCTACTTCACCGCGCCGCACCGGGTCGACTTCCGTTCCCTGGTGCGCGACCTGGGGGCGACGCTGCACTGTCGGGTCGAGCTGCGGCAGCTCTCCGCCCGCGACTCGGCGCGCGTCCAGGGCGGGATCGGCTCCTGCGGTCGGGATCTGTGCTGCGCCACCTTCCTCACCGACTTCGAGCCGGTGACCATCCGGATGGCGAAGGACCAGGATCTCCCGCTCAACCCGCTGCGAATCTCCGGCGCGTGCGGCCGGCTGATGTGCTGCCTCAAGTACGAGCATCCGCTCTACCAGCGGTTCCAGGAGTCCGCCCCGGCGATCGGCACCCGGGTCTCCACCCCGGAGGGGGACGGCAAGGTGGTCGGCCACAGCGTCCCGCGGGACTCGGTCACCGTCCGCCTGGACGCCGACGGCTCCCGCTGCTCGTGCAGCCGCGCCTCCGTCTGTGCCCCCCGCCAAGCCCACGACCAGCACTACACCCCCTAACCCCGCCGTCTGGCCCGTATTGATCATGAGGTTAGCGGCGATGTCGATCTCTTTCGGCGTCGCTAACCCCATGATCAACACCGCTTGGGGGTGGGCGGTCAGCGGAGGACGATGGGGGGTTCGGCCAGGCGGGGGGTCAGCGGGGCCTGGGGGGTCAGCCAGGAGGCGGTGGGGGACTGGTCCGGGTTCAGCTGCCAGGCGTGGCAGACCTTGTCCACGGCGATCGGATAGATGGTCAGCGTGCCGTCCGGGTCGATCCGGAACCGGAGGAACGCCTTCGAGTCCTCGATGCCCTGGCCGGCGAAGAGTTCGTTGACGTTCACTCCGAACGCCCCGGCCACCAGCAGGTAGAGCGCCACCAACTGGCTGGCGACCAGCCCGATCACCGGGCCGTACAGGACGGCTGCGGCGACCGCCGGCAACGGCCACGGCCAGTCGTAGAAGGGCAGCTTCAGCCAGAGCCAGGTGCCGCCGGCGGCCAGCGCGATGTGGGCGAGCCCGTGGCTCACGCCGAGGATCCAGTGCCGGGCGTGCCGTTTCCCGCCGGCGCTCGGCGGCTTCGCGAAGAACGCCGCGCTGAGCATGGTCACCACCAGCATGATCACCAGCGGGACGCTGAGCAGCCGCTGCTCGGTCGTGCCCACCTGGTTCGCCGTCACCCCGGCCATCGCCAGCATGAGCAGGGTGTGCAGCGTACCGAGCAGGGTCGCGAAGCCCGGGTTGCGGAACGGCAGGCGGGCGAAGATGCCCCAGCCGTAGCGCCGCGAGCGGGCCTTCTCCGGGTAGCGGGCCGCCAGGTCGTACTCGCGGGTGCGGCTGGCGCGGCGGGACAGCGTGTCCCGCGGCGGCACCTCGAGCCGCTCCGGGAGCATGTGTGTCGGGTAGAGGTAGGCGCCACCGGACCCGCAGGTGATGAGCTGCCGCTCCGGGCCGGTGTAGCGGGCGTAGTGGTGCAGGTCGCCGGAGATCAGCAGCCGCACCTGCGCCCCGGTGGGGGCGATGATCGTACGGATGAAGTAGTCGATCGAGTCGTACGCCGTGGGATGGTCCGCGGCCTTGACCCAGGTGGGCGCCGGGACCGCCAGGATCACCTTCGACCTCGGGGTGAGCTTCCGGGCGACCTCGTCGAAGTAGGTGAGCTGCGGGTCGTCCAGGTAGGACCCGGACTGGTCGTCGATGCCGAGCAGCCACCAGTCGGCGGGCAGCTCCACGGCGAAGTACGAGCGGGACTGACCGGTGCCCCAGCCGGCGAAGTGCCGGTCCCGGGACCGGACGAACAGCCGCAGGAAGGCGGTCAGGCCGTCGTACCAGTCGTGGTTTCCGGGGACGGCGAAGAGCGTCGGCCGCTCGGGCGGCGCCAGCGGCAGGGCGGCCTGATACGGCCCCTTGCACCGGTCCTCGTACGCCTCGTAGGCCGCCGACGGGTAGACCTGGTCGCCCCCCATCACCAGGGTCTGTGCCCGCGACAGCCGGTGCCCGTCGACCTCCAGCTCCGGCTGGGCGAGCAGGTACGCCACCGAATACGTCGCGTCGAAGCCGTCACCCAAGTCGGCCACGTAATCCAGCCAGAGCCCGCCGTCCGGCCCGACCTGCCGGAACGTGCCGTCGCCGAACGCGTTCTGCAGCTCACGCTTGTCCAGGTACGCCCCGAACAGCATCGCCAGCAGGGTACGCAGGCCGGTGCTGATCAGCAGCAGCGGCGCCAGCCACGGGACCGGCTTACGCGGGGTGAACCCCAGCTCCAGCGGGTCGAGGCTGCGCGGCCGGCGGGTTGCCCGCTCGCCGGGATGAGCTTCGGGGAGCGGCGGCTGCGGCGGTACCTGATCATCGCTCACCGCCGCAGGGTAGTCCCGACCGGGTGCGAGCGCTGTCCGGCGAACGACCGAACTTCTCCTCGATGTCCGGTTCGGCGAGAGTGGGGATCCCGTTCGGCTCCGGGCCGGGGTGTGCCGTACACTTGACGATCGTTGCCGCCTTAGCTCAGTCGGCTAGAGCGACGCACTCGTAATGCGTAGGTCGACGGTTCGATTCCGTCAGGCGGCTCGGTACGGAAGCCCAGGTCAACGGCCTGGGCTTCGCCGTTTCCCAAGGTCGACAACCTCGCCGCCGGCTGTGCCAGTCCGCAAATAGTCCGCATCCCGCGCGGCGACCGCCTCGTCCAGCCGGCTGGCGACCGCGTCCAGGGCCAGCGACAGCACCCGGTGCGCGTACTGGATGTTGCCGGGGCGAGGCCGGACGCGGTGAGCCGTTGGGCCCAGGCCGCCACCTCCGCGTACGAAACTGCCGAAAGCGGGATGCCGTCCCAGGAGCGAACCCTGGCCCATGTGCCCTGATGGCCTGCTACTGGGCACGCATCCCGCGCTGATCTTCGGGGCCAGCAGTCATGATGTGGCGACCTACGGATTTGAGGACCTCCAGTTCTACCGGGAGGTTGCCCAGCCGTCACCGAACAAGAGGCCCACGAGATCGGACTGGTCGGCCTCGGGCGTTGGGCCCAGCGAATCGGCCTCAGCACGCACAACCTGACTGTGGTGGCGCTGTTTGCCAGGGGCATCGCATAGTCGGACCACTCGACGCTGCTCCGTGGTTTGGTGCCTGTTGTCTAGTCCCACCACCTGCTTGACGAATCCGTCCCAGCACATGCACGACAGTCGGCCTTGGTTGCTCGGTCGTCCTGGTTACAGTCGGTGACATCTGAGTGCCTGCGGGCGCACTCAAACTCAGGCAGAGAACGAACCATTGCCGCCAAGACGCCATGCACGAGGGGAAGGCCGCCCAGCTCGCTGATCTCGACCCATGCGATGTCGTCATGCTCGTCAGGTGCACGGTTGGTGGGAGAGCCAACCCAGTCTCCAATTTGCCAGACGCCCACGTGAAGAGCGTCCTCACCACTGCCGGCATGCAAGACGCCCAACCGTGAAGCGGACTCCGCCACAATGCGAACACCGAGCTCCTCGTGCATCTCACGCGCGAGGGCTTGTAGTTCCGACTCACCCGCTTCGACTTGCCCCCCGGGCAGATCCCAGACATTTGGGTATGCCCGTTTGGTCGGCCTGCGGTGTACCAGCAGGACCGCGCCGTTTTCAACGAGTGCGCCTGTGACGACGACATGCATGGCGGGATTAGAGCAGAGGGATAGGACAAGCTCGCTCCAGCCAAAGGGGACCCCCAGAAGTCCGGATCTGCCGCGGTCCGATCGCTACGGGGCGTGGCAGCCTATCGCCGGCGGTTCGGCCATGCCACGATGCGCGCCCGTGCCGCGGACCGTGAAGGCTTCCGCGGCTCGGTGACGATGAGGACCAGGGCGTGCCCATCCCTCGGGGTGCCGGATCCTCTACGCCACCCGGCCGGCGTCAGGGCGCTGCGCGTCGGCAAGCCGATGGCCTCCGGCCACCCTTGACCCCGACCGGGCGTCGCAGTCTTTGGCACCGAGGCGGGGGATGGGAGCAGCGTGGCGGCGGCCTGGCGGATGCCTGCGAGGAGACCGCTAGCGCCTTATTCGCCTTCTACGGTGAGATGCGTGTCGCTCGGTTGCCACAGAGCCGTCTGAGCGGCCTTGAGCAGTTGGGCGACCCACTGCTCCACAACGGGGTCATCGAGTCGGTCAGCCACGAAACACAACTCGTCGATCAGCGTTTGAATCATGGGCCGGTTCAGCCGGACTGGATCGGAACCTCCGAGCAGCGGCAGCAGGTGCAACTCGTAGCCCTTCGCCACGTGTGACAAGCGCCAGAACACTCGCTCGGGCACACAGAGGCCGTCGGCCGGGTTATCGCGGTAGACCGCCACGATCGGATCATTGGCGTATGTGTCGGGGTCGATCCGATCGGCGTAGTCGCTCACCATGGCATCGTCGCATCCCAAGATCGGACGTGCAGGCGAGCGGTCCGCATCTAGTCCGCAAGTGGGCGACGGACGACGGGGGAGCGGTGCGAGATGTCGAGAGGCTTTTCCCTGCTAGGCGTCGATCAGCCCAGGTCGGCATGCCGGCCAACTTGATCTCGTAATGCCTAGGTCGATGGTTCGATTCCGTCAGGCGGCTCCATAGAAGGGCCCAGGTCACCGGCTTGATCGCCGATCATGACCTGGGCCCTTTACTCGCCGTCACGAGGCCGAGCAGCCAAACGTGTCCGACCGCCGGGCTCGCTCCGGCAAGGAGGTGAATGGTCAGCGTTTGGAGGCGCGGGGGCTGCCGTCGTCACCCAGTGAGGACGCGGCGTATTCCACGCCGGACGTGCCGAGCGTACGGCCCTCGTCGATGGTGCCGCGCCAGGCGCCCGTCGCGGTGCCTCGGCTCTCGATGTACGACTTGAACTTCTCCAGGTCGGCCTCGGCCCGCTTCTCCACGATGCGCAGCTTGTCGCCGGACTGCTCGACCAGCCCCTCCGGCTCGTACTCCATGCAGAGCCGGACCTGGGTGCGGCCGGTGCCGATCGGCTGGAAGTAAACCGCGCCTGCGTTGGTGGCGCCGCTGGTGGCCGCCCAGGCCACCTTCCGGTCCGGCACCTGCTCGAGGACCGTGGCGTCCCACTCGCGCTTCACGCCGGCGATCTCGGCGATCCAGTGCATCCGCTGGTCGTCGAGCTGTCGCACCTCGTGCACGCCGCCCATGAAGCGGGGAAACTCCTCGAACTGCGTCCACTGGTTGTACGCGGTGCTGACCGGCACGTCGACTTCGATGGACTTCTCGACCTTGGTGGTCATGGATTCCTCCTCGTCGTTCTGACGTCCGTACTCAGATCCGTACCCATCGGAGAGGCGCTGAATCGAGACGGCCGGCTCAGCCGTCCTCGCGCTCCGGGTTCTCCAGCCGGAAGAAGTTGCTCTGCTTGCCGTCGGAGCGCTCCTCCTGGTAGATGAAGTTCAGCCGCCGCTCGTCGAACGCGCGGAGCCACTCCGCCCAGCTGATCTCGCGCAGCCGCTCGTCGCGGCCGTTGGCCGGGAAGTCGAACCGCAGCACCCCCGGGTGCCCGTCGTGCTCGGTGCCGTCGACGGTGACCGGTACGCCCTTGCGCGCCTCCGCCCAGCGCCGGATCACGTCGTGGTCGGTGGTGACCAGGCTGCGGCCGGGCCGCTCCGGCTCGTCGTCCACAGAGGTGATCTCCTGGGCGTACCGCAGCGATTTCGAGCTCTGCGAACCGGTCCGGACGCCGCCCGGCGAGGTCTTCTTGCCCGCTGCGGAGCCGGCGCGCGCCGTGGAGCCGCCGGCCCGCGCCGACGTGCTCTTCTTCGCGCCGTCACGCATGCTGCTCACCAGCGCCTTGACCAGGTCGCCCTTGCGCAGCTCGGCGGTGCCGGTGACGCCGCGTCGGCGGAGCCGGTCGCGGAGCTGGTCCACGGTCAGCCGGCCGATCTCGCTCTCGTTGACGTCGGGGGTGTTCGGGGTCTGGTTGCCCGGCGGGTTCGTGGTCGCGGTCGAGCCGCTGCCGCGCCCCAAGCTGTTCTTCGTGGGCATCGCACCTCATCCTCTCTCGACCCGTGCTCCAGGGGTTCCGGCGCCGCGTTGACGCGGTGGGCCGTCCCTGGATCAGTACCCCCAGCCGCCCGTCGAAACGTGAGCCGCCGGTACCCCGGGGTGAGAGGCGGGATCAGGAGTAGATGGTCTGCACGTAGTGGGGTCCGTAGTGGCGTTCGAGGTCGGCGAGGCTCTCGGCCGGGGCCTCCACCTCCTTGACCAGCCGGGCCCGGGACGGCAGGACGTCGGGCTGCCACGTCTCCGGCTGCCACAGCTGGGAGCGGAGGAACGCCTTCGCGCAGTGGTAGAAGATCTGCTCGATCGCCACCTCGACCGCCAGCACCGGGCGGTGTCCCTTGACCACCATGTCGGCGAAGTACGGCGCGTCCCGGACCAGCCGGGCCCGCCCGTTGATCCGCAGCGTGTCGGTGCGGCCGGGGACCAGGTAGATCAGCCCGACGTGCGGGTTGGCCAGGATGTTGCGGTAGCCGTCGGCGCGCCGGTTGCCGGGCCGCTCGGGGATGGCGATGGTCGCCTCGTCCAGCACCAACGTGAAGCCCGGCGGGTCGCCCTTGGGGGAGACGTCGCAGCTGCCGTCCGCGCCGGCCGTGGCGACCAGGCAGAACGGCGAGGCGGCCAGCCACTCCCGGTCCCGCGCGTGCAGCACGGTGCGCTCCTTGGTCAGCGCCCGCTGGTTCGGCGTACCCAGCAGCTCGCGCAGTTCCTCCGGTGAGGTGATCTCCACGGTCACGTATTCCTCCCCCGTCCGTTGACGTCGGCGGCATTTTCGGCCCGCGACCGGCCGGTTTCCGCCATGGTCAGCCTAGGCGTGCGCGCCGAACGCGAGGTTTGCCCCCGGGCCGGCCGGGTACGGCTTGACCCGCAGCCGCCCGGATGCGACCGATGGAGGCCCGATGGAGAGCCGATTGAAGGTGCTCGGTCACCCCGTGCACCCGATGCTGGTGATGTTCCCGGTGGCGCTCCTGGTCACCGCGCTGATCTTCGATGTGTTGGCCCTGCCCACCGGCGCCCGCGCCAAGCGGGTCGGCCTCGCCCACGCGGGCGCCACGGAGGCCGACCCGAACGTGCCGAGCTCGCTGCGCCCCTCGACACCCGAGCGGATCGGAGACATGCGATGACCGAACAGTCCGGTGGACGTGGGTTCTGGCGCGGCCGCCAGCAGGGCTGGGACCCGATGGGCGAGCTCCAGTCGCTGCGCGCCGAGTTGCGCCGCCTGGTCGGTGGCCGGGCCGGCCCGCCGGAGGTAGAGCTGGGCGAGGCGGCCGACGGCTGGGAGGTCGTCGTCCGGCTGCCGGGCGTGGCACCGGAGGAGGTGGCGGTCGAGCTGGACGACCGGGAGCTGTGCGTACGGGCCCGCTCGGAGGCGGAGGTCAACGCCGACCACGGCATCCAGGGCGGGTTCGAGACACGCGGCTTCGAGTACCGGGTGGACCTGCCGTCCCGGGTGGATCCCGACCGGATCGACGCGGTGATGGACCACGGTCTGCTCCGGGTGCGGCTGCCCCGGGCGGCCCGGCCCACGCCGCGCACCATCACCGTCGGCCGCACCGGCCCCCGCCCCGCCACCGTGGGTACGCGGACCCTGGCCGACCCGGCTGCGGACCGGGAGCTGCACCACCCGGACACCACGGTCGACGAGATCGACCGGCCGTAGGGGTCGCGTGGCCACCCCGTCGGTGCTCGGCCCGGTCGGCGAGCGCGTACCCGACGTCGAGCGGATCGCTGTGCTGCGGGCGAACGCGCTCGGTGACTTCATCTTCGTGCTGCCGGCGCTGGAGGCGCTGCGGGCCGCGTACCCCGGGGCGGAGCTCGTGCTGCTCGGCGCGCCCTGGCATGCGGTGCTCTGGCGCGACCGCCCCGGCCCGGTGGACCGGGTGCTGGTGGTGCCGCCCGCGCCCGGCATCCGCGACGCCGGGCCGGACGAGCCGCCGGCGGAGCTGGCGGACTTCCTGGCGGCGGCTCGCGCGGAGCGGTTCGACCTGGCGGTGCAGCTGCACGGCGGCGGGGCCAACTCCAACCCGCTGGTCGCCGGGCTGGGCGCCCGGGTCACCGCGGGGCTGCGCGCCGAGGCTGCGCCGCCGCTGGACCGCTGGATCCGGTACGTCTACTACCAGCACGAGGTGATCCGCTACCTGGAGGTGGTGGCCCTGGTCGGTGCGTCGGCCACCACGATCACCCCGGCGCTGGCGGTCACCGACGCCGACCGGGCCGAGGCCCGGCAGGTGCTCGGCGAGCCGGAGCGGCCCCGGGTGGCGCTGCACCCGGGCGCGACCGACACCCGGCGGCGCTGGCCCGCGGACCGCTTCGGCGAGGTCGCCCGCGCGCTGGTCGGCGACGGGTACGAGGTGCTGGTCACCGGCACTCCCGCCGAGCGGGAGACGGTGGACGCGGTGGTCGTGGCGGCCGGCGTTCCGGTCCGCCCGCAGGTCGGCACGCTCAGCCTGGGCGGGCTGGCCGCCTGCTACGCCGGCTGCGCGCTGGTGGTGTCCAACGACACCGGGCCGTTGCACCTGGCCGCCGCGGTCGGCGCGCCCACCGTGGGCGTCTACTGGATCGGCAACCTGATCAACGGCGCCACGCCGCTACGGGCCCGGCACCGCCCGATCGCCTCCTGGACCACGCACTGCCCGGTCTGCGGCGTCGACTGCACCCCGGGGATCTACCCGCACCGCCCGGGCGACGGCGACTGCCCGCACCGGGACTCGTTCGTCGCCGACGTGCCGGCCGTCGAGGTGGTCGAGGCGGCCCGCGAACTGCTGGCGGGCTGACCGGCGCGGCGCGCCGGGTCCGCCGACCGGCGAGCGGCGGGCCGGGGCGGGCGAGGGGTCAGGCCGGCTGCGGGGTGTCCGAGGGCTGGTCGATGAGGACGACCTCCCACGCCTCCACGTCCCGCTCGGTGACGGTGGTCGGCGACTCCAGGTGGAAGGCCCCGCTGGGGAGCACCCCGGCACCGCCGTGCCGCTCCAGCACTGCGAGCTGGGCGGCGACGTCCTCGCCCTGGTGCTTCTCGTGCAGCCGGCGCCAGAACTCGAAGCCGCCGGAGTCGATCAGCTTCGCCCGGTCGTAGAGCACGCAGCCGCCGATCCAGGAGACCTTGTACGCGCGCCAGGCCCCCGCCGGCAGCCGCAGCTTCTCGGTCACGTGCAGCAGGTTCGCCGCCGGATGGATGGCCGCCCGGTCCCACTCCGGCGTGCCCGGGCGGATCCGCTCGGGGACCGGCCGGCCCGGCCACTCCTCGTAGTGCGCGTGGGTCTCGGGGCGGACGTCGTCGGCGTAGGAGAGGCCGTGCACCGCGTTGCCGACGAACCCGCAGCCCAGCTCGCGGATCGCGGTGAGCAGCCGGGCGAGGGTGCCCGGTTCCAGCCAGACGTCGTCGTCGAGGCAGAGCACGTACCGGGCCGTCGACTGGCGCAGCAGGTACGCCCGGTGTTCCGCCAGCCCGCGCCGGGGCAGCCGCCGGGTCAGCAGCACCGGGTGGCCGCGGTGGCGCAGCGCCCGGACCATGGTGGCCGCCGCCGGGTGCGCGTACGCCGGGCCGTCGTCGGACTGGTCGCTCACCACCACCCCGAAGTCGGGTACGCCCTCCTGGGCGGCCAGCCCGGAGAGGGTGACCGCCAGCTCGGCCGGCCGGTTGCGGGTAGGGATCAGCACGTCCAGCTGCCGCGGCCGGCGGAAACCGTCCGGCGTGCCGGGGTCGAGCGGTCGGTTCACGCCGGCCTGCCCGTGCTCCGGCCGACGGTGGGCGTGACCGACTGGGCCCGGATCCGGTCGATGATCGCCGAGGTGGACCGGTCCGGCACGTATCCGAGGGTGCGCACCTGCCCGCCCAGCCGGCGCACCAGCGGAGCCTCCGGGACCATCTCGGGCGGGTAGTCGCCGCCCTTGACGTAGACGTCCGGGCGGACCGCCTCGATCAGCGCCGCCGGGGAGTCCTCCTCGAAGACCACCACGTGGTCGACGCACTCCAGCGCGGCCAGCAGGGCGGTCCGGTCCTCGACCGGGTTGACCGGCCGGTCCGGCCCCTTGAGCCGCCGTACGCTCTCGTCCGAGTTCACCGCCACGACCAGTAGGTCGCCGAGCGCCCGGGCCTGGGTCAGGTAGCGGACGTGCCCCGGGTGCAGCACGTCGAAGCAGCCGTTGGTGAAGACGATCGAGCGTCCGGCCCGGCGGTGCTCCTCGACGATCGCGGTCAGCTCCTCGGCGCCGACCAGGCTGGGATGGCCGGTCTGCTCCGGCCCGCTGCCCAGCGCGTCGAGCAGGTCCTCCCGCCGGCACACGCAGGTGCCGGTGTCGGAGACGGTGATGGTGGCGGCGAGCTGGGCGAGCTGGGCGGCGGTGGGCAGGCTCGCGCCCGCCGCCAGCGCCAGGGTCATCGCCGCCAGGTACGCGTCTCCCGCACCGACGGCGTGGCTGGCCGGGACCGGGGTGCTGTGGCTGCGCCGGGGCTCGCCGTCGGCCCCGCCGACCACCGCGCCCTCGGTGTCGAGGGTCACCGCGACCACGTCCGCGCCGGTGTGCGCGCGCAGCTCGGCCAGGCGCGACTCGGCCAGCATCGCCCGGTCCACGCCCTCGCCGGCCGCCGCGTTCACGGTGACGCCCGTGCCGGTCACGCTGAGCCCGTCCCCGGTCAGCGCGACGCGCTCCTCGCCCGGGGTCGGCTCCCCGGTCGGTCCGGGGCCGGCCGCGCCGGGGTGGCCGACCGACGGCGCACCGGAGGTGGGGTGCGGGGTGCCGGCGGTCCGCTCGCCCGCCCCGCCCGGTGCCGCGCCGACGACCAGCTCGGACGGGCCGTCGGCCGGGTCGGCCGGGTGGTCCAGGTGCAGGTCACCGGCGGTGGCGCCGCGCGCGGCGGTACGGCTGCCGCCGCCGAAGCCGACCGCGGCCCGGGCCAGCAGCCGGGTGGCCTCGGCGAAGCTCGGGGTCACCACGGTCGGGTTGAGGCCGCGCCAGTCGGCGAGGTCGTGCGCGTCGAGGGCCACGGTGGTGTAGCGGTCCCGGTTGGCGACCAGCCAGGCGCGGACCGCCCGGGGCAGCGCGCCCAGGCCGTAGTCGCAGACGACCAGGGTGAGCGGCCGGCCGGCGGCGACGTCCTTCAGCTCCTCCGTGGCGCAGTGCAGCGCGGTGAGCAGCCGGGCCACCCCGTCGTCGTCGAGCGCGTCGTCCGGCTCACCGGAGTCCTCGCGGAGCAGGATCTGGTTGCCGGCGAGCATCCGCCGCTTCACCGGCGTCGGCCGTCCGGTCTGGTTGACCGTACGGTCCCAGACGCCCGCGCGGTCGAGGCAGTCGTGCAGTTCGTCGCCGGCCGCGTCGGCGCCGACCGGCGACACCAGCACGGCCCGGCCGCCGAGGGCGGAGACGTTGACCGCCGTGTTCGCCGCGCCACCCGCGGCGGACGTACGGCGGCGCAGGGTGAGGACCGGGGCGGGGGCTTCCCGGCAGAGCCGTTCGGACTCCGCGAACCGCCACTCGTCCAGCATGGCGTCCCCGACGATCAGCACGGGACGCCCCTGCCAGCTCTCCACGACGGTGGCGAGCCGGCGCTCTTCGGCTGCTGCTCCTGCCATGTTCCCTCGGGTCCCCCGAGCCGCTCCCGTCAAACCTGCCCTTGCGGGGTCCGGGGGCCACGCCGGGCGTCCGGTTTCGCCCGCTTGAGCCCGGGCACGGATTGAGGGGACCGCTGGAGAGGAGAAACCACCATGGCAGCGACGCTGCAGGGCAAGCGGATCGCGTTCCTGGCCGCCGACGGCGTGGAGGAGGTCGAGTACACGAAGCCCCGCGAGGCGGTGGAGCAGGCCGGCGCGCGGGTCGAACTCGTCTCGGTGCGGCCCGGTTCGTGAGGTCGTTCTTCAGCGCCGGCAAGCCGGTCGGGGTGATCTGCCATGGCCCGTGGACGCTGGTCGAGGCGGACGTGGTGCGTGGCCGCCGGATCACCTCGTGGCCGAGCCTGCGCACCGACCTCGCCAGCGCCGGCGCGGCCTGGGTCGACGAGGCGGTCGTCACCGACCACGGCCTGGTCAGCAGCCGCAACCCCGAGGACCTCCCGGCCTTCTGCGCCAAGATCGTCGAGGCGTTCGCCTGACCACCCGTCCTCGTCGATCATGAGGTTGGCGGCGGTCGAGGAGATCGACATCGCCGCCAACCTCATGATCGGCCCGTCTCGGGGGCATGTTCTGCGGGACGTGGGAAAGAACCCGGGATGACTGCCCAGGCCAACGGTCGTCCCGTGCTGCACGCCCGCCAGGTCCGCCTGCTGATGTTCGGTCTGATGACCGGCATGCTGCTGGCGGCGCTCGACCAGACCATCGTCGGTACGGCGCTGCCGACCATCGTCGGCCAGTTGGGCGGGATCAACCACTACTCGTGGGTGGTCACCGCCTACCTGCTCGCCTCCACCGCCTCCACCCCGCTGTACGGGAAGATGGCCGACCTCAACGGCAGACGCCCGGTCTTCCTCTTCTCGATCGGCACGTTCCTGCTCGGCTCGCTGCTGGCCGGGCTGTCCCAGAACATGACCCAGTTGATCGTCACCCGGGGCGTGCAGGGGTTGGGCGCCGGCGGCCTGATGACGCTGGCGTTCACCATCATCTCGGACGTGGTCTCGCCCCGGGAACGTGGCCGCTACCAGGGCCTGTTCGGCGCGGTCTTCGGCATCTCCTCGGTGGCCGGGCCGCTGGTCGGTGGCTACTTCGCGGAGACCAACTGGCGCTGGATCTTCTACATCAACGTGCCGCTGGCGATCCTGGCCATCGTGGTCTGCTACCACGTGATGCGGCTGATTCCGTTCGAGCGGCGGGAGCACGCCATCGACTGGCTCGGGGCGGCGTTGCTGGTCGCCGGGGTGAGCAGCCTGCTGCTGGCGCTGAGCTGGGGCGGCAGTCAGTACGCCTGGGGCTCCGGCGTGATCATCGGGCTGTTCGCGGCCGGCGCGGTGCTCGGCACCCTCTTCGTGCTCCAGGAGGCCCGGGTGCCCGAGCCGATCCTGCCGCTGCGGCTGTTCCGTACCCGAACGTTCACGCTGGCCAACGCGGCGGGCTTCGTGCTCGGTCTGGTGATGTTCGGGTCGATCATCTTCATCCCGCTCTACCTCCAGATCGTCAAGGGCGCCTCGCCGACCCGCAGCGGCCTGCTGATGCTGCCGATGATGGCCGGCATCATCGTCACCTCGGTGTTCACCGGCCGGGCGATGAGCCAGATCGGCCGCTACAAGTGGTTCCCGGTGGCCGGCTCGGCGGTGCTGGTCGCCGGCATGCTGCTCTTCCGGCAGCTCCAGGTGGCCACCTCGCTCTGGGCGGCCTTCGGTTACATGGTGGTGATCGGCGTCGGGCTGGGCCTGTGCATGCAGTCGCTGATCCTGGCCGTGCAGAACGCGGTGCATCCGCGGGACCTGGGCGCTGGCACCTCCTCGGCGACCTTCTTCCGCTCCCTGGGCGGCTCGTTCGGTGTCGCCATCCTCGGCGCGGTGCTCTCGTCGCAGCTCACCCACCAGCTCGCCGACCGGCTGCCGCCCGCCATCGCGCAGCTGCCGCCCGCTGAACGGGCCGTCGTGGCGGCCCGGGGCGGTGCCCACATCTCGATCAACGAACCGGGGACCATCCTCGCCCTGCCCGCACCGGTCCGGGCCGCGATCCAGGCCGCGTTCGTCGATTCGCTGCACCTGGTCTTCCTGACCGCCGGACTGATCGCCATCATCGCGGTGCTGGTCACCCTGGCCCTGCCGAACCACCAGCTGCGCGGCACCGGCCCGCAGGGCGCCACCGGCGGCGCGGATCCGCTCGGCGGCAAGGCCGCTGCCCCCGGCGGCAAGCCGCTGACCAAGGAGTCGAAGGGCGAAGCCGCCGCCGAAATGGAGGCCAAGTCCCAGACGATGCTCTGACGGCGCCCTGTTGGTCAAGGAGTTAGCGTCGGCTACCGGCTCCGGCCCGACCCTAACTCCTTGATCAACGCCTGCACGGCGGGCGGGGGTTACTTGAGGATCAGGCGGTTCGTTTGTTCGAAGACGTCCAGGTCGGCGAGGGTCTCGATGACGCTGGCGGAGAGCGGGGTGGGCAGCTCCTCCGGGTGGAAGAAGCCGGCGTCGTCAGTCTCGTCGGTCACCCGGGCCAGCTCGCCGTCCCACTCGTCCACGCGGAACGCGGTGGTGAAGACCTGGTACGTGTGGCCGTACATGTTGGTGTGGGTGCGGTCGGGCCCGGTGTAGAGGGCGAAGGCGCTGACCCGCAGGGCGCGCAGCCCGGTCTCCTCGCGGACCTCCCGGACCGCGCAGTCGGCGATCGACTCGCCCAGCTCCATGGCTCCGGCCGGCAACGCCCACTGGCCGTTGTCCGAGCGCTGGATCAGCAGCACCCGGGCGGCGTTGTCCCGGACCACGGCGCGGGCCCCGACGAACATCAGGGTGCGGTCACCGGCCAGGGCGCGCAGTTGCCCCACGTACGAGTCGGCCCAGGAGATGCTCACCCGGACAATCTACGCAGTTTCCGCTGCCGGCTCGGCAAATCCGGGGCTTCCGTGGTGTGACCGGCGACACTAGTTTGCTACCCATGCGTAGCACGATGATGGATGCCCCCCTCCAGGTCGCCCGGATCCTCGAACACGGCTCCACCGTGCACGGCACGGCGGAGGTCGTCACCTGGACCGGCGCCGAGCCCCGTCGGATGACGTACGCCGAGGTCGGGCGGACCGCCGCCCGGCTCGCCCACGCGCTGCGCGACGAGTGCGGGGTGACCGGCGACGAGCGGGTCGCCACGTTCATGTGGAACAACAACGAGCACCTGGTGGCGTACTTCGCCGTGCCGAGCATGGGCGCGGTGCTGCACACCCTCAACCTCCGGCTCTTCCCGGACCAGGTCGCCTACATCGCCAACCACGCCGAGGACCGGGTGGTGCTGGTCGACTCGACGCTGATCCCGCTGCTCGCCCGGGTGATCGGGCAGCTGACCACGGTGCGGCACGTGGTGGTGGTCGGCGGCGGGGACCCGGCACCGCTGGTGGCGGCGGCCGGCGACCGGATCGCCGTACACCACTGGGACGCCCTGCTGGCCGGCCGGCCGGACAGCTACGACTGGCCCGAGGTGGACGAGCGGGACGCGGCCGCGCTCTGCTACACCTCCGGGACCACCGGCAACCCCAAGGGGGTCGCCTACTCGCACCGCTCCATCTACCTGCACTCGCTGCAGATCTGCATGCCGGAGGGCTTCGGGCTCGGCCCGACGGACCGGGAGCTGGCCATCGTGCCGATGTTCCACGCGATGTCCTGGGGCCTGCCGTACGCGGCGTTTCTCTCCGGCGCCTCGCTGATCATGCCGGACCGGTTCCTCCAGGCCGAACCGATCGCCGCGATGATCGCCGCCGAGCGCCCCACCCTGGCCGGCGCGGTGCCGACCATCTGGACCGACCTGCTGACCTACCTGGACAGTCACGACGTGGACACCTCCTCGCTCAAGGAGGTGATCGTGGGCGGCTCGGCCTGCCCGCCGGCGCTGATGCACGCCTTCCACGACCGGCACGGCATCGAGGTCATCCACGCCTGGGGGATGACCGAGATGTCGCCGCTGGGCTCGGTCTCCCGGCCGCCGGCCGGCGCGACCGACGAGACGGCCTGGCGCTACCGCTACACCCAGGGCCGGGTGCCGGCCGGGGTCGCCGCGCGGATCGTCGGCCCGCTGGGCGAGCCGCTGCCCGCCGACGGGACCTCCGTGGGTGAGCTGGAGGTCCGCGGGCCGTGGGTGACAGCCCGGTACGTCGGGGACGAGACCCAGGACGAGGAGAAGTTCCGGGACGGCTGGCTGCGGACCGGGGACGTCGGCATGCTCTCGCCGGACGGCTACATCACCCTCACCGACCGGGCCAAGGACGTGATCAAGTCGGGCGGCGAGTGGATCTCCTCGGTCGAGCTGGAGAACGCCCTGATGGGGCACCCGGCGGTGCTGGAGGCGTGCGTGGTGGGCGTACCGGACGAGCGCTGGGACGAGCGGCCGCTGGCCACCGTGGTGGTCCGGGAGGGCGCCTCGGTCACCGCCGAGGAGCTGCGGGACTTCCTGGCGAAGTCGGTGGCCCGCTGGCAGTTGCCGGAGCGCTGGGCGTTCATCGACGCGGTCCCGAAGACCAGCGTCGGCAAGTTCGACAAGAAGGTGGTGCGTTCCCGCTACGCGGAGGGCGGGCTCGAGGTGCGCGAACTGGCCGCGCCGTAACACTTTCCGGCGTAGCGTCGCTGGACGGGTAGAGACTTCCTCGTAAGGACATCTCTCCCCAGAGGGCGGCCCCGGCGTTCGCACCGCGCCGGGGCCGCCCGTCCATGCGGGGCGACCCGCACGTCCATTCTCGCGAAACTTGTTCGCCTCTGTCCCGATGTCAGAGAAATCCGTTTCGCGTTTATTACGCCTCGGCCGTGGCGATCAGCACCTTACCGACCGCGCCGTCCTCCACCGCCTTGTGCGCCGCCTGGGCCGCCGACATCGGGTAGCGGTGCAGCGGCAGCCCGGCCTCCTCGCCCACCCGGATCGCCCCCTGCGCCACCGCCGCCGTCACGTCGGTCACCGCCTGCGCCTTGGCCGCCTTCGGCGCCGTGTAGATCAGCACGAACTGCCAGCGGGCGTTCGGCACCATCAGCGGCCGGATCGGCAGCGTCACCTCGGACCCGCCGTCGTCCGCGTAGACGCAGACCGCGCCCCCGGGCCGCAGGATCTGCACGTCCGCCGCCGCGTTGACGGCCGCGGCGACCTCGACGATGGTGTGCACCCCGTCGGGCGCGATCTTGCGGACCTCCTCGACCACGTCCTGCTCGCGGTAGTTGATCACGAAGTCGGCCCCGGCCGCCGCCGCGAGCTGCGCCTTCTCCGGAGTGCTCACCGTGGTGATCACGCAGGCGTCGGCCCAGCGGGCGAGCTGGATGGCCGCGTTGCCCACCGCGCCCGCCCCGCCCTGCACCAGCACCACATGGTCGCTGAGCGCGCCCGCGTGCAGCTTGTCCGGCATGAACTCGCCGGCGGTGAGGCACCGGTGCGCGGTCAGGAACGGGATGCCGAGGCAGGCGCCCAGGTCGAAGGAGGCGGAACCGAGGCGTACCGCGTGCCGGACCGGGACCACCGTGTATTCGGTGGCGGTGCCCCAGGGCCGCTGCCAGGCGGCCTCCCAGAGCCACACCCGGTCACCGATCAGGATCTGGTCGACACCCTGGCCGACCGCCTCGATCACCCCGGCACCGTCCTGCCCGGGGATCTGCCACCCGGCCGGGAGCGGCCACTGCCGGCGGGCCTTCCAGTCCGTCGGGTTCACCCCGGACACGGCCACCCGCACCAGCACCTCGCCGGGGCCCGGCTCCGGGATCGGGCGCTCGGCCACCTGGAGCACCGAGACGTCGCCGTTGCCTTCGTACACGATCGCCTTCATCGCCGTCCCCTCACCGCCGACACGTGCGCCACCGGCTGCGCTACCCGGACGCACCCTGATCATTCCGATCGGACGCGCCGGGGAAAACGTACAACGCGGTGGTCGGCGGCAGGAGGGGTGTGCTGCGGGACATGCCGGCGGTGCAGGCGCGCGGGACGGTGGGCCGGCCGGGTCCCGATCGGTCGGCCCACCCCAGGCGGCTCAGCCCGCCGCGACCGACCGCTTCACGTAGTCGATCAGCTCCGGCGACGGGCCGCCCCACTCACTGGTGATCTCCGCGCGCTGTTCCGCGTACATCCGGTAGAGCGAGTCCCGCAGCCCCGGGTCCCCGCCGTGGAACGCCTCCAGCAGCTCCATCCACCGCTTCGCCAGCGCCCGCACCCGCGGGTCCGCCGGGTCGGTCCCGGCGTCCAGCTCCGCCTGGACCTGGGCGATCAGCCGGGGCCATTCCTCCTGTACGTCGCGGATGGCCGCCTCGCCGATCTGCTCCCGCCGCTGCGCCAGCACGGCGAGCTGGTCCTCGGTGAAATAGTTCCGGATCGTGTCCTCCACCCTGGTCACCTCCTCGATCACTGCGAGCAGGTCGACGGGCGCGGCACCCCCGGCGGCGCGTACGGCGGGCACCAGCATGGCCAACCGGTCACGCAGGCCGCCCAGCGCGGCGAGCTGCCGCTCCACGTGCGCCAGGTGGTCGTCGAGCAGTTCGGCCAGCTCCGGGCCGCCGCCACCGCCGCCGTCCAGCAGCACACCGATGGCCTCCAGCGGCAGGCCCAGCTCGCGCAGCGCGACGATCCGGTACAGCCGGTCCACGTCCCCCTCGGCGTAGAGCCGGTGGCCGGCGGACGTCCGCGCGGACGGCCGCAACAGCCCCACGTGGTCCCAGTGGTGCAGGGTCCGGACGGTGAGCCCGGTACGCCGGCACAGCTCGCCGATCCGCCAGGTGGACGCCACGTCCCACTCCCTCTCGCATCGCCGCACCCTGCGGCGACCGGAATCCGACGCTAAGACCTGACGTCGCGTCAGGAGCAAGTCGTCCCGCGGGCTTCAGTCGAGCCGTTCGACCACCGCTGGGGTGAGCGCGTCGATCGAGGGCAGCAGCACCGCCGCCAACGCCTCGGCGTCCCGGTCCAGCGGGTACGACCCGTGCGGCACCGCCACCACCCGCATCCCGGCGGCGGCCGCGGACCGGACCCCGTTCGAGGAGTCCTCGATCGCCACGCACCGGGCGGGATCCACGCCGAGCCGCGCCGCCACGCCCAGCCAGACGTCCGGCGCCGGCTTGCCCCGGGCGGTCTCCTCGGTCGACAGGGTCGCCCGGAAGGCGTCGGCCAGGCCCGTGGCGGCCAGCGCCGCCGCGATCAGTCGGGTGGGGGAGGAACTGGCCAGCCCCAGCGGCCAGCGCGTGGCCAGCCGGCGCACCACCGCGTCGGCGTCGTCGATCAGCGGTACGTGTGCCGCGTACCGCCGGGTCATCTCGGCCACCACCTCGGTGGCGACCTGCTCGGCGGTGCGGTCCACGCCCAGCTCACCGCTCAGGTAGGCGGCCCACTCGCCGGTGCTCATCCCCATCAGCCGGCGCTGGGTGTCCGGCTGCCAGGCGCCGCCGTGCGCGGCCACGTACGCCCGCCGGACCTCCTCCCAGACCGGCTCGGAGTCCACGATCACGCCGTCCAGGTCGAAGAGCACCGCGTCCACCATGAGCCCATCCTGCCGGACCCCGGCGGGCCGGTCAGCGGGCCGGGGCGGTCGCCTCCCCGGTGGAGGCGCGCGGGGCGGGCAGGCCGATCGGGCTCTGCCGGGGAATGATCGTGTGGCACCGGCTCGCGATCGGTTCGAGCAGCTCGCGCAGCCGCGCCGTACGCTCCGCGCCCAGCGCCCGCCACGGGCCGAGCGCGGCGCGGTCGGTGGCCTCCTCGACCGCCCGGAACGTCGCGGTGCCGTGCTCGGTCGGCGCCCGGTCGGCGGTCAGCCAACCCTTCTCCACCAGGCGCTCCTCGGCGGTGGCCCACTCCTCGTCGGTCCAGCCCCGGGCCATCTGGTGGAACTCGCGGGACTGGTCGAGCCGGCACCGCCAGGCCACCACCTCGACCGGATCCAGCCCGGTGGTGACCAGCGCCGCCACGTGCCCGTCGCCCCGGTGCTCGCGCAGCGTCGTGGCGGCCTGCCAGAGCCGGGCCAGCGGGTATTCCCCCCGGGGCAGCGCGGCGTTGACCGCGCCCAGCACCCGGCCCGCCGTCTCGACCCGCCCGGCCGCCTCCTCCAGCAGCCCCGCCGCCTCGACGAGGTGCGACTCGGGCAGCTCGTAGGTGAACTCGGCCAGCGCCTGCACGGCACCGGTGAGCCGGGCGCGCAGCGCCTCCTGCGGGGTGGCCAGGCGCCACACCGAGGGGAGCGCCCGGGCCACCATCGGCGGCGCGAAGCTGAAGAAGGCGGCAACCACCACTGGCGCGTCCACCGGCCCGAGCGGGGCGGCCCGGCCGGCGAAGTAGCCCCGCCAGTAGCCGCGCAGCCCCACCGCCTCGTACGCGGCGCGGGCCCGGGGGTGGAAGTAGGTCACCGCGTGGACCGGCTCGAAGTGGGTCCACATCAGCCGGGCCAGTCCGGGGTCGTCCAGCGCCGCCACGTGCACCTCCGCGTCGGTGGGCAGGTCGCCGCGGGCGGGTGGACCGCCCACGGTGACCATGAACCTACTGCCGCTGGGTGACGGGAAGGAAGCCTGCTGTGACCTACTGCGCGGCGATCACGTCAACGACGAAGCGCAGCGGGCCCGCCGGGCGACCGCCCGACGCGTCGTTGCCGTACGCCAGCTCACCCGGGATGTCGAGCTGCACCCGGCTGCCCACCGGCACGCCGACCAGGCCCTGGTCCCAGCCGGGGATGACCTGGCCGACGCCGATCCCGAAGGTGGCCGGCTCGCCCCGGCCCCAGGAGGAGTCGAACTCCTTGCCGTCCTTGTAGAACACCCCGACGTAGTTGGTGGTGATCTGCTGGCCGGCCTTCACCGCCGGGCCGTTGCCCTTGATCAGGGTGGTGACGGTGAGCTTCTTCAGCTCGCCCTTGCCCGCGCCGACCGTCGGCTTGGTCTTCAGCGCCGGGTCGGCGTCGGCGGGAAGCTGCGGTGCGGCGGCGGCGGTGGGCTCGACCGGGGCGTCGGCGCTGGCCGACGGGGCGGCGGCGGTGGACTTCGTGTCGTCGTCCCCGTTGTTCAGCCAGACGATGCCGCCGATCAGCGCGGCGACCGCGAGGACACCGACAAAGGCGCCCAGCATCGACTGCCGGCGGCGCCGCGCCTCGGCGGCCTTCTTCGCCGCCAGCTGCGCGGCCAGACGCCGCTCCGCCTTGGTGCCCGGGCCCTGGCCCGCCGACCGGTTCTGCACACGCTCGCTCACGTCGACTCCCCTGCTGGGTGGGTGGTGCGGCTCGTCGGCCGCTGTCGAGACCAGCGCACACGGTACCCGCCCGGACGCCTGCGGTGCTCCTACGGCCGGCTCCGATTCCGACAGCTCGGCCATCCATGGGCGCCAGCGTGAAGTCGGTGACGAACGACGCGACCGGGCGGTGGGCCGGCAACGGGCGTGGCGGCGGCGAACGACAGCGACACCGGACTCATCGGAGTACGTTCACGACCATGGCGATCCTCACCGAAGTAGACCTTGCCCTGCTCGCCGAGCCGCAGCTCGCGCATGTGGCGACCATCGAGCCCGACGGCACCCCGCACGTCACCCCGGTCTGGGTGGACACCGACGGCGAGCACATCGTGTTCAACACCGCCAAGGGCCGGAAGAAGTACCTCAACATCGCGCGCAACCCGGCGGTCGCGATTTCCGTGGTGGACAAGGCGGACGACTTCCGCACGCTCTGGGTGAAGGGCACCGCCGAGTTGATCACCGAGGGTGCCGACGAGCACATCGACCGGTTGGCGAAGAAGTACCTCGGGCAGGACACGTACCCGTTCCGGCAGCCCGGCGAGGAGCGGGTGATCGTCCGGGTCACCCCCACCGGGAAGCTCGGCCGCGGCTGAGCCCACGGAGGGCCCCTTCTCAACGCCTCCGGTAGAGCAGAGGCCCTCCACCAACATCGCCGTTCGGCCGGGAGACCAGCTGAGTGCGCACTTGGGTCTGTTGTTCACCGCATCGACGTGTTCTCATACGGGACGACGACGTCACTGACCTCGTGGCGGCGTCCCTTGTCCATTCCGCTCTGCCTCCATCCCACAGGCGTGAAGGGTGCAACGATGCGCAGAAGATCATCTTTCCAGCTGGCGGTCCTGACCGCTACCGCGGCGACGTTCCTGGCGGCCGGAGGCGCCTCCGGGGCGGTGGCCACGGCAGCGCCCGCGACCGCCTCCCCTGGGGTAGCGGCGTGTGAGCCGGGTGCCGAGGGGCACAGCGCCGCGCGGGTGAAGGAGGGCGCCACCGCCCAGGAACCGGAGCTGTACTCGAAGAACGAGGCGAACGCCTACGGCGTGCTCAAGGATTCGCCGCGCCTGCCCAACGGCAGCGTCACCATCCCCACGGTCTTCCACATGATCTCCGACCACCCCCTGAGCGCGGCCGAGACGGACCGGTTCAACACCATGATCGCCGCGCAGATGAAGGTGCTCAACGATTCGTTCGGAGGCAGCACGGCGCCCGACGCCTCCGACACGCCGTTCCGGTTCTCGCTCGTCGACACGACGTGGACGGTGAACAGCAACTGGTACACGGTCGTGCCGGGCAAGAACGAGCGCGACATGAAGAAGGCGCTGTACACCGGCGACGCCCGCACCTTGAACGTGTACGCGGCCAACATCGGCGGCGGGCTCCTCGGCTGGGCGTACTTCCCGAAGGGCTACAACAACGGCCGGGACTACATCGACGGCGTGGTGATGCTGGACGAGTCGATGCCGGGCGGAACGGCCGGCAAGTACGCCCTGGGTGACACGCTGACGCACGAGGTCGGGCACTGGCTGATGCTGGAGCACACCTTCGCGCACGGTTGCTCCGCCTCCGGCGACTTCGTCGCGGACACCCCGCGCGAGGCGGCGCCGCAGTTCAACTGCCCGGTGGGCGCGGACACCTGCACCGCACCCGGGCTGGACCCGATCCACAACTTCATGGACTACACGCAGGACTCCTGCATGAACATGTTCACGGCGGGCCAGGCGGACCGGATGAGCGACGCCTGGGTGGCATTCCGGGCCGGTGGCGGCAAGCAGTAACCAGGGCTTGGTGCCGGGGTTGACGGGCCGCCTTCAGCGGCTCGTCAACCCCTTCGCCGTCAGGCGGTCTTGCGGGGGGCCGCCTTCTTGGCGGCCTTCTTGGCCGGCGCCGCCTTCTTCTCCGCGGTCTTCTTGGCCGCCGCCTTCTTCGCCGGCTCGGCCTTCTTGGCGGCGGCCGCCTTCTTCGCCGGGGCCTTCTTCGCGGCCGCCTTCTTCGCCGGCGCCTTCGCGGTCTTGGCCGCCTTGGCCGCCTGCTGCGCCGACCGGGCCGAGGTGATCGGGGTCGGCTCGCCGGCGCCGCCGGCGGGTGCCTCGCCGCGGGCCGCCCGGGCCCGCTCGACCGACGCCTTCAGGGCGGCCATCAGGTCCACCGCGGCGGCCGGCGCGGCCTCTTCCTCCTCCGGCTGGACCACCTCACGGCCCTCGATCTTGGCGTCGATCACCTCCTGCAACGCCGCCCGGTAGTCGTCGGTGAAGGCGTCCGGCTCGAAGTCGCCGGCCATCGAGTCGATCAGCGAGCTGGCCATGGCCAGCTCCGGGGGACGGACCTTCAGGTCCTCGTCCAGGAACCCGAAGTCGGGGGTACGCACCTCGTCCGGCCAGAGCATCGTGTTGAGCAGCAGGACGCCCTCGCGTACCCGGAGGGTGGCGAGCTGCTCCCGCTGGCGCAGGGCGACCTTGACGATCGCCACCCGCTCCGAGTCGGTCAGCGCGTCGCGCAGCAGCACGTACGGCTTGGTGGCCGAGCCCTCCGGCTCCAGGAAGTACGCCTTGTTGTAGAGGATCGGGTCGACCTGCTCGGCGGGGACGAACTCCAGCACGTCGATCGCGTGCGAGGTGGTCAGCGGCAGGTCGGCGAAGTCCTCGTCGGTGAGGATGACCATCTCGCCGCCGCCGATGTCGTACCCCTTGGCGATGTCGTCGTAGGTGACCTCCTCGCCGCAGACCTGGCAGGTGCGCTTGTAGCGGATCCGGCCGCCGTCGTCCCGGTGCACCTGGTGGAAGCGGATGTCCTTCTCCTCGGTGGCCGAGTAGACCCGCACTCCGATCGACACCAGGCCGAACGACACCGCTCCTTTCCAGATGGCTCGCATCCCCGCGCTCCTCTCCCTGGTTCTGACCAGAATTGCAAACGATCGAACGGCACGCACGCCCTTCCGTGCGCAACTACAGTGATCAGGTGCCCGGCGCGCCGTTGAAGCCGATGCTCGCGATGACCGGGCATCTCCCGGCCGGTGCCGGCTGGGCGTACGAGTTCAAGTGGGACGGGGTCCGCGCGCTCGCCGACATCTCCTACGGCGACCAGCACCTGTACGCGCGTTCCGGCGTGGAGATCACCACGGCGTACCCGGAATTGATCATGCTGAAGGAGCAGGTCGACGACGCGCTGCTGGACGGCGAGGTGGTCCTCTTCAACGAGCTCGGGCAGCCGTCGTTCACCGCGCTGGCCGAGCGGATGCACGTGCGGAACCCGACCAAGGCGGCGCGGCTGGCGGCCAGCATGCCCGTCACGTACATGATCTTCGACGTGCTGCGGCTGCGCGGCGACGACCTGACCGGCCGCACCTACCGGGAGCGGCGCGCGGCGCTGGAGTCGCTCGGGCTCGGCGCGGCCCGGTGGGCGGTGCCGCCCGCCTTCGCCGACGGCCCGGCCACTTTTGCGGCGGCCGGCGAGCACGGGCTCGAAGGGGTGATGGCCAAGCGGGTCGACGCGGTCTACCGGCCCGGGGTGCGCTCGCCCGACTGGGTGAAGGTCAAGCTGGAGGTGACCGGCGACTTCGTGGTCGGCGGCTGGCGGCCCGGCGCGCGCAAGATCGGCGGCCTGCTGGTCGGGGTGCCCCGGCCGGACGGACGGCTCACCTTCCGGGGCCGGGTCGGCGGGGGGATCGGCGCGGCCCTCGAGCGGGACCTGCTGCGCGAGCTGGAACCGCTGCGCAGCGCCGCGTCACCGTTCGCCGGGGACGTGCCGCGCGAGGATGCCCGCGGCGCGATCTGGGTAACCCCGCGGGTGGTGGTCGAGGTCAAGTACGGCCAGCGCACCCCCGACGGGCGGCTGCGCTTCCCCCGGATCCTGCGGCTGCGGCCGGACAAGCCACCCGAGGAGGTCGACGATGCCAGCTGACCGGTTGAAGGTGGACGTCGAGGGACGCGCGCTGGAGCTGTCCAACCTGGACAAGATCCTCTACCCGAAGGCCGGCTTCACCAAGGGCGAGGTGATCGACTACTACACCCGGATCGCCCCGGTGCTGCTGCCGCACCTGCGTGACCGGGCGCTGACCCGGATCCGGTACCCCAACGGGGTGGAAGGCGGCTCGTTCTTCGAGAAGAACGCCCCGGCTGCCACCCCCGGCTGGGTACGCACCGAGACGCTGCCCGCCCCCGGGTCGAGCAAGGGGCGGGAGACCATCGACTACGTGGTCTGCGACGAGCTGCCCGTGCTGGTCTGGCTGGCCAACCTCGCCGCCCTGGAGCTGCACACGCCGCAGTGGAAGATCGGCGAGCACCCGGACATGATGGTGGTCGACCTGGACCCGGGCGCCCCGGCCGCGCTGAAGCAGTGCTGCCAGGTGGCGCTGCTGATGCGCGACCGGCTCGCCGACGACGGCATCGAGGCGTACCCGAAGACGTCCGGCAAGAAGGGCATGCAGCTCTGCTGCCCGATCGCCGGTACGCAGGATTCCGATTTCGTCTCGGGTTACGCCAGGCGGATCGCCCAGGAGCTGGAGCGGGCGCACCCGAAGCAGATCGTGTCGAAGATGGCCAAGAACCTGCGTCCCGGCAAGGTCTTCATCGACTGGAGCCAGAACAACGCGGCCAAGACGACGGTGGCGCCGTACTCGCTGCGCGCCCAGGCGGTGCCGGCGGTGTCCACCCCGCTGACCTGGGACGAGGTCGAGGCGGGCGCGGCGGGCAAGCGCCCGTCGACCAAGCCGTACACGGCGGGCGAGGTGCTCAAGCGGGTGGAGCAGCAGGGCGACCTGCTGGCCCCGCTCCTCGACGGCGGCCCCGAACTGCCCGGGGGCTGAGCGGCCCGGGCAGTTCGGGTCAGCGGTTGCCCTACAGGGCGAACAGCAGGGCGGCGTCGAGGAGGACGACCACGGCGGTGGCGAAGTGGATGCCGAAGGCGATCGCCTTCGTGCCGCCGTGCCGCAGCACGATCAGGGTGTCCCCCAACGGGTTGAGCGCGACGATCAGCATGAACCAGGCGACCGCGTCGGCGCTGGTGAAGGCGATCAGGGCGAGGCCGAGCAGGCCGTAGGTGAGGTCGCGCAGGCCCTTGATCGTGAGATACGCGGGGTCGCCGTCCGGCGCGGCCGGCACGCCGTAGCCGGCGGCCGAGGCGCGGGGCACCAGCAGGAACCGGGCGCCGATGAAGACGCAGAAGAGGCTGAGGACGACGGCGAGCCCGTAGGCGAGGGGACTGAGCATGTTCGGCTCCATTTGCTAGCAGCGCTAGATGCGAGAGCGAAGCTAGCAGAGCGCCGGCAGATTGGCTAGCGGTGCTAGAGTTTCGGTCATGGGGATTCAGGCCCGCCGGGAGCGGGAGCGGGCGGAACGGGAACGGGCGATCGTCGCCGCGGCCCGGGAGCTGGCCGAGTCGGAGGGCTGGGACGCCGTCACGACCCGCCGACTCGCCGCCGAGATCGAATACAGCCAGCCCGTCCTCTACAGCCACTTCAAGGGCAAGGACGCCATCATGGCGGCGGTCGCCGTGGAAGGCTGCGCTGATCTGGCCGCCGAACTCGCCGCCGCCCGGGCCGCCGCGACCGACCCGCGGCGGGCGGTGGCCGAGATCGCCAGGGCGTACGTCGCGTTCGCCGAGCGCCGGCCCGCGCTCTACGACGCGATATTCAACCTCCCCACCGATCTGCCCTTCGCCACCAAGGACGTGCCGGTCGAGCTGGCCCGGGCCTTCGCCGAACTGGCCGAGACCCTGCGCCCGGCCGCTGGCGACGACGACCTCGAGGCGTTCACCGAGACCTTCTGGAGCGGGCTGCACGGCCTCGCCACGCTGATGCGCAACGGCCGGCTCCGGCGCGCGGACCACGAGCGGCGGCTGGCGATCCTGGTGGACCGGTTCACCCGCTGAACCGACCCGCCGGTCGAGGGCGGTCGGGCCGGCGGTCGGCTGGTTAGGGTGAGCGGATCGGCAGGAGGAGTTTCCGATGGCTGTCCACACGCCCGCACCCGTCCCGGCCAACGCGCCATGGGAGGTCGGGCTCCCGCTGCTCACCTACTGCGACGACGCGACCGGGGAGCGGGTCGAGCTGACCGCGCCGCAGCTCGGCGGCTGGGCCGCGCGCAGCGCCAGCCTGCTGCGGGACGGCTGCGGGCTGGGCCCCGGCAGCCGGATCGCGGTGCTGCTGCCGCCGCACTGGCGTACCGCCGCGGTGCTGATCGGCGCCTGGTCGATCGGGATGGCCGTGTCGTTCCGGCCGCGGGCCACCGCCGGGCTGCCGGTCCTCGAACCCGGCGGCGACCAGCCGTACGACGCGGTGTTTGTGACCCCGGAGCGCCTCGACGACTGGCTGGAGGACGTGCCACTCGGCACGCATCGCTACCTGGTCCCCACCGGGCCGGCGCCGCTGGCCGAGGTGCCCCTCGGCTGGCTCGACTGGTCCATCGAGGTGCTCCGGCACACCGACACCCCGCCCGACTACACCGCCGTCCGCCCGTGGGACCCAGCCAGCCCCGACGGCACCAGCTACGGGGAGTGGCG
The DNA here is from genome assembly GCF_040642675.1 of Micromonospora sp. NPDC047738. Taxonomy (NCBI): domain Bacteria; kingdom Bacillati; phylum Actinomycetota; class Actinomycetes; order Micromonosporales; family Micromonosporaceae; genus Micromonospora; species Micromonospora sp. NPDC047738. The sequence continues at coordinate 50,891 of NZ_JBEYSO010000019.1, forward strand.
GCAGTTGGCGTCGGCGATCGCCGAACAGCTCGACCTGCGGGCCGGTGATCGGCTGCTGGTCGACGCGACCGAGCACGAGCAGCCGGTGAAGTGGCTGCTCGCCCCGCTCGCCGCCGGCGCATCCGTGGTGCTCTGCGCCAACCTCGACCGGTCGAAGCTGGCTGTCCGGATCGAGGCCGAGCAGGTCACCCGGGTGCTCTCCACGTAGCTCTGATCACTTACAGGTCATCCGGTTCTTCCAGGCCAGGCCGATCACCACCGGGCCGTTCGTCGACGGGTCGTGGTACGAGATCGCCACCACCGCCCCTCTCGGAATGGCCGACGGGTTGATCGTCAGGACAGTGCTCGCGTCCGCCTCGCTCTGCGAGGGGAAGATCCGATCATCAAGTCTGGGCGCGGGCACGGACTGGCAGATTGAGCCGACCCTGACTTCCGCCGGCACGCCGGCTTCGGACAGCGCCTTTCGAACCGCGTCCGGGTCGGCGAACTGCTTCTTCGACAGACTGAGAGTCACCGTCCCGTTGGGCTCGCGGACCACGGAGAAGGCGACCAGTTGCGTCGGAGCCATGCTGGCTGGCCGCTGCGCGGACGGCGGCCCGGCGGACGGCGGCGCGGCGGGTCCCGAGCCGGTGAGCGCCGGTACTGCCAAGGCCAGCCCGGCGAGCATCGCCCCGGCCGCGGTCACTGCGGCCAGCCGCCGTCGGCGCCGCGAGGTGCCCGCGGCGATGATGTCCTCGGCCGGCCTGTCCATGTCGAGGCCGGACAGGCCGTCCGCCACGGCACGCAGTACGTCTTGATCTCTCACTGCTTGATCTCCAGAGTCTCGGCGGGTACGAACTGGCCGCGCAGCGTCGCGACGGCCCGGGACAGGTGAGCGGTGACAGTTCCCGCGGCGATGCCGAGCACCTGAGCGGTGGTCTCGGTGTCCAGGTCCAGGAACACCCGCAGCGCGATCACCTCGCGCTGGCGGGCGGGCAGCCGCCGCAGCGCCGCCATCAGCGCCGCGTCCACGCCCCCGGCGTCCGGGCCGACCGCCACGTCGTGCCCGTCGGCCAAGGCGACCTCGCGGCGGCGGCGCCGCCAGGCCGACACCCGCACGTTCAGGGCGGTGCGCACCACCCACGCCTGGGGAGCCGGGTGCCGGCTGACCTTCCGCCAGGACATCCAGGCCCTGGTGAACGCCTCCGCCACCAGGTCCTCAGCGCCCTCGCGATCGCCCGTGCCGGCCACCACCGCCCGCACACAGGCGGCCCGGTGGACCCGATAGAACTCTGCGAACTGTGCTTGCTCGTGTCCCACGTCCCGTACACGCCTGAGCCCGTCGGGCCACTTACCCTCGGCCGACATCTGCCCGGACAGAGTTGCCGGACGAGGCTCGACACCCGCATCGACGCCGAGCAGGTGACCCGAGTGCTGTGCGCACTACCTTTCGGCCCTGGTGCGCCGAGCGGTACGCCATTTGGCCGTATAGGGCAGCACGAACAGGTACAGGCCGGTGGACAGGAGCAGGAAGAGCGGGAGCAGCGGCACGTAGGACACCCAGACGACGGGCTCCTCCTGTGCCAGCGCGACGAAGGTGACGATGACCGTCACCGTGAAGACGATGGCCAGCCAGCGGTGGATCTGCCGGACCCACTTGTTCCAGTTCAACGGAACCTCCTCGGAAGACGAGCAACCCCGCCCCCTGCGCCTGCCGGGGGCGGGACATCCATGGCGGGTCACGCTAGCTGCGGCTCGGTGACCTGGGCTTCTCGATTCCTGACCGGTCTGGCCACCTGTTCCGGTCGCCGTGCGGGGCAGCGCGCCGGCCCGACGGAAACTCGTTGACAGTGGCGCGGGCCGGGATGCCTACTTGCCCACCGGGCGTCGTGCGGCCGGCGACAGGCGAAGGGGCAGTGGATCATGGCAGAACTGGGCGGAAATGCGCTGACCTGGAAAGAGTTCGGCGAGGAGCACCTCGTCGCGCTGACCGGACTGGCCGAGGCGTGCCTGGCCGCCGACGGTGGGCTGCCGCTGTTCGCCAGGCCGCCGCTGCTGCGGGCCAGGCTGCTCCAGACCCGTACCCTCGGCGGCTGGCAGGACGGCAGCCTGGTCGCGGCCGTCGGCGTCGGCACCGGCGAGCAGCCGGCCACCAGCACCGGCCTGGTGCATCCGGCCTGGCGGGGGCGGGGCGTGGGCAGCCGGCTGCTGAACTGGGCGGACGAGCAGGCCGGCGGCGCGGACCTGCTGCTGACCACCGAGTCCTGGAGCCCGGGCGCGGAAGCCCTCTTCACGGCGCGCGGCTTCGAGCTGACCTTCACCGAGTGGGTGCTGCGGCACGACCTCACCACCCTGCCTGCGGTCGCGCGGCCCGACGGCGTGACCACCGAGCCCGTGACCTGGGATATCGGCCCCGAACTCTTCGAGACCTACCGGGCGTCCTTCGCCGACCGACCCGGGTTCGGCAATCCCGCCGCCGAGGAGTGGCTGGGCGACCTGCGGGACGACGACGAGTACCGGCCGGACCTGTCGCTGATCGCGCGCGGTCCCGACGGCACGGCCGTCGGCTTCCTCAACGTCGTCGACAACTGGATCGACCAGGTGGGCGTCGTGCCCGGCTGGCGGCAGCGACGGGTCGGGGCGTATCTGGTGGCGACCGCGCTGCGGTCGCTGGCCGGGGATGGTGCCCGGGAGGCGTGGCTCTGCGTCAACGACAACAACCCGGCCGCCGCGCTGTACCGGCGACTCGGGTTCCGGGACGCCGGCCGCCGCGCCCGCTACCTGCGCCGGCGCGCGTGACCGCCGCCGAGGCCGCGATCGGCTCCGCATCGGCGATGTGGCGGTATCGAGGCGGGCTGGATGCCGCCACATCGGCGATGTGGTGTGTGGGTCAGGCCCGCAAAGGCGGTGTAATCACGGGCAGGCCGGGCCGACGCCGCGCAACTGGGCCTGCGGCTGGCTGGTCGCCAGCCCGGAGAGCGCCACGATCACCGACGAGCAGTTGTTCGTCTCGTCGGACTCGCTGAGCTTGCTGTCCGGGTCCACCGTTGTGAACAGGACGTACGTCCCGTCCGCCAGCCCGTACGTGTCGATCATCTGGTCCGGGAGGTACCAGTTGTAGCGGTCCGCCCAGCCCGGCGACATGCCCATGTCGAAGTAGTCCCGGCCGCCGCTGGTCGACTTCGGGTCCAGGCAGGCCGGTGCCGGGTACGACAGCGCCGCGTCCCCCTTGGTGCCCCAGCCGACCAGGTCGGTGTCGGCGATGCAGAAGCTGACCTTGTCCGCGACGGCGGCCGGCGCGCTGCCGACGACCCTGCCCGCCCGATCGGCCAGCCACAGTTCGGACTGTGCGAACCCCTTGAAGTGGTAGTGCCCATGGATCGGGTGGAACTCCACCTGCCCGGCCGACAGGTCCTGCCAGGTCGAGTCGGACCGGTAGACCCGCTGCCACACATCCTCGTCCTGCATAACGCCCGACTGGCGGGAGTAGTGCAGCTCCACCGGGCCGGTCCCGGCGTTCTGCAGCACCTGGTCGAACCGGAGGCACTGGCGGGCGCCCTGCTCGCTGCGCTCGCTGTCGAAGCACGACTGCCCCGGCTGGGCGGTGTCCCCGAAGATGGTGCCCGGGTTGTCGTAGGTGACGTTCTCCTGCGGCAGCGACCTGAGGTCGGGTAGCAGGTCGCGTACCGGCTGGACCGTCGGCCGGTACTCGACCTCGGCCAGGCCCTGGTAGGCGATGACCCGGTCCGGGTCGACCGCGCCGAAGGTGACCCCGTACGAGACGTACACGTCGTAGGAGCCGTTGCGCGCGGACGGGATGATGACCGACTGGGCGGTGCCGACCCCCGCGGTGGACTTCGCCACGAGCGTCTGGCCCCGGTAGACGAAGAGGCCGAGGCCGCCTTCGGTGGCGCCGTCCCACCGGATCGCCACCTGTACCCCGCCGGGGCGGGTCCAGGTGCCGGGCGGTAGTGCGACCGTGAGTCGCAGCTTTTCGCAGTGGACCGTCCGGCACTCGGGGATCTGCCGCGTGCCGGGTCCGTCGCTGCGGACCGTGCCGGCCCAGTACGAGGCCGGACCGTCCGACCTCAGTTTCACCTCGCCGGGACTGGCGGCCTGCGCGGCCCGCGGCAGCGCGGTGCCGGCGAGGACCAGCAGACCGGCCGCGAGCAGCGCTCCGGCCCGCCGGGTGCGGGCTGCGGAAAGACGCCCTGATACCGAGGTACGCATACGCGCATCCTCCTCAATATAGGTGACTGTGAAACGCCACGCTATACGGAGCGCACATGCTCTGGCATCAGCCCGTGATGCCATCCGGCATCGGGCGGGCGGTCAGCGCCTCATTCCACGCTCGGCAGCTTCGGCCCGGAGATGTCGGGCCCTCAATGGGCTTGGAGCTGAGCGGTTGATGCCCTCACTGGAAGAGCCGGCCGGGCCTTCTGGAGCGGCCCCGCTTGGTGATTATGGAGTCCCTGCGCCGGCGGCGCACCATGATCGAATTGGCCTTCCGCTTCAACCCTTTGAAGATTCGGTCCCTCATCGCGCACCTCTCTTTCCGCGTACGTCGGATCGGCCATGGCGATTCCGCGCCGAACAAGCGGCAGTGGCGCGGGGGCTACCGGCCTCATCCGTCGCCTGTCCCAGCCCGCGTACCCGGCGTGACAGCAGCCATTCGTCAATGCCGGCCTGCGCCGCCTCGCGACCTGCCCGAGCGAAATGACCGGTTCCGGGGGCGCCGCGCCGACAAGGACGTGTTCGTCGCCGAGCAGGGGAAGCGCAGGCAGGTGAGTCGTTTACGACATCAACTCCACAGCGGGCACGAGGCAACCTCGCTCCCCGCGCGTTAGGCCCGAGGCGAGCAAGAACGGGTCAGTCGAAGGTGGGCAGCGACGGGCCGAGGACGTCGTCGGCGTCCACGATGGTGTACGCGTACCCCTGCTCGGCGAGGAAGCGCTGACGGTGGGCGGCGTACTCGGTGTCGATGGTGTCCCGGGAGACCACGGTGTAGAAGTGCGCCTGCCGGCCGTCGGCCTTCGGTCGCAGCACCCGGCCGAGGCGCTGCGCCTCCTCCTGCCGGGAGCCGAACGTGCCGGACACCTGGATCGCCACCGCCGCCTCGGGCAGGTCGATGGAGAAGTTGCCGACCTTCGAGATGACGAGGGTGCGCACCTCGCCCGAGCGGAAGGCGTCGAACAGCCGCTCCCGCTCCTTGTTGGTGGTCGAGCCCTGCACGATCGGCGCGTCCAGGTATTCGCCGAGCTGGTGCAGCTGGTCGATGTACCCGCCGATGACCAGGACCTGCTCGTCCGGGTGCCGGTCGACCAGCGCGCGAACGACCGGCAGCTTGGTCCGGGCGGTCGCCGCCATCCGGTAGCGCTCCTCGGCCTCCGCCGTCGCGTACGCCATCCGCTCCGCGTCGGTCAGGGTGACCCGTACCTCGGTGCACTCGGCCGGGGCGATCCAGCCCTGCGCCTCGATGTCCTTCCACGGCGCGTCGTACCGCTTGGGTCCGATCAGGCTGAACACGTCGCCCTCGCGGCCGTCCTCGCGGACCAGCGTCGCCGTCAGGCCGAGCCGGCGGCGGGCCTGAAGGTCCGCGGTGAACCGGAAGATCGGCGCGGGCAGCAGGTGCACCTCGTCGTAGATGACCAGACCCCAGTCGCGGGCGCCGAACAGGTCCAGGTGCGTGAAGGCACCCTTGCGGCGCGAGGTGAGCACCTGGTAGGTGGCGATGGTGACCGGGCGGATCTCCTTGCGCTCGCCCGAGTACTCGCCGATCTCGTCCTCGGTGAGCGAGGTGCGGGCGATCAGCTCCCGCTTCCACTGCCGGCCGGCGACCGTGTTGGTGACCAGGATCAGGGTGGTCGCCTGCGCCTCGGCCATCGCCGCCGCCCCGACCAGCGTCTTGCCGGCGCCGCAGGGGAGCACCACCACCCCGGACCCGCCGGCCCAGAACGCCTCCACGGCCTCCCGCTGGTACGACCGCAACGTCCACGGCTTCCCGCCGTCCTTGCCAGCTTCGGCCAGCTCGATCGGGTGCGCCTCGCCGTCGACGTAACCGGCCAGGTCCTCGGCCGGCCAGCCGAGCTTGAGCAGCGCCTGCTTGAGCCGGCCCCGCTCGGACGGGTGCACCGCGATGGTGTCGTCGTCGAGCTTCGCACCGAGCATCCCGGCCAGCTTCTTGCTCTTGGCGACCTCGATCAGCACCACCCGGTCCAGCGCGCGCAGCACCAGGCCGTGCACCGGGTCGTTGACGAGCTGGAGCCGGCCGTACCGGTCCATCGTCTCGGCCACGTCGACCAGCAGCGCGTGTGGCACGGGGTAGCGGCTGTATTTGATCAGGGCGTCCACCACGCCCTCGGCGTCGTGGCCGGCGGCCCGGGCGTTCCACAGGCCCAGCGGGGTGAGCCGGTAGGTGTGCACGTGCTCGGGAGAGCGCTCCAGCTCGGCGAACGGCGCGATGGCCATCCGGCACGCCTGCGCGTCGGGGTGGTCGATCTCCAGCAGCAGGGTCTTGTCCGACTGCACGATCAGTGGTCCACCGCTCACGCCAGCGTCCTTTCGCTTGCCGGGATCTCCTCGCCCGCACGACGCTGACCTGCCGAAGGCGGACCATCCAGTGTTGCACGTCCGGAGGTGTCCGAAAAAAGTCACGCCGAGAAGGCAACGGGACATCCGTCTCGTACGTCTAGGAAGGGAACGCCTTGCCAGGGGAGGGCCCATGAAGCGTGTCCGGTTCGCTGCCCGGGTCGTCAGCCTGGCGGCGGTCGTGCTGGTCGGCGTCGGTGCGTGCGCGCTCGATCCGCAGGGCGACGACGGATCCGGGGCCGCGGCTCCGGCACCCGTCGCCGTGACGGAGAAGGCATCGGGGGCGAGCGGGCACGCACCGACACCGGGCCAGCCGTCGCCGTCCCCGTCGGTGTCGCCGAGCCGGACGGCCACGCCGAAGCCCAGCCGGTCGACGAAACCGAAACCGAGCGCCACGCCGAAGCCGGTCTGCCCGCAGGGCGAGCGCCAGCGGGAAGTGGAGACGTACCTGGCCAAGCTGGGTGGGTTCGGGACGGTGACCGTGGACGGGCAGCAGTCGGCCGCCGACTGCGCCGCGATCAAGAAGTTCCAGCGCCGGTACGGGATCAGCCCCGCCGCCGGTCGCGCTGGCGCCACCACCTACGACGTGGCGCGCCGCCTGGCCACCACCGACGTACACCGTTGCCGGGCCGGCTCCGGCCTCACCTTCTGCGTCGACCTGACCCGGCAGACGGTCTGGGCGATGCGGGGCGGCAAGGTGGTGATGGGCCCGACGGTCACCCGCACCGGCATGAGCGGGTACGCCACCCCGACCGGCACCTACCGGGTGGGCGGGCGGAACCTGAAGGAGTGGTCCAACCCGTACGAGGTGTGGCTGCCGTACTGGCAGCAGTTCAACGGTGGCATCGGCTTCCACGAGACCACGACGTACCTGCACAACGGGTCGATCGGTTCGCACGGCTGCGTGAACCTGCTGCACCAGGACGCGGTGCGGCTCTGGGAGCTGGGCTCGATCGGCACCCGGGTGGTCGTCTTCGGTCACCGTTCCGGCACCTGAGCAGGCCCGGCCGCCCGTACCCCTGACCCTCCCCGGGTGGAATGAGGGTTTTCTCCCCTGTTCGGTGGCCGATTCCGGTGCCACCCTGGAAATCGGGTCCGGCGGGGCGGGAGGGGCTGACGATGACGGTCGATCACGAGGCGCTCCCCGAGGACGACCGGGCGACGGGGGACGAGGTCTCCCCGGCGGCCCTGGTCGGGTATGCGGCCGCTGCCGTCGGCGTGGTCGGCTGGTTCTTCTTCGGTCTGCTGGTGCAGCGCCAGGGCTTCGTCGACTCGTTCGGCGAGTCGGCCGGCGCGGCGTTCGGCCTGCTGCTCGCGGTGTCGGTGATCGGCACGATCCGCCGCAACGGGCGCTGAGCGGGGCTCGGGTCGAGCCCCGGCCCGTTCAGTCCTCCCGCACCGCCGCAGTGATCCGGTGCAGGGCGAACGTGTGCAGCATCTCCGTGCGCTCGTCCTCGGCGCGCAGGTAGCCCGCGCCGATCGACACCGGCCGGACCAGGCGGGACGCGGTCGCCCCGTGCGCGTCGACGTAACCCACCCAGACCAGCGCCTTGTCGCGTACCGCCTGCTGGAGCACGGCCAGCGCGTCGCTGTGGCTGTGCGCCGGCACCGGACCTGTACGCGCCGCGCCGCCCCGGACCACCGCCGGCGCCCGCCGGGCCGCCCGCGCCGCCGCCTCGCCCCGCCGGATCTGCTCCACCACCCCGAGCAGCCGGGGCATGGGCAGCCGGGGCGCCGCCAGCGGGTCCAGGCTGCGGGTGGCGGCCGGCATCCGGGCCGGCGCCCGCCGGGTCTTCGGCCGGGCGAGCACCGTCGCGCCGCTGGCGTCCTCCGGCACCGGCGCGTAACCGGCGTCGCGCAGCGCGGTCAGCATCCGCCCCACCTGGTACGGGGTGGCGAGCACCGTCGGAGCCAGCCGGCGGAACGACAGCGCCTCCAGCCGCTTGTCGGACAGCACCTCGGTGAGCAGTGCCTCGTCGTCGCTGCGCACGTACCCACCGGCCGAGCCGACCCGCAGCCCGCCGTGCTTGCGCGCGACGTCGTCCACCAGGTAGCTCAGGCCCTGCGGCACCGGGGTACGCGACCGGCGGCGGAAGAGCGCGTGCAGGTCGTCGGCGGAGTAGCCGGCGTCCAGGGCGCGCCGGACACTGGCCGTGGTGACCCGGTGCACGCTCGCGCCGCCGGCCGACTCGTGCTCGGCCACGGCGTCCAGTTCGCCGGCGAGCGTCGGGTCGGGCGGGCCGGGCACCACCACAGTCAGGTCGGCCTGCACGAGGAAGTGGTCGACCGGGGCGGGGAGCAGCGCGTCCAGCGCGCGTACGGCGGTGGACGGCTCGCCCGACTCGGCCTCGGAGAGCAGCCCGAGCGGGTCATCCGCCCGTTCGTCGGCCTCGGTCACGTCGGCCAGCAACAGCCGCCCGTACGAGGTGAGCGCGCCGAGCCCGGTCACCCCGAGCTGGGCCGCCTCGGCGAGCACCTCCCGGTGCGCGGCCTCCCGGCCCCGGGCCCGCCGGGGCGCCCGCCAGTCCAGCAGCTCCAGCACCTCGTCCGGGGTCGGGGCGGTCGCCGGAGCCAGGTCGGCCAGGGTGGCGAGCACCGCGTGCCGGGCGGCCGGCGCGCCGGCCCGCTCCGCCTCGGCGGAGAGCACCGAGATCGGCCGGTCCCGGTCGTCCCGCTGGCCGACCAGGCCCACCTGGCGGGTCATGGTCAGCCAGGCCCGGGCCAGCTGCTCCCAGCGCTGGGCCAGGGAACTGGCCCGCCACACCTCGTACCCGCCGGTCGGCAGGATCTGCTGGTCGCCGCCGTACCGGGTGGTGGCGGCACCGGTCAGATCCAGCTCACCAACCAGCCCGGCCGCGTACGCCACCTCGAAGAGCAGGGCCGTGGTCTGGTCGTCCAGCCCGAGCCCGCGGGCCAGCCGGCGCAGGTCACGCACGCCGACGCCGCCGGAGCGCAGCACCGGGGCCGGCTCGGCGGCCAGGCTCTCCAGCAGCGCCTCGGTCTGGCGTACCACCTCCATGGTCTGCCCGGCCCCGGCGGAGTCCACGGCCTTTGCCTCCCGCGGCGGGCTGGCCACCACCGGCGGGCTGGTCCGTAGCGGGCCGAGCGGGCCGCTGTCCCGGCGCAGCAGCAGCCCCACCTCGCGGGGCAGCTCGACCGTGCCGGCGCCGCCCTTGCCGCCGGACATCCGAACCAGCAGCCGGTGCTCGACCAGCCAGCGAATCGGGGAGCCGGTCGGCGCGCCGCCGTTGACCAGGTCCGGCGGGAGCGTGTCCTCGGTGCCGGTGGCGGGGGCCGCCAGCGCGCCCGGGGGCACGGTGCCGACCGGCGGGCCGGCGGCCAGCCGGTCCAGGATCGCCCGGGCCGAGGGCGGCGCGGCCAGCAGCGTCCGCCGCAGCTTCGCCGGATCGGTGCACACGGCCGCCGCCCGCGGGTCCAGCTCCGACGCCGGTCGGCCCAGCCCCGCCGGGTACGGCGACACCTCGTCGACGCCGCCGACCACGTGCAGGTCGTGCTCGGGGCCGTACAGCAGGAAGAGCGCGCGGAGCCGGTCCACCGCGCTCCGGACGGCGGTCGGGGCGGGCGGGTGCGGGCCGGCGGTGGCCAGCGCCAGGATCTCTGCGGTGCTGGTGCCGCCCTCCTCGGGGTGCCGGGTGAGCCGGGCGGCGTCCAGGATCAGGAGGGTGAACTGGTCCAGCCCGTCGAGGGCCCGGGCCACGGATACCCGCGACTGGGCGCGGATGGCGAGGGCGGAGACGTCGGCCGGCACCGGTACGACGAGGTCCGGCCGCAGCCGGAGGAGGGCGGCCAGGGACTCGTCGGAGAGCGTCCGCAGCTGGTCGGCGAGTGAGGTGGTCATCGTCGTTCCACGCTAGCCCGGCCGGGGGGCCTCCCGCCCCTCGGACGTCCGGCTCGGCTCGGCGGCCGGGTAGGTTCGCGGCATGCCTCCACTGATGGTCGGCTTCGACCTCGACATGACCCTGGTCGACTCGCGCCCCGGCATCGCCGCCGCCTACCGGGCGTTGACCGCGCTGACCGGCGTGCCCGTTGACGCGGACCTGGCGGTGTCCCGGCTCGGCCCGCCGCTGCGTACGGAAATCGCCCACTGGTTCCCGCCGGAGCGGGTGGAGGAGGCGGTGGTCGCCTATCGCGAGCTCTACCCGGCGTACGCGATCACGCCGACGCTGCCGATGCCCGGCGCGGAGGCCGCGATCGACGCGGTGCATGCGCGCGGGGGCCGGGTGATGGTGGTGACTTCGAAGATCGGGCGGCTGGCGAAGCTGCACCTGGATCACCTCGGGCTGGCCGTCGACGAGCTGGCCGGGGACCTCTTCGCCGAGCAGAAGGCGACCGCGCTGCGGGAGCACGGTGCGACCCTCTACGTCGGGGATCACGTCGCCGACATGGCAGCCGCGCAGGCCGCGGGAATCCCGGGCGTGGGAGTGACAACCGGGCCCTGCTCGGGGAACGAACTGGGGGACGCGGGTGCCCACGTGGTGCTGGATGATCTCACCGGATTCCCGGCGGCGCTGGACCGGATCATCCGGCTAGCCTTGAAGGGGTAGTTATCTCGAGCGAAGCAGGGGTTGTCAGGTGCCGACGGGTCGAGTGAAGTGGTATGACGCGGCCAAGGGATACGGCTTTGTCACCAGTGACGAGGGTGGCGACGTGTTCCTGCCCAAGGGCGCGCTACCGGCCGGCGTCGCCGACCTCAAGGGTGGCCAGCGGGTCGATTTCAGCGTGGTCGACAGCCGCCGGGGCGCGCAGGCCATGGGCGTGAAGCTGCTGGAGGCGCCGCCGTCCGTGGCGGAGCTGCGCCGCCGGCCGGCCGAGGAGCTGCACGGCCTGGTCGAAGACATGATCAAGGTGCTGGAGGCGAAGGTCCAGCCGGACCTGCGCCGGGGTCGTTTCCCGGACCGGAAGACTGCGCAGAAGATCGCTCAGCTGGTCCACGCGGTGGCGCGCGAGCTGGAGGTCTGAGGGACGAGCCCGGCGTCGGCGGCCCGACCCAGCAGCGCCTCGACGGCGGCGAAGCCGGCGTCACCCAGGTCGGCGGTGAACTCGTTGACGTAGAGGGCGATGTGTCGGTCCACCACGTCGGGCTCCATCTCCTGCGCGTGGGAGAGGACGTACGCCCGGCTGGCCTCCGGGTCGGCCCAGGCCTGGCGGACCGACTCGCGGATCCAGGCGGCAGCCTCGACCGGGTCGACCGCGCCCTTGCGGGCCAGGATCGCGCCGAGCGGGATCGGCAGGCCGCTGTCGCCCTCCCACCACTCGCCGAGGTCGACCAGGGCGGTCAGCCCGTGCCGGGGGTACGTGAACCGGGCCTCGTGGATCACCAGGCCGGCGTCGTACCGGCCGGCGGCGACGCCCGGCATGATCTCGTGGAACGGCACCACCTCGATCCGCGCCGGCGGCCGTTCCGCCGACCAGAGCCGGAACAGCAGGTACGCCGTGGTCCGCTCGCCCGGCACCGCGACCGTCGCGCCGGTGAGGTCGGTCCGGTCGCCGCGGGTGAGCACCAGCGGGCCGCAGCCCCGGCCCAACGCGCCGCCGCAGGGCAGCAGATGGTAGTCGTCGAGCAGCCAGGGCAGCGCCGCGTAGCTCACCTTCACCAGGTCGAACGCCCCGCGTTCGGCGGCCGTGTTGGTCACGTCCACGTCGGCGTAGGTCACCTCGACGGGCGGCGCGCCCGGCACCCGGCCGTGCACCAGGGCGTCGAAGACGAAGGTGTCGTTGGGGCACGGGGAGATCGCCAGGGAGAGGGCCACGCCCCCACCGTAACTCCGCGCTGCGGACCACCCGCCACCCCGGTCCCGCCACCGTGACGCCGCAGTGGTGTGCCGTCCTTCGACGGCGGGTGGCCTGACCGGAACCGGGCGTTGCCTCGCGCTGGCGGAGACAAGACTCGCTGCTCGCTTTGGAGCTGACATCGCAGACGATTCACGGATGGTCGTCGGCCCCTCTTCAGCTATGGCTGGGCGGCGCGCGCTTCCGGCTCTGGCTGGGTGGCGAGCCGGCGATATCACCAGCGACTCGGCTCCAAAGCGCTTCGCTATCCACACCTCGCCACGTCACGAAGCGGATGTCCACAGGGTTATCCACAGGTGGGTATGCGCTGTTGAAAGGGCGCGTGAGGCTGGGGCACATTTCGGGTGTGGTGGAGTCGCATTCTTCGATCGAGCCGGGCATAGACCTGGGTGATCTGCTACGCCGGCTGCGGCGGCGGGCCGACCTGAGCCAGCGTGAACTGGCTGCCCAGGCACGCGTGCCTCAGGCTACGGTCGCGCGGATCGAGTCCGGCCGGGCCATCGACCCCCGGTACCGGACGGTGGAGCGGTTGATCAGGGCCGCCGGGGGTGAAGTCCAGTTCTCCTGCCACGAACCGACATCCGGCGACTCCACGGTCGCCGGACCCGCCGGACCACGCCAGCTGCCAGCGCCGGTGCCGCACGATGAGCTGCGTGACCAGGCCGGGCGCCGGTATCCGGCCCACCTCGACGTGTGGGAGGTCCGCGAGCCGAAGGACTGGCCCGGGGCGTGGTGGGCGGAGTGGTACAACCTGCCGCCGGAGAAGTGGCCGCTGCCGCTGCCACCGGCGACGTACGAGATGAACCGGGAGTACCGGGATCGGCGGCGCGAGGCGGAATGGGTGCGTGGGTCGGTGACGGTTCGGCGGGTGACCGGGACCCAGACGGCCACGTCCTGGCGGTTCGTGGCGGAGTTGCCCGGCGGCGACCTGGTCGGGGAGCTTCGGGCGCACGAGCAGAGCCCGCATCTCTACTGGGGCGGCGAGGAACGCCCGGGGGAACGGGAGGCCGTCCTGGATGGGCTGCTCGTCGCCGCCCGGCACCGTCGGCTCGGGATCGGCCGTCGGCTGTTGGAGGCGCTCGCCGGGGAGTTGGCGAGGGCCGGCATCGGGGTGGTGCGGGCGCTGACCCAGGAGCCCGGCATCAGCTTCCTGCTGAGGTGCGGGTTTGAGCTGGAGGCGAGCCGGCCGGCCGCGTTGCGGCTGGAGCGGCCGGTCAACGCAGGGCGGCCGCCGCCGCGGTGAGGGCGGCGAACGCCTCCCGCATCCGCCAGGAGCCCCGGTCCCGGGGCCCGATCGGGTTGGAGACCGTGCGCAGCTCGGCGAAGGGCAGGCCGGCCTGGGCGGCGGCGACGGCGACGCCGTACCCCTCCATGGCCTCGGCCACCGCGTAGGGGTGCCGGGCGGCGAGGGCGGCTGTGCTGGCGGCCGTGCCGGTCACCGTGCTGACCGTGAGCACCACGCCGACGGTGGCCTGCGGCAGGGCCGTACGCAGGGCACCCAGCAGCTCCGGGTCGGCGGGTACGCCACTCCCGACGCCGAGCAGCTCCGCCGACATGCCCAGCTCCTCGATCGGGAGGAAACCCTCCGGTGACTCGGCGCCCAGGTCCGCCGCGACGCTGCGGGTCGCCAGCACGGCGCCGCCGATCTCCACCCGGTCGACGAATCCGCCGGCGATGCCCGCGCTGACCACCGCCCGGTACGGCCGCCCGGCCGCCTCGGCGAGCGCCAGCAGCCGGGCGGTGGCGGCTCCGGCGACGGCCGGGCCCACCCCGACCGGGGTGACCGTGACCGCCGGGTCGGCCAGCCCGGCCCGGATCGCCTCCGCCTCGGCAGGTACGGCGGTCACCACCAGCAGTCCCCTCACGCCGCCGCCTCGCTCCGCTCGGCGGCGGCGCGAGACGCCACGCTGCTGAGCCGAATGGTTCGCTCGCTCCGCTTGCTCACGCCACCGGCCCTCGCGGACCCTGTCGGTTCTCCTCCTCGGCCCCGCCCGGCCCGCCGACCGGGGAGGAGGACGGGCGGTAGATGTGGAACCCGGGCGGCGCGAGCCCGTCGTCGTCGGCCGGGGCGGGCGTGGCGGCCTGGGCGGGGGCCGGCGAGGTGGGCGTGGAGTCGGCCACCCCCTCCGCCGGCTCGGCCTGCTCGGCGGCCAGCTCCTCGTCCCCGAGCGGCCGGCCGACCAGGCGCTCGTTACGCAGCCGGCTGGCCACCAGCACGCCGCGCGCGGCCACCAGCGCCGCCACGCCGGCGGCCACCGCGACCCCGACCCGGCCGGTGAAGGGGACCAGCCCGAGCCCACCGCCCGCCACGAAGGCGAGCATGAGCGCGGTCTCCGAGTGGGCGAAGGAGCTGGCCCGCAGCCGCTCCGGGATCCGCTCCTGGATCGACGCGTCGACCGCGAGCTTGGCGATCCCGCTCATCAGCGAGGCGACCAGGCAGAGCAGCGCCACCAGCGGCAGCGAGAACTTCAGCGCGGCCAGCACCCCCACCCCGGCCACGACGATCGTGCCGCTGGACTGGATCGCGGCCGGCCGGTGGATGCGCAGCCGGGTGCCGACCGCGGTGGCCAGGAAGGTGCCCACCGCCAGCGCGCCGCCGACCAGGCCCAGCGCACCCTGGGCGCCCAGGTCCCGGCCGAAGAAGTCGGTGGTCAGGTCGCCGGCCTTGATGGCGAACGCCAGGAAGAGCAGCAGGAAGCCGTACACCCCGCGCAGCGCGGCGGCGCCGATCAGGGTGGCGATCACCAGGCGGCCGGCCGGGCGGCCCCGACCCAGCGGTCGTTCCCCGTCCCGGCGGCGCAGTGCCCGGAACGGCTGCGGCACCCGCTCCGGCGGCTCCGAGTCCGCCCGCGGCGGCAGGCGCAACGCGATCACCATGCCGACCAGGAAGATCAGCGAGGCCACCCGGAGCGGCCACTGCGCCCCGAACCAGAACGTGGCCAGCCCGAGCGGGGCGACCAGGCCGCCCGCCACCGTCCCGTAGACGCTCGCCCGGGCACCCACCTGGGACAGCCCCAGCCCCTCGGGCAGCAGCCGGGGTACGGCCGCCGAGCGGGCCACCCCGTACGCCCGGGAGAGGGCGAGCACGCCGAACGCCGCCGGGTAGAGCCCGAAACTGCCGAGGTAGTCGGAGAGCAGCCAGGCGAGGAAGGCCCGGCCGAGCATGGTGGTCGCCAGGGCGTACCGGCGGCCGTGCCGGAAGTGGTCCAGCAGCGGCCCGACCACCGGGGCGAGCATGGCGAACGGCACCATGGTCACCAGCAGGTAGAGGGCGACCTTGTTCCGCGCCTCGCCGAGCGGCACGTCGAAGAAGATCGTCCCGGCCAGGCCGATGGCGATCAGCGTGTCCCCCGCGCAGGAGAGGGCGTGCAGGTCGAAGAGGCGGACCATGCCCACCTCGTTGCCGGCGCTGCGCGCCCGGGCCGAGCCGGCCCGCCGGGTCATCCACCGTCCGCCGTGCAGCGAGCCGCGGAGCAGCAGGCGGGTGGCACGGATGCCGGTGCCGACGGTCCGCCCGAGGAGGGACCGGCCGGAGCGGGAGGACAGCGGCATGTCTCCCATCCTGGCCCATCTGATCGGCCCGCGCCGCACCACCTGTGGAGAACGACTCCGGGGAGTGCCTGACAGCCGACCGTGGGCATGGGGAACAATGGGCGGGTGACCAGGCCCGCCTCCGCCCGCGCTCCCCGGCTCGACCAGGTCTGCGCCGCCGCCGTCGAGGTGGCCCGCGCCGCCATCACCGAGGTGGACCCCGCCGACGTCGGCGAGCACCTCCAGGCCGTCGCCGAAGGCGACCGGCTCGTCACCCACTACTTTGACTGCCGGCTGGCGGGATACCGCGGCTGGCGCTGGGCCGTCACGGTGACCCGGGTGCCGCGCAGCCGGCACGTCACGATCTGCGAGACGGTCCTGCTGCCCGGCCCCGACGCGCTGCTCGCCCCCGGCTGGGTGCCCTGGCAGGAGCGGCTCAAGCCGGGCGACCTGGGCCCGGGCGACCTGCTGCCCACCCCGCCGGACGACGAGCGCCTCGCCCCGGGCTACCTGCTCTCCGACGACCCGGCGGTCGAGGAGACCGCGTGGGAGCTGGGTCTGGGCCGGCCCCGGGTGCTGTCCCGGGAGGGCCGCTCGGACGCCGCCCAGCGCTGGTACGACGGCGACCACGGCCCGAACGCCGCGATCTCGGTGGCCGCGCCGGCCGCCGCCCGCTGCGGCACCTGCGGCTTCTACCTTCCCCTCGCCGGCGCGTTGCGGCAGTCCTTCGGCGCGTGCGGCAACTTCTACGCCCCCGACGACGGCCGGGTGGTGAGCGCCGACCACGGCTGCGGGGCGCACTCGGAGACGCTGGCAGAGACGGCCGAGACGCCGGTCGACGAGCTGCCCACGGTCTACGACGACAGCGCGGTCGAGGCGGTGTCGGTCAGCCGGGCTCCCGGCTCGGTGGAGGCGGCCGAGCCGGCGGAGCCGTACGGGCACCCCTGACGGGCTGTCCTGACCGCCGCCCGGGTCAGTCCCGGCGGGCGGTGGCCTCTCGGCGGCGGCGCCGGTTGGCGTCGTGCCGCATCATCACGGCGAGACCGGGAAAGCCCCACAGGAAGCCGGCCAGGCAGGTCCAGAGCCAGTTCTGGTGCCCGTGCTCGGTGAGCCAACCGCGGAAGAAGATCAGCAGCACCAGCCCGACCACCGCCCAGACGATCAGCCCGGCGACGGCGAACGGCACCATCGGCGGGTCGAGCGGTTCGGGCCGCGGCGGTTGCTCCTGAGGCACCGGCACAGCGTACGCGAGGCCACGGACATCCACCCCCTGTTGTACGCCGCGGCGTTGTTGTTCATCCTGTACTTCCCGCGTGGGCCGATCGGGTCCGCGGTGTTCTGACGCGGGGAAAAGTCGATCTTCTGGTGAGCCTGGTCATATCGCATGTCGTTAGCCAGGCTCATTAGTTAAGCTAACTAGTGTGACGGAGCGGACGGTGACGGCGAAACGCGTGCCACCGGCGCAGCTGGCCCCTCAGCTGCGTAATGCGATCACCCGACTCAACCGGCGGGTCCGGCAGGCCCGCCCGGTCGGCGACCTGACGGGCAGCCAACTCTCGGCGCTCACCAGCCTCAACCTGGCGGGTGCCCTGACGCCCCGGGAGTTGTCCGACGTCGAGCGGGTGCAGCCGCCGACGATGACCAAGATCGTCGCAAAGCTGGAGGAGCGCGGCCTCGTGCAGCGCACCCCCCACCCGACCGACGGCCGGCAGGTCATCCTCGCGGCGACCGAGGGGGGACGGGCCGTGCTCGAGCAGTTCGAGCGGGCCCGCAACCAGTGGCTGGCCGACCGGCTGGCCGAACTCACCGAGGAGGAACGCGACACGCTGCGGCGGGCCGCCGACATCCTCCAGGAGATCGCTCGCGCCTGAGCCGACCGCGTCGTGCGGTCCGCCCCGTCCGCCGTGGATGAGGCGTACCCGACGCGAGGAGGCGCACTTAGCGTGCAGGCCAGGCTGAGCACGATGTTCCAGTCCCTACGAGTCCGCAACTACCGACTCTTCGCCACCGGACAGCTGATCAAGTTGATCGGCGTCTGGATGATGTTCATTGCCCAGGACTGGCTCGTCCTCGAGCTCAGCGACAACTCGGCCACCGCGCTCGGCGTGGTCACCGCGTTGCAGTTCACCCCCGTCCTGCTGCTGACCCTGCTCTCCGGCCGTCTCGCCGACCGCTACGACAAGCGGCTGCTGCTCTTCATCGCCAACGCCTTCTGGACCGCGCTGGCGCTGGTGATGAGCCTGCTGGTGATCACCGGCCTGGTGCAGTTGTGGCACGTCTTCGCGTTCGCCGCCCTGCTCGGCGTCGCCAACGCGGTGGAAACCCCGGTCCGGCAGGCGTTCGTCTCCGAACTGGTCGGCGTACCGCTGCTGCCGAACGCGCTCTCGCTCAACGCGGCCACCTTCAACTCGGCCCGGATCATCGGCCCGGCCGTCGCCGGTCTGGCCATCGCCGCCTTCGACGTCGGACCGGTGTTCCTCTTCAGCGCGCTCAGCTCGATCGCCCCGCTGGTCAACGTGGTCCGGATGCGTACCTCCGAGCTGCACCGCAAGGACCTGCTGCCGGCCGGCCAGCGCGACCAGGCCCGGGTGGTGGACGGCCTGCGGTACGTCGCGCGCCGGCCGGACATCCTGCTGCCGATGGCGCTGATGTCGGTGATCGGGATGAGCCTGTTCAACTTCCAGCTCACCCTCGCCGCGCTGGCCAAGACCGTGTTCAACACCGGCGCCGCCTCGTTCGGCCTGTTCAGCACCGCGCTCGCGGTCGGTGCGCTGACCGGCGCGCTGGCCGGCACCGGGCGGCGCAGCCGCCCCTCGGTCTGGCTGGTGCTCGGCGCGGCGGTCGGCTGCGCCACCTTCGGCACCATGGTCGGGCTCGCGGGGGCGTACTGGCTGGTCGTGGCGCTGCTGCTGCCGACCGGGTTCTTCATGGTCTTCTTCGCCCAGGCCGCGAACCAGCGGGTCCAGCTCAGCGTCGACGCCGCGTTCCGGGGCCGGGTGATGGCGCTGTGGGTGCTGGTCTTCCTCGGCACCAACCCGGTCGGCGCGCCGATCATCGGCTGGGTGGCCGAGACCTTCGGCGCCGGGGCGAGCATCTGGATCGGCGGGCTGATCTCGCTGGCCGCCGCGCTCCTCGCGCTCACCTGGCAACTGCGCCGCTCCGGCGCCCGGCTGCGGATGCGGGTGCTGCCGATGCCCCGCTTCTACGTGGTCTCGCCCGGCGCCGAGTGACCCGGTGACCACCGGAAGGACCGGTTTCCGCCCCGGGGACCGGTCCTTCCGTTTGCGCATTCCGGCCCGATCTCGCCAAACGGGTAGCGGGCCGCCACGAGGCGGCTTAGCGTCGATATGTGGGAGTGGGGCGGGGACTTCTGTTGATGCTGGCGATCCTCGCCGTCTGCTGCCTGCCCGCCGTCTTCGCGCTGCTCTTCTGCGCCGACGAGATCATCGACCGGGTGGCCTGCGGCTGGGCCGAGTGGCGGGAGCAGCGCCGCGAACGCCGGACAATCGCCCGGCTGGACCGGGCCATCGAGGCGGACTCGCTCACCCGCGACATCGACCTCACCGAGTTCGACCGGGGGGACCGCCGCCCGCTGGAACAGCTCGCCGTTGACCTGCGCCGGCTCGGCGGCCACCGGCTCGCCGCCGCCGACCGCTCCGTGGTGTGGCACGGCGCGGTCATCGACGCGTACGACGAGCGGCTGCGCGCCGCCTGCCGGGCACTCGACATCACCGAGCATCTGGCCGACCTGGAGGGCGTCGACCGGGAGATCGAACGCGTCCGGGTGGAGGGACTGGTGCACGCGGCCGGGCTCACTCTGCCCGCGGCCCGGCCCGGGCACCATCAGCGGCACCGCTGACGCCGGTGCGGCTCTTCGTCGCGGTCTACCCGCCCCGGACGGCGGTCGACGACCTCGCCGCCCAGGTGGCCCGGCTGCGGGTCGGTGCCGCCACCGCCGCCGGCACCAACGTCCGACTGGCCGACCCGGCGAACGCCCACCTCACCCTGGCCTTCCTCGGCGACGTGCCGGACGACCGACTGGTCGACGTGGAGAGCGCGCTCGGGCTGGCCACCGAGACGTTCCGGGACGGCCGGGACAACTCACCCCGGCTTCGCCTGGGCGGTGGGGGCAGCTTCGGGCGCGGTCGGTTCACCGTGCTCTGGGTGGACGTCCGGGGCGACGTCGAGGGGCTGGCCGTGCTGGCCCGGCTGATCCGGTTCGGGCTGCGCCGCGCCGAGCTGCCGCACGACGAGAAACCGTTCCGGGCCCACCTGACGATCGCCCGGCCCGGGGACCGGATCGACCGCGCCGACATCCTGGCCGACCGGGAGGCGCTGCACGACTACCTCGGCCCGGAATGGCCGGCGGAGGAGCTGGTGCTGGTCCGCAGCCATCCCGGCCCCCGCCCCACCTACGACCGCCTGGCCGCCTGGCCGATCTGATCCAAGCCAGCGCCGCCGGGGGATCGCGCCAGGTCGGCGATCGGGCGGTGTCCTCGGTGCATCCACCCCGCCAGATCGCCGACCTCGCGGCGCAGGCACGCGCCCGGTCGGCCGGAACGCGTCCGGCCGGCCCGGGACGGGTCACCAGGCCCAGGCCTCCGGGCCGGGGCCGCCGTTGCCGAGCGGCGGGAAGAGCCCGTCCAGCCGCTGCAGGGTGGCCTCGTCGAGGTCTACGTCCAACGCGCCGAGGGTCCGGTCGAGTTGGTCCAGCGTGCGCGGACCGACGATCGGGGCGGTCACCCCGGGCCGGGAGAGCAGCCAGGCCAGCGCCACGTCGGCCGGGTCGTGGCCGAGGTCGGCACAGAGCTTCTCGTACGCCTCGATGGTGGACCGGTGCGCGGCGAGCGCGTCGGCCGACCGGCCGGTGGTGCCGCGCGCCGCGCCGCCCTCGGCCATCTTCCGGATGACCCCGGAGAGCAGCCCGCCGTGCAGTGGCGACCAGGGGATGATGCCCAGCCCGTACTCCTGCGCGGCCGGGATCACCTCCAGCTCGACGTGGCGGGTGAGCAGGTTGTAGATGCACTGCTCGGAGACGAGGCCGAGGAAGTTGCGCCGGCCCGCCGCCGCCTGCGCCCGGGCGATGTGCCAGCCGGCGAAGTTGGACGACCCGACGTAGAACACCTTGCCCTGGGCGACCAGGGTCTCCATGGCCTGCCAGATCTCCTCCCACGGCGTGGTCCGGGAGATGTGGTGCATCTGGTACAGGTCGATGGTGTCGGTCTGCAGCCGGCGCAGCGACTCCTCACAGGCCCGGATGATGTGCCGGGCGCTGAGGCCCTGCTCGTTGGGCCAGTCGCCCATCTTGCCGTACACCTTGGTGGCCAGGACGACCTTGTCGCGGCGCCCGCCGCCCTGGGCGAACCAGCGGCCGATGATCTGCTCGGTGACGCCCTCGCCGAGCTTCCAGCCGTAGACGTTCGCGGTGTCGAAGAAGTTGATCCCGTGTTCCAGAGCCCGGTCCATGATGGCGAAACTGTCCGGCTCGTCGGTCTGCGGACCGAAGTTCATGGTGCCGAGGCAGAGCCGGCTCACCGAGAGACCGGTGCGTCCCAGGTTCGTGTACTCCATGGGTCCACCCTGGCACGCGGGCACTTCGAGTGCCTTGCGACGACTCCAGCTCGGCTGGCGGCCATGATTCGGCCTCCGCGCCGCTTGGCGGCGCTCCGGACCGAATGAAGGCCGGTCTGACGCCGCGCTGCGACCTGGAGCCGTCGCGCGCCAGGGTGGACCGGGTGGATCAGGATGACTCGCGGGCCGCCGGGCCGCTGCCGAAGAGGACGTCGTCCCAGCTCGGCAGCCGCTTGCGCGGCTTGCCGCCGGCTTCCGCCGACTCGCCGCCGCCGGCCGCTGCCGCCGGGCCGGTGCGCCGCGGCCGGAGCACGGCCAGCGACGGTACGGCCGGGACCTCCTTCGGCGCGTCCGAATCGTCGTCGAAGGCCGAACCCGGACCGCCGCCGAGCAGCGCCGCGGCGCCACCGGAGACCGGCCGCTGGCGGGGCGCCTCCGGCCCGGCCAGGGCGGCCGGGGACCGGGTGTCGAGACCCCGCCCGGACGCACCGCCGAGCGGCCGGTCCAGCGAGGCGAGCAGGGCGTCCCGGCCGGCGCGGATCGGGTCCCGCCCCGGACGGGCGTGCTCGGCGGGCGCCGGCAGGCCGTGCCCGCCCCGGCTCGGCTCGCCGCGCGACGGGCCGGGCAGCGCGTGGCCGCCCCGCTCCGGTGCCGGCTCCTGGCCGAGGATCGGCGTGGGCCGCTCGGCGCAGAGGTATTGCGCCATGTCGTCGTGCGGGGTGACGTGCTGCCGGGTCTTGTCGAGATCCCAGACCGCCTGCGCGGTGGCCTTGCCCGACGGCCAGGTGGCGATGATTCGCCAGGTGCCGTCGTCCCGCCGGTACGCGTCCCAGGAGATCTTCTCGGTGTCGATCCCGTGCTGGCCCAGCCGGCCGTTGACCACCTCGGCCAGCGGGGTCGGCTTCTCCGCGCCCTTGAGCCTGGTCCGCCGGGCGTGCTGGGCGAGCATGGCCCGCTCCTGGAGCACCGGGCCGGCGTAGCGCAGGACGCGGTCGACCGGGACACCGGCGATCCGGGCGACGTCCTCGGCGGACTCGCCGGAGCGGATCCGGGCCTGGATGTCCCGCGGCGAGAGCGACGGCGTCGGGTCGGCGGCGGTCGCCACGACCGCGAGGGGCGCCGCGCCGGGATCGGGGTGCAGCACCGAGGCGACGCGTTCGTCGATCGGCAGGGCGAGCAGGCGCCCGACCTCGTCGGCGAGCACCAGAGCCTGGCCGTCCTCGGAGAGGGCGACGAAGCGTACTGGGCGCATGGGCTTGCCTCCGTCCCGCTTCGCTGGCCGTCACGCCACGAGCCGGCCACCCGGGCGTCTCGCACCACCGTACGCGCATCTACCCGAAGGTGGGGGATGTGACACCCCGGCATGTCGCGACTGACCTGCGGCGATGATCACGGTGGGTGGCCGTCGGGGCGTCGGCGGCCACCCAGCGTCACGAGGTGATCAGAGTCGCTCGACCACGTGGTCGACGCACGCGGTGAGCGCCTCGACGTCGGCCGGCTCGACGGCCGGGAACAGCGCGATCCGGAGCTGGTTGCGGCCCAGCTTCCGGTACGGCTCGGTGTCGACGATGCCGTTGGCGCGCAGCACCTTCGCGATCGCCGAGGCGTCCACCCCGTCGGCGAAGTCGATCGTGGCGACCACGTTGGAGCGCAGCGCCGGGTCGGCCACGAACGGCGTGGCGAACGCGGACCGCTCGGCCCAGCCGTACACGATGCCGGCGCTCTCGGCGGTGCGCTTGGCCGCCCAGGCCAGGCCGCCCTGGGCGTTCATCCAGTCGGTCTGCTCGGCGGCCAGGAAGATGGTGGCCAGCGCCGGGGTGTTGTACGTCTGCTCCAGCCGCGAGTTGTCGATCGCGGTGACCAGGTCGAGGAAGGCCGGGATGTAGCGACCCGACTCCTTGATCTCGGTGGCCCGGGCGAGCGCGGCCGGCGACATCAGGGCCAGCCAGAGACCGCCGTCGGAGCCGAAGCACTTCTGCGGGGCGAAGTAGTAGACGTCCGTCTCGCCGACGTTGACCTCCAGGCCGCCGGCGCCGGAGGTGGCGTCGACCAGCAGCAGCGCGCCCTCGTCGGCGCCCGGCACCCGGCTGATCGGCACGGCCACGCCGGTCGAGGTCTCGTTGTGCGGGGTGGCGTAGACGTCCACGCCGACCTCGGCGACCAGGGTCGGGGCGCTGCCCGGCTCGGACTTGCGGATCGTCGGCTCGCCCAGGAACGGGGCGTCCTTGACCGACTTGGCGAACTTGGCCCCGAACTCGCCGAAGCTGGCGAACTGGGCCCGGTCGCGGACCAGGCCGAAGGTGGCGACCTCCCAGAAGGCGGTGGTGCCGCCGTTGCCGATGACCACCTCATAGCCCTCGGGGAGGGAGAAGAACTCGGCGATGCCCCGGCGCAGCCGGGCCACCTGGTCCCGCACGGTCTGCTGCCGGTGGGAGGTGCCCAGGTAGCTGGTGGCGACGTCGGCGAGGGCGGAGACCGCCGCCGGACGGACCTTGGACGGCCCGCAGCCGAACCGCCCGTCGGCGGGCTTGATGTCGTCGGGAATCCGGATGGTCGGTGCGTCAGCCACGGTTGTCTCGATCCTTCCGCGTGGGCTGCGAGGAGGGGCCCTTCAGCGGGCGCGGACCGACGACGGCCGCGCGTGGGCGCGCGGGGGAGCCGGGATCCGAGCCCGGGCCGGCGGCACTGCCGGCCTTCATCCTCCCACCCGGGCCGGCCCGCCCGGCGGCTGGTCCCACACCCCGCGGTGAGGGATGCGCCACAGCGATGCGCGAAGGGCCCCGTCCGCGGCGGACGAGGCCCTTCGAGGGGTACGCGGGGGATCAGACGCCGTGCGGGATGGCGTCCCAGCCCTCGACCTCCTGTGGCTTGCGCGGGCCGTGGCCGACGTACCGGGCCGAGGGGCGGACCAGCCGCTGGAGCTTCTTCTGCTCCAGGATGTGCGCGGACCAACCGCCCATCCGGGCACAGGTGAACATCGAGGTGAACATGTGCGCCGGCACCTCGGCGAAGTCCAGCACCACGGCCGACCAGAACTCGACGTTGGTGGCGAGCACCCGGTCCGGGCGGCGGGCCTGCAGCTCGGCCAGCGCGGCCTTCTCCAGCGCCTCGGCGACCTCGAAGCGGGGTGCGCCCAGCTCCTTGGCGGTGCGCCGGAGCACCCGGGCGCGCGGGTCCTCGGCCCGGTAGACCCGGTGGCCGAAGCCCATCAGCCGCTCGCCCCGGTCGAGGACGCCCTTGACGTAACCCTCGGCGTCGCCGCTGCGCTCGACCGACTCCAGCATGCTGAGCACCCGCGACGGCGCGCCGCCGTGCAGCGGACCGGAGAGCGCGCCGATGCCGGAGGAGATGCAGGCGGCGGCGTCGGCACCGGTGGAGGCGACGATCCGGGCGGTGAAGGTGGAGGCGTTCAGGCCGTGCTCGGCGGCCGAGATGAAGTAGGCGTCGACGGCCTTGACGTGCCGCGGGTCGGGCTCACCCCGCCAGCGCTTCATGAAGCGCTCGACGATCGTCTCCGCCTTGTCGATCTCCTTCTGCGGCACGGCGGGCAGGCCGAGGCCGCGGGCGGACTGGGCGACGAAGGAGAGCGCGGTGACCGACACCCGGGCCAGGTCCTCGCGGGCCTGCTCGTCGGAGATGTCGAGCAGCTGGTCGAGGCCCCAGTACGGGGCGAGCATGGCGACCGCGGACTGCACGTCGACGCGGATGTCGCCGGAGTGCACCGGCACCGGGAACGGCTCGGCCGGCGGCAGGCCCGGGCCGAAGCGCCCGTCGACCAGCAGCGCCCAGACGTTGCCGAAGGAGACCTGGCCGATCAGATCCTCGATGTCCACGCCGCGATAGCGCAGCGAGCCACCCTCGCGGTCCGGTTCGGCGATCTCGGTCTCGAAGGCTACGACGCCTTCCAGGCCCGGTTTGAAGTCGGACATGTCGTCTCCTGGCTTCCGGCTCGGTGCGCCCGCGCGGGCTGATCCGGCCCCGCTCCTTAGGCGACCCTCAGGGATGTGTTCGTGCCATCTTGCCTGCTCGGTAACCAAGTGCGCGACCCGCGGCGACTGTGCTGCACGCCTCATCCCCGCGGGTGGACAAGCTCACGGTCTGGGCCAGACTGGGCGGTGGGGTCTGGCCAGCGTCGGGGGACGCGGTCGCCTCGACGAGGGGGAGACGGAGTGACGGGCGACACACCGGCCCCGGCGGGCATGCGTAACGAGTACGCCGCCGACCTGGGCCTTTCCGAATCGGACCTGGCACCGGACTGGCACACCCAGTTCGGCCGCTGGTTCGCCGACGCGGTGGCGTACCCGCTGCCCGAACCGAACGCGATGGTGGTCGCCACCGCCGACGCCGAGGGCCGCCCGAGCGCCCGCACCGTCCTGCTCAAGGGGTACGACCCGGACGGCTTCGTCTTCTACACCAACTACGGGTCCCGCAAGGCCGCCGAGGCGGCCGCCAACCCGTGGGCCAGCCTGGTCTTCCCCTGGTTCCCGATGCAGCGCCAGGTGGTGGTCACCGGGCGGGTGGCGCGGGTGGACCGGGCCGAGACCGAGGCGTACTTCGCCAGCCGGCCGCGCGGCTCCCAGCTCGGCGCCTGGGCCAGCAGCCAGTCCCAGGTCGTCCCGGAGCGGGCCGCGCTGGACGCGGCGTACCGGGCGGCGGCGGAGCGGTTCGCCGACGTGGACCCGATCCCCGCCCCGCCGCACTGGGGCGGGCTGCGGGTCCGGCCGGAGACGGTGGAGTTCTGGCACGGCCGGGTCAGCCGGCTGCACGACCGGCTGCGGTTCCGCCGTACCGAGGGCGGCGACTGGATCACCGAGCGGCTGGCGCCGTGACCGGAGTGAAGGAGGCCCGGCCGCGCGGATCGCGCCGCTGGGCGATCGACCTGCGTCCGCTGAGCGTGCCCGCGTACCGGCGGGTCTGGCTCGGCAACGGCGTGGCGATGTTCGGCTTCCAGTTCACCGCGGTCGCCGTACCGGTCGAGATGTTCGCCCTGACCGGCGGCTCGTTCTGGGTCGGGCTGCTCGGCGTGGCCGGGTTCCTGCCGCTGCTGGTCTTCGGGCTGTGGGGAGGGGCGGTCGCCGACGCCCGGGACCGGCGCCAGGTGCTGCTCGCCGCCGGCGGGCTGCTCTGGGCGTCGACCCTGGGCCTGCTGCTCCAGTCGGTGTTCCGGGTGGGCAGCCCGACGCTGCTGCTCGCCCTGGTCGCGGTGCAGTCGATCGCCTTCGCGATCACCTCACCGGCCCGCAGCGCGATCCTGCCCCGGCTGGTGCCGGCCGAGCTGGTGCCGGCGGCCAGCACGCTGAACTTCACCACGTTCACCGCGACCTCGGTCTTCGGGCCGCTCACGGCCGGCCTGATCTTCGCCACCTGGCGGATCGACGTCGGGCTGCCGATCGCGTACGCGGTGGACGCGCTGCTGTTCACCGTCTCGCTCTGGGCCACCCTGCGCCTGCCGGCGATGCCGCCCGAGCCCGACGCGGACGGCGACGGCACGCCGCGGAAGGCGGGACTGGCCAGCATCGTGGACGGGTTCCGCTACCTGGCCACCACGCCGGTGCTGCTGCTGTCGTTCGCCATCGACCTGATCGCGATGGTCCTGGCCATGCCGCGGGCGCTCTTCCCCGAGGTGGCGCAGGAGCGGCTCGGTGGTGCCGGAGCCGTCGGCTGGCTCTACAGCGCCATCGCCATCGGCGCGATGGTGGGCGGGCTGACCTCCGGCTGGATCGGCCGGCTGCGGCGGCAGGGGCTGGCGCTGGTGCTGGCCGTGGTGGGCTGGGGCATCGCGATCGCCCTGGCCGGGCTGGCCCGCCAGCTCTGGCTGGTGGTGCTGCTGCTCGGCCTGGCCGGGGCCGCCGACCTGGTCAGCTCGGTGTTGCGGCAGTCGATGCTGCTGATCTACGCGCCGGACCGGATGCGCGGCCGGCTCCAGGGCGTGAACACCGTGGTGGTCGCCGGTGGTCCACGCCTGGGCGACCTGCGCGCCGGCACGATGGCCGCCGGCTTCGGCGCCGGCGTCGCCTGGGTGGGCGGCGGCCTCGTCTCGGCCGTCCTCGCCGTGCTGCTGGTGGTGGCCTTCCCGGCCCTGCTCCGCTACCGGGCCGCCAGCACGGCGGAGGCCGAGCGGAAGTGAGCCGCCTCCCGTGCCGGCCGGCGGGCTGAGTCCGGCGCGGGTTGGGGCCGACGGGCTAAGGTCGCCGGCATGGAGAACGCCGTGAACCGGTCGCCCTCGGGGGCACAGTGGACCATCGCCGCCGACGGCCACGAGGCGGTCGTCGTCGAGGTGGGTGGCGGGCTGCGCGCGTACCGGCACGACGGGGTGGACTACCTCGACGGGTACGGGACGGACGAGCTCTGCCCCGGCGGGGCCGGCCAGGTGCTGGCCCCGTGGCCGAACCGGATCCGGGACGGCGCGTACACCTTCGCCGACCGGTCGCTGCAGCTCGACCTGAGCGAGCCGGCCCGCAACAACGCCCTCCACGGGCTGGTCAACTGGGCGTCCTGGCACCTGGTCGAGCAGGCGGCGGACAGCGTCACGGTCGGGTACGAACTGCCGGCGCGGCCCGGCTACCCGTGGCCGCTGCGGCTGCGTACCCGGTGGCGGGTCGGGACGGGCGGGCTGCGGGCCGAGCACGAGGTGACGAACCTGGCCGGCGAGCCGGCGCCGTTCGGCTTCTCGGTGCACCCCTACCTGCGGCTGCCGAAGACCGGCGTGGCGGAGTCGTCGCTGCGGGTGCCGGGGCGGATCCGGGTGCTGGTGGACAGCCGGCTGCTCCCGATCGGGGCGACCGGGGTGGCCGGCAGTGAATACGACTTCACCGCGCCCCGCCCGATCGGCGACGCGGTGCTCGACGTGGCCTTCGGCGACGTCGAGCGGGATGCCGACGGCGGCTCGGCGGTGACCCTCGCCACGCCGGACGGCTCGGCCCGGCTGCACGTCTGGGCGGACCGCGAGTTCGGCTGGTGGCAGGTCTTCACCGGCGACACGCTCAGCGGGGAGCGGCGCCGCCGCTCGGTCGCCATCGAGCCGATGACCTGCCCGCCGGACGCGTTCCGCTCCGGGCGGGACCTGATCGTGCTGGCTCCCGGCCAGACCTGGCGGGGTGCCTGGGGCGTCCGGCCCGAGGCCTGAGCATGGAGTTCGCCGACGTCGTCCGGCGCCGCCGGATGGTCCGCAACTACGACCCGGACCGGCCGGTCCCGCCGGAGGTGGTGGACCGGCTGCTGGCGCACGCGATCCGGGCGCCCTCGGCGGGCTTCGCCCAGGGCTGGGGCTTCCTGGTGCTGGAGGAGCCGGCGGACCGGGAGCGGTTCTGGGCGGCGGCCACCCCGGGCGGTGGCGGCCGGGAACGCTGGCTGGCCGGGATGCGCCGGGCCCCGCTGATCGTGGTGCCGCACGCCAACCGTTCCGCCTACCTGGATCGCTACGCCGAGCCGGACAAGGGGTGGGCGGACCGCGCCGAGGACCGCTGGCCGGTGCCCTACTGGTACGTGGACACCGGCTTCGCCGCGTTGCTGATGCTGCTCACCGCGGTGGACGAGGGCCTGGGGGCGTGCTTCTTCGGCATCCCGCCGCAGCGGATCGGGGCGTACCGGGAGGCGTTCAAGGTGCCGGACGACTACCAGCCGATCGGCGCGGTCACGATCGGTTACCAGGCGCCCGACCACCGGTCACCGTCGCTGCGCCGCGGACGGCGACCGGTGGACGAGGTGGTCCGGCGCGGCCGCTGGAGTTGAGCTGGTTCCCCGGTCCGGCGCGGGGTGTCGGCGGGGGAGAAACCGACATGAGGGAGTAAAACGCGGTGTGGCGGGTGCCGCTAGGCTGGCACGGACATCATCAGCTGCCCCGGAGCGCCCGCCGCGATCGGCGGGGCGTCGGGGTGGATCCGGCCTTGGGGGAGGGGAGCGTGCCGTGATCTTCAGAGCGGTCCGGGACGGGCGTCCCTACCCGGAGCACAACCTCACGCTCAAGCAGTGGGCGGAGATCCCGCCGCGCCCGCTCCGGCTGGACCAGCTCATCACCACCAAGCGGGAGTTGGCGCTGGACAAGCTCCTCGCCGAGGACTCCACCTTCTACGGCGACCTCTTCCCACACGTGGTGCAGTGGAACGGCGGCCTCTACCTGGAGGACGGCCTGCACCGGGCGCTGCGCGCGGCGCTCCAGCAGCGCAACCAGATCCACGCCCGGGTGCTGGTGCTCAGCGGCCAGCCCGAGTGACGGCTTCCTGAGTCTTCGTTAAGGTGGCGGCCATGAGCGAGCGCGAGCGAGCGAATCATCAAGCTCAGTTCCGGGCCGGTCATTCCGGCGCCGAGCGGAGCGAGGCGACGGCATGACCGTACTGGACCTGCTCGACGTCGACGCCTCGCTGAGCGAGGAGGAGCGGCAGATCCGCGCCGTCGTGCGCCAGGTCGTGGACGACCGGGTACGCCCGCACGTCGCCGGCTGGTACGAGGACGGCCAGGTGCCAGCCCGCGAGCTGGCCCGGGAGTTCGGCAAGCTCGGCCTGCTCGGCATGCACCTGACCGGGTACGGCTGCGCCGGCGCGTCGGCCGTCGCGTACGGGCTGGCCTGCCTGGAACTGGAGGCCGGCGACTCCGGGGTCCGCTCGCTGGTCTCGGTGCAGGGTTCGCTGGCCATGTACGCGATCTGGCGCTACGGCAGCGAGGAGCAGAAGCAGCGCTGGCTGCCGGCCATGGCGGCCGGCGAGGCGATCGGCTGCTTCGGGCTGACCGAGCCGGACCACGGCTCCGACCCGGCCTCGATGGCCACCCGGGCCCGGCGGGACGGCGACGACTGGATCCTCAACGGCACCAAGATGTGGATCACCAACGCGCCGATCGCCGACGTCGGGGTGATCTGGGCGCGCACCGACGACGGGGTGCGCGGCTTCGCCGTACCGATGGACACGCCCGGGGTGACGGCGCGCGAGATCCGGCACAAGATGTCGCTGCGCGCTTCGCTGACCGGGGAGGTCGTCCTCGACGACGTCCGGCTCCCGGCGGACGCCCGGCTGCCCGAGGCGATCGGGCTGAAGGCGCCGCTGAGCTGCCTCACCGAGGCCCGGCACGGCATCGTCTGGGGGGCGCTCGGCGCGGCCCGCGACTGCCTGGAGACCGCCCTGTCGTATGCGACCACCCGGACCCAGTTCGGCCGGCCGCTGGCCGGTTTCCAGCTCACCCAGGCCAAGCTCGCCGACATGGCCGTCGAGTGGAACAAGGGCCTGCTGCTGGCGCTGCACCTGGGCCGGCTCGCCGACGCCGGGAAGCTCCGCCCGGAGCAGGTCAGCGTCGGCAAGCTGAACAACGTCCGGGAGGCGTTGGCGATCGCCCGGCAGTGCCGGACCATCCTCGGCGCCAACGGGATCTCCGGCGAGTACCCGGTCATGCGGCATGCCAACAACCTGGAGAGCGTGCTGACCTACGAGGGCACCTCGGAGATCCACCAACTGGTCATCGGGCAGCGCCTGACCGGGCTCTCCGCGTTCGCCTGACCTGCGGTTTTCGATTGCGCCCCCGCTCGGCGGGCGGGTGTCGTACCGGGGCCTTACCGTCATTCTCAGACACTGTGTCTGACGAGGACGGTGAGGGCGATGGCCCGCGACGGTGACATCAACGAGCCCACCAGGGAGTTCCCCGGCTACCCGACCAGTGACGATCTCAGGGCCCGGTCGGACGGCACACCCGATCCCGCTCCGGGCGTCCCGCCGTCGGCGGGTGGCCCGGTCCGTGGCCTGCTCTGGGTGCTCGGCGCGGCTGCGCTGGCCGTGGTGGTGCTGCTCGGCGTGCAGGCCACCGGGATCCTGCCGGAGTTCCGCAACCCGTTCGCCAAGGAGCAGACCGACCGCAGCCAGCCGCCGCTGCTCAAGTCGATCCGGGATCTCAGCCGGTACGTCGCCGCCGAGGGCGACTTCCAGGTCGTGGTCGACCTGCAGAACGACCGGAGGAACGTGCCGGACTTCCTGCTCAACGAGCGGACCCTGTTCGTCGGGGCGGGCCGGGTCGAGGCGTACGTCGACTTCTCGAAGATCGCCGAGGGGGCGATCGTGGAGTCCGCCGACAAGAAGTCGGTGGAGATCAAGCTGCCCGCGCCGCAGCTCGGGGAGACCAACCTCGACCTGGAGAAGAGCTACGTCTTCGCCGAGCAGCGTGGCCTGATCAACCGGCTCAACGACCTGGTGGCCGGCAACCCCAACCGGCAGCAGCAGGTCTACCAGCTGGCCGAGGACCGGATCACCGCCGCCGCCCGGGACAGCGGGCTCACCGCCCGGGCCGAGGAGAACACCCGCAAGATGCTGGAGGGCCTGCTCCGCTCCCTCGGCTACCAGAAGATCACGGTCACCTACACGGCCCCCTGACCCTTCCGACGTCGACACCCGCCCCGGGATTCGGGGCGGGTGCCCCGCTGTCCCCTGCCCCCCGACACGCGCACCGCGCTGCCCGCCCGTCCAGGCGCGCCCGCAACGGCGGCAGTTTCGGGAAGTTGCTGCCTCAGGCGTGGGCGGAGCCAGCAACTTCCCCGATGTTGCTGGCCGGGCCGCCCTCCCGGGCGGGCGGTGGCGGGGTGGGGTGGGGTGGGGTGGGGTGTCAGTGGCGGGTGGGGGCGAGGTAGCGGTCCTCGTTGGGCATCAGGATCCAGAGGATCAGGTAGATGATCACCTGGGTGCCGGGCAGCAGCAGGGACAGCAGGAACAGCAGCCGGACCAACCCGGCCGACATGCCGAACCGCTGCGCCAGGCCGGCGCAGACACCGGCGAGCATGCGCCCCTGGCGGGGCCGGACCAGTTTGCGACTCATCGTCGTACTCCCACTCTGCGGCGGATCCGCCGCGCTGATTCCACGCTAGGAACGGGTGGGAGCCGCGCCCTCGGCCCCGAGGAGGATCGGTGGCCTGGGCACCCGTAGGTGCTTACCCCGCCGGGTCCCGCCGACCCACGCCGGGCAAGGACCTCGCTGGCGGGTCCACCACTCACGTCTGGCCGAGCGTGCTACGCCGGGCGGCCACTGCCTGCGCTCGCTGGCGGCGCGGCACCGCACACCGCGCGTGGATCGCTGAAGATCGTGCTCGATCCTGGATCGAGTGCCATCCCGGTTGCGCCGAGGCCACTACTTCCTGGATCGAGCACGATCTCGGCGCGGTGCGCGGTGCGCGGTGCGCGGTGCGCGGTGCGCGGTGCGCGGTGCGCGGGGCGCGAGGGCGCGAGGGCGCGGTGACGCGGGGGAGACGAGCCGGGGTGCAGGGTGGCGGTGTGCGGGGTCGCGGGCGGGGGCTGACCTGGGCGGGTAGGCTCGCCGGTCGGGCGCCCACACCCCGGGTGCCGCCCGCCGTCCCCGGACCGGGGTCGGCACCACCGGGCCGGACCCGCACCCGGGTACGACGGCGAGGAAAGTGCAGCCATGATCAGTGTTTTCGACCTCTTCAGTGTCGGCATCGGGCCGTCCAGCTCGCACACCGTGGGGCCGATGCGCGCCGCCCGCACGTTCGTGGCCGGGCTCAAGGCGGACGGGCTGCTCACCGACACCGCCCGGGTGCAGGCCGAACTCTTCGGCTCGCTGGGCGCCACCGGACACGGCCACGGCAGTGACCGCGCGGTGCTGCTCGGGCTGGAGGGCGAGGCGCCGGAGACGGTCGACACGGACGCGGTCGGGCCGCGGGTCGAGCGGATCCGGGCCGAGCGCCGGCTCAGCCTGCTCGGCACCCACGAGATCGACTTCGACCCGGACCGGGACCTGGTGCTGCACCGCCGCCGCTCGCTCCCGTACCACCCGAACGGGATGACCTTCGTGGCGTACGACGCGGCCGACGCGGCGATCAGGGCCCGGACCTACTACTCCGTCGGCGGCGGGTTCGTGGTCGACGAGGCGGCCGCCGGGGCGGACCGGATCAAGCCGGACAGCACCCGCGTCCGGTACCCGTTCCTGACCGGCGCGGAGCTGCTGGCGGTCACCACCGGCAACGGTCTGTCGATCAGCGAGGTGATGCTCGCCAACGAGCTGTCCTGGCGCAGCGAGGCGGACGTCCGGGCCGGGTTGCTGGAGATCTGGCGGGTGATGCGGGACTGCGTCACCCGCGGCTGCGAGCGGGACGGCGTCCTGCCGGGCGGGCTGAAGGTCCGCCGCCGGGCGGCCGAGCTGCGCCGGAGCCTGGAGGCGGAGGCCGACGCCACCGATCCGCTGCGCGCGATGGACTGGGTCACCCTGTTCGCGCTCGCGGTGAACGAGGAGAACGCGGCCGGCGGGCGGGTGGTGACCGCCCCGACCAACGGCGCCGCCGGGATCATCCCGGCCGTGCTGCACTACTACACCCGGTTCGTGCCGGGCGCCTCCGAGGACGGCGTGGTCCGCTTCCTGCTCGCGGCCGGCGCGATCGGGGTGCTGTTCAAGGAGAACGCGTCGATCTCCGGGGCCGAGGTCGGCTGCCAGGGCGAGGTCGGCTCGGCCTGCTCGATGGCCGCCGCCGGGCTGGCCGAGGCGCTGGGCGGCACTCCCGCCCAGGTGGAGAACGCGGCCGAGATCGGTATGGAGCACAACCTCGGGCTCACCTGCGACCCGGTCGGCGGCCTGGTGCAGATCCCGTGCATCGAGCGGAACGCGGTGGCCAGCATCAAGGCGATCACGGCCACCCGGCTGGCGCTGCGCGGTGACGGGGTGCACGCCGTCTCGCTGGACAAGGTCATCAAGACCATGCGGGAGACGGGCGCGGACATGAAGGTCAAGTACAAGGAGACGGCGCGGGGTGGCCTCGCGGTCAACGTGATCGAGTGCTGAACCCGAAGGGGTGACCCGACCGGTAGCCCTGCCGGCGGACGCCGGTGAGGGTGACGATGGGACGGTGACGACAGGCGTCGCCGCGCTCTGGTCGGCCCGCAACTCGCTGCGCATCCTGGTCAAGCGGGACCTCGCGGTGAAGTACCAGCAGTCCGTGCTGGGCTACTTCTGGTCGCTCATCGAGCCGCTCGGCATGGGCCTGATCTACTGGTTCGTCTTCGGCGTGCTCTATTCCGGCGCCACCCGGGGGCACCTGGGCGACGCGGCCGGGTCGTACCCGCTCTTCCTGGTCACCGGGATCTTCGCCTGGATGTGGGCCAGTTCGGCGCTCACCGAGGCGACGAACGCGCTGACCGGACAGGCTCGGCTGATCACCACGATGAATCTGCCTCGGCAGGTCTTCCCGATCGGCCGGGTCACCGGCCGGTTCGCCGAGTACGCCGCCGGCCTGCCCATCCTGGCCGGCATCGCGGCGGTCTACGCGATGCACGGGAAGATCCACGTCGGGTGGACGCTGCTCGCCCTGCCGCTGGCCGTGTCGGTGCAGTTCGTGCTGCTGGCGGGGGTCGCGTTGCTGCTGTCGGCGCTCAACGTGCTGATGCGCGACATCGAGCGCTTCATGCGGCTGATCATCCGGGTGCTCTTCTACGCCACCCCGATCATCTACCCGCTCGGCCTGGTCCGCGGCTCGGGCATGCCGGCCTGGATCAAGCTCCTCTACGAGTTGAACCCGCTGGTCGGCATCTTCCAGTTGCACCACGCGATCTGGTATCCGGACCAGTTCCCCGACGCCCGGCTGCTCACCATCACCGTGGTGGGCAGCGTGCTGGTGCTGGCGGTCGGCTGGTGGTCGTTCCGCCGGCTGGAACCGGCCGTGCTCAAGGAACTCTGAATGACGGCCCGCATCGAGGC
Source organism: Micromonospora sp. NPDC047738 (assembly GCF_040642675.1). Lineage (NCBI taxonomy): Bacteria > Bacillati > Actinomycetota > Actinomycetes > Micromonosporales > Micromonosporaceae > Micromonospora > Micromonospora sp. NPDC047738. Next base: position 86,042 of record NZ_JBEYSO010000019.1, read on the forward strand.
GACATGACGGCCATCATCGAGGCGGCGGGGCTGGGCATCCGGTTCGTCCGGAACCGGCGCCGCCAGCTGCGGCTGCGGGAGCTGCTGATCCACCGGGGCGGGCGGAACTCGGACGCCGGCCAGTTCTGGCCGCTGCGCGACGTGTCGTTCCGGATCCAGCCGGGCGAGACGGTCGGCGTGGTCGGTCGCAACGGCACCGGCAAGAGCACCCTGCTGCGGCTGATCGCCGGGGTGCTGATCCCGGACGAGGGCCGGATCCGGGTACGCGGCGAGGTGGCCCCGCTGCTGGAGCTGTCCGCGGGCTTCTCCAACGACCTGACCGGCCGGGAGAACCTGTATCTGGTGGGCGGGCTGCACGGGCTGTCGACGGGCTACCTGCGGCGCCACTTCGACGAGATCGTGTCGTTCGCCGGGGAGCAGGTCGAGCGGTCCATCGACACCTCGGTCCGGCACTACTCGTCGGGGATGAAGGTGCGGCTGGGCTTCGCGGTCATCGCCCACCTGCCCCACCCCATCCTGTTGGTGGACGAGGTGACCGCGGTCGGGGACGCGGAGTTCCGCGCGAAGTGCTATGCGACCATCGAGCGACTTCTCGCGGAAGGGCGCACGCTGGTGCTGGTGTCACACAACGAAAAGGACCTCACCCGGTTCTGCCGTCGGGGGCTCTACCTCGACGCGGGGCGGCTGACCGTCGACGGGACCATCGACGAGGCGCTGCACGCGTACGCCAGCGCCGCGCAGCGGTGACCCTCGCGATCGTGCTCGCCGCCGACCCGGCGGCGGGCCTGACCACCGAGGCCGGGGAGCGCCTCGTCGACCGGCTGGCCGGGCAGTGGCGGCGGGCCGGGGCGAGCGACGTGCGGGTGGCCACCGACCTGCTCGAGCTGGCCTCGCTGGTGGCCGGCGCGAGCGGCCCGGTGCTGGTCAGCGGGGCCGACCTGGTGGCGCACACGGCCGTGCTCCGGCACCTGGCGACCAGCCCGGTGGGGCCCGCAGTGGCGCTGGTGCTCACCGACCCGCCCGGGGACGGGCAGGTGACGGTCCGGGAGGAGCGCGGCCAGGTGGTGGCGGCCGGCGACCTGGCGGACGCGACCGGTGTGTTCGGCGGCGCGCTGCGGGTCGGCCCGAACGACCTGCCGGCCCTCGCCGCCGCCGCGCAGGCGGTCGCCGGTGCCGAGGGCGGACCGGCGCCCGCGGTGGACCGGCTCTTCGCCGAACTCACGGCGTGCGGCCCGCTGATCTTCGCCCATCGGGTACGCCTGCTCGTGGCGCACCGGGTCGGCACCGCCGCGGAGCTGCGCGCGGCCGAGGTGGCCGTGCAGGCGGTCGACGAGGACCGGGCCGAGCTGCGGCTGTCGGTGAAGGAGCGGGACGACTTCTTCACCACGTTCTTCGTCAGCACCTGGTCCCCGTACGTGACGAAGGCCGCCGCCCGGCTGCGGCTCAGCCCGACCGCGGTGACCATGATCTCGGTGGTCTTCGCGGTGGCCGCCGCGGTGCTCTTCGGCGTCGGCGGGCGGCCCGCGCTGGTCGCCGGGGCGGTCCTGCTCTACCTGGGCTTCGTGCTCGACTGCGTGGACGGCCAGTTGGCCCGCTACACCCGGCAGTTCAGTGCCTGGGGCGGCTGGCTGGACACCATGGCCGACCGGGCGAAGGAGTATGTGGTCTACGCCGGCCTCGGCTACGGCGCCACCCACGCCGGCTTCCGGTACGGCTGGGCCCTCGCGATCGCCGCGATGACCCTGCAGACCGTGCGGCACATGACCGACACCTGGTACGGCGTGCTGCACGACGAGGCGGCCCGGCGGCCCCGCCCGGCGACCGGGGAGGCCGGCGGCATCGGCGGCAAGCTGAACGCCGCCTCGACGAAGGTGCAGGCGGACACCGGGTCGGTGTCGTACTGGCTGAAGCGGACGGTGGTCTTCCCGATCGGCGAGCGGTGGGCGCTGATGGCGGTGACCGCCGCGCTCTTCGGCCCGCTGGTCGCGCTCTGCGCGGTGCTGGCCTGGGGGACGTTGGCGTTCGCGTACACCGGGGCGTTGCGGACCCTGCGGGCCCGCTGGATGCGGGTGCCGGTGATGGCGACGGTCGACCGCACCCTGCACCGCGACGACGGGCCGCTGGCCCGGACGCTGCCGGTGGTGCGCGGTCCGCTGGTGGTGGCGGTGCTCGGCGCGCTCGGCGCGGCGGCGCTGCTGCTCTGGGCGCTGTCGACCGTCCACGCCGGCCACCGGTTGCCGGGTTGGGCGGTGCCGGTCGGGCTGCTGGTGCTGCTGGTCGCCGGGTTCGGTGCCCGGGCGGCGCACGACGGGCCGCTGGACTGGCTGGTCCCGGCCGCGCTGCGGGCCGGGGAGTACCTGTTCGCGATCGCCGTCGGTGTGGCCGGCCGCGCGCCCGCCTGGCTGATCTTCGGGTACGTCTTCGTGCTCACCCTGCACCACTACGACCTGACCGCCCGGCTGGAGAAGCGGCAGGTGGCGCCGCCGCTGCATCCCGCCACGTTCGGCTGGGAGGGGCGGTCGGCGCTGCTGACGGTGGCGGCGTTCGTCGGATACGCGAGTATCGGTCTGGTTACACTCGGTACGTACCTTCTCGTGGTTTTTGTCGCGAGCGTGGTCCTCGCCTGGGCGGTCCTGCCGGCCCGCGCCCGACGCACGCCGGTCCCGGTGGGTGGGGGTGACCGCTCGCCGGGCTGACGGAGGGCCGGCCGGGATGACTCTGCTCAGCTTCGTCGTACCGGCCTTCCGGGTGCAGGGCTACCTGCGGGAGTGTCTCGACTCGATCCTCGACCAGCCGTACGACGATCTCGAGGTGATCGGGGTCGACGACGCCTCGCCGGACCACACCGGCGAGATCCTGGCCGAGTACGCGGAGCGCGATCCCCGGGTCCGGCCGGTCCGGCTCGCCGAGAACGCCGGGCTCGGTCCGGCCCGCAACGCCGGGCTGGACCGGGCCACCGGCACGTACGTCTGGTTCATCGACGGCGACGACTGGCTGGTCCCCGGCTGCCTGCCGCACGTGGCCGACCGGCTGCTGGCCACCCGTCCGGACGTGCTGATCGTCGACCACGTCCGGGCGCACTGGAACAACCTCGGCACCCGCAGCGCGATGGCCGAGGTGTTCCCCGAGCCGCCCGGCGAGGCGACGTTCCGGCTGCGCGACCGGCCGGAGACGCTGGGCCTGCTGCACACCGCCTGGAACAAGCTGGTCCGGCGGGAGCTCCTGGTCGAGCGGGGGCTGCGCTTCGCGCCCGGCTGGTACGAGGACGTCTCGTTCAGCTACCCGGTGCTGATGGCGGCCGAGCGGATCGGCGTGCTGGACCGGGTCTGCCTCAACTACCGGCAGCGCCGGACCGGGGCGATCACCCGTACCCGGGGCGACCGGCACTTCGAGGTGTTCGCCCAGTGGCATCGGGTGTTCCGGCTGATGGACCGGTGGGGGCCGGACATGGAACCGCTGCGCCCCGCGGTCTTCGAGCGGATGATCTGGCACTACCTGACCGTGCTGGGCAACGGCGCGCGGATCGCCCCCGAGCTGCGGCCCGCCTTCTTCACCCAGATCCACGAGGATTACGTGCGCCTCCGGCCGCCCGGCGGCTACCCGGTGCCACCCGGCGTGGACGGGCTCAAGCACCGACTGGTGGCGGCCGGGCGATGGCGTACGTTCAGCGCGCTGCGCGGTGCCCACCAGGCCGAGGAGACCGCGCGGCGCTCGGCGCGCCGGGCCCGGCGGCGGGTGCTGCCGGTGGCGCGGCGGACCGCCGGCCGGGCCCGGGACGCCGCGCTGGGCGAGTACTACCGGGTCGAGTTACGCCGGCCGCTCGACCCGAGCCTCGCCGTCTACGCCGCGTACTGGTACCGGGGGTACGCCTGCAACCCGGCCGCGATCTACGCCGCCGCGCGCCGCCTCGCCCCCCAGGTACGCGGCGTGTGGATCGTCCGGCGGGACCGGGTCGACACCCTCCCGCCCGGGGTGGAGTACGTGGTCGCCGGCACCCGGGCCTACTACCGGGTGCTGGCCCGGGCCCGCTGGCTGGTCAACAACGTGAACTTCCCGGACTTCGTCCGGAAGCGACCGGGCTCGGTGCACCTGCAGACGCACCACGGCACCCCGGTCAAGGTGATGGGGCTGGACCAGCAGCGGTACCCGATGGGCGCGATGGAGATGGACTTCGCCGACCTGCTGCGCCGGGTGGACCGCTGGGACTACAGCGTCAGCTCGAACAGCTTCTCGACGCAGATGTGGGAGCGGGCCTACCCGGCCGGGTACACCACGCTGGAGGTCGGCTACCCGCGCAACGACCGGCTGGCCACGGCCACCCCGGCGGAGTGCCGCCGGGCCCGGGCCGGGCTGGGCATCGGCCCCGATGAGTTCGTGGTGCTCTACGCGCCGACACACCGGGAGCACCTGCCCGGCTGGCGGCCGCCGTTCGACCCGGACCGGATGCGCGCCGTGCTCGGCCCGTCCGGTCGGTTGCTGATGCGCAGCCACTACTTCCACGACCGGGACCGGCGTCCGCGCGGCCGGTTCGCCGGCGGGGTGCTGGACGTGAGCGACCACGGCCGGGTGGAGGACCTGTATCTCACCGCGGACGTGCTGGTCACCGACTACTCCTCGGCGATGTTCGACTACGCCGTGCTGGACCGGCCGATCGTCGTCTACGCCCCCGACTGGGACGCGTATCGGGTGGCCCGGGGGGTCTACCTCGACGTGCTCGTCGAGCCGCCGGGCGCGGTGGCCCTCGACTTCCCGGCCCTGCTCGACGTGTTCCGCTCCGGCGCGGTACGCGGCGCGGCGGCCGAGCAGGCCCGGCAGCGGTTCCGGGCCCGGTTCTGCGCGCTGGACGACGGCCACGCCGCCGAGCGGGTGGTCCGCCGGGTCTTCCTCGACGAGCCGGCCTGAAACCGCTCCGAACGCCTTAATAGGACGGTCACGAGTCGAACATCACACGTTTACCCGATGTGCGGATTCGATGATTTTGGTCACAGTCATTCCCGGGTTCGGCCCGACGAGCTGGGGAGGAGACGGTGACCACCGTCGCGCTCAAGGATGTCACCAAGGTGTTCCAGGACGGGACAGTCGCGGTCGACACCATCAATCTGGACGTCAATGGCGGCGAGTTCATGGTGCTGCTCGGCCCCTCCGGCTGCGGCAAGTCCACGGTCCTGCGGATGGTGGCCGGCCTGGAGGACCCGACCTCGGGCGCGGTGATGCTCGACGGCGAGGTCGCCAACGACCTGCCGCCCCGGGACCGGAAGATCGCCATGGTCTTCCAGGACTTCGCGCTCTACCCGCACATGACCGTCGGCGACAACATCGGCTTCCCGCTGCGGCTGGCCGGCGTCGACCAGGCCCCGCGGGGGGAGCGGATCCAGGACGTGGCGAGCGCGCTCGGCATCGCGGACGTGCTCGGCCGCAAGCCCAGCCAGCTCTCCGGCGGCCAGCGGCAGCGGGTGGCGATGGGCCGGGCGATCGTCCGCCGCCCCGGGCTGTTCCTGATGGACGAGCCACTCTCCAACCTGGACAGCGGCCTGCGGGCCGAGCTGCGCGCCGAGATCTCCGGGCTGACCCGCGAGCTGGGCGTCACCACCATCTACGTCACGCACGACCAGGCCGAGGCGCTGACCATGGCCGACCGGGTCGCCATCATGCGCAAGGGCGTGCTCCAGGACGTGGGCACCCCCACCCAGGTGTACGGCCGGCCGGCCACCCTCTACGTGGCCGCGTTCCTCGGCAGCCCCCGGATGAACCTGTTGGAGGCGTCGGTCTATGTCCATCTCGACCGGTACGTGGCGTTGAGCCTGGGCGAGCAGTCGCTCTACCTGCCCTGGGACGACATCCGCTCCCGGGCGGTGGCGCACTATCACGGCGAGCGGATCGTCGTCGGGCTGCGGGCCGAGGGGCTCACCCCGGTCGCCCCCGGCACCGCCGGCCACGTGCTCCAGGGCCGGATCCGCTACCTGGAGCACCACGGCCACGAGTCGCTGGCCTTCCTCGACATCGGTGCCACCGCGATCGTGGTGGACGAGATGGGCACCCCGGTGGAGACCGGCGAGCCGGGCCAGCGGGGGCTGCGCCGCTTCGGTCAGGTGATGCAGCGCCTCACCGGACGGGCCGGCGACGCGCCGATCTCCGCGCCGCCGAGCGGCGTGAACCGGGCCAGCGTGCTCACCGACCCCGGCCGGCACCACCGCCGCCCGGCGGAACTGGCGGTCCGGCTGGCCCCGTACCCGGCGGTGTCGGCCGGGCACCCGCTGGCGGTCCAGGTACGGATGGACGCGCTGCACTTCTTCGACGAGCGCGGCGACCGCATCGACGTCGGCTGGCGCTGAGCGGGGCGGCCGAATTGAGTTGACCGCTTCTCCGCGCGGCTCGACGGTGTCGGGATGGGGATTGCCATCCGCAACGTCGCGTTCGACTGTGCCGACCCGTACGAGCTGGCGCAGTTCTGGGCCAAGGTCTTCGACTGCCCCCTCGACCCCCAGTTCGAGCCCGACGACGAGGAGCTCGTCATCGAGCCACCCGATGGCCCGAGGCTCTATTTCCAGCGGGTGCCGGAGCCGAAGACCGTGAAGAACCGCGTGCACATCTGCCTGCAACCGGACGTCCTGCGCGACCGGGAGGTCGAGCGGGTCCGTGGGCTCGGTGCCACCGTCGTCGTCGATCGACGTGAGCCGGACGGCAGCGGCTGGGTCGTGCTGGCCGACCCCGAGGGGAACGAGTTCTGTGTGGTGCGCAGCGAGGCCGAGCGGCATCCCACCGCATAGACCGGGGCTCGGTCGCTCTTGCCGGCGAAGTTACCGACGAGTAGCGTGCGGGCATGTCCATCGACTCTCGCCAGGTGGCGGCCGGTCTGCTGGAGGCCGTGCCGTTCGCCCGCACGCTCGGTATCGAGTTCATCGAGGTGGCGCCGGAGGCGGACGGCGGGGTACGCGCAACGGTCCGGCTCCCCGACGCCCCTGAGCACCGCAACCACGTCGGCGGCCCGCACGCCGGGGCCATGTTCACCCTCGGGGAGACCGCCTCCGGCGCGGTGGTGCTCGCCGCGTTCGGGCAGGTGCTCGACCGGGCGGTGCCGCTGGCCGTGACGGCGACCATCGCGTACCAGAAGGTCGCCCTGGGGCCGGTGCTGGCCACCGCGCGGCTGGGACGCACCCCGGCGGAGGTGCTCGCCGAGCTGGACGCGGGACAGCGGCCGGAGTTCCCGGTCGAGGTGGAGATCGGCACCGAGGACGGCACCACCACCTCGGTGCTGACCGTGACCTGGACGCTCCGTCCGAACCGCTGACGCCCGAATCGGGTTTGCCTGGCCGGTTCGGTGGATAGATTCGTACCGTGCTGGGCCTACCCGCCAACGTGACCGCCTGTCTCTTCGACCTGGACGGTGTGCTCACGCAGACCGCCAAGGTGCACAACGCAGCCTGGGCGGAGACCTTCGACGCGTTCCTGCGGCAACGCTCCGCGGCCACCGGGGAGCCGTTCCGTCCGTTCGACCCCGGGCCGGACTACAACCGGTACGTCGACGGCAGACAGCGGGCCGACGGTGTGCGCTCCTTCCTGGCCTCCCGCGGGATCAGCCTGCCCGAGGGCACGCCGGACGACCCGCCGGAGGCGGACACGGTCAACGGGGTCGGCAACCGTAAGAACGTCATCCTGCTCAAGCGGCTGCGCACCGACGGGGTCGAGGTGTACGAGGGCTCGGTGCGCTACCTGGAGGCGGCGGCCCGGGCCGGGCTCCGCCGGGCGGTCGTCTCGGCCAGCGCCAACTGCCAGGCCGTGGTGGCGGCGGCCGGGCTGGACCGGCTGCTGGAGGCGCGGGTGGACGGGCTGGTCGCCCGCCAGCGGGGGCTGCGCGGCAAGCCGTACCCCGACACGTTCCTGGCTGGGGCGGAACTGCTCGGCGTGCCACCGGCGAACGCGGCCGTGTTCGAGGACGCGCTGGCCGGCGTGGCCGCCGGCCGGGCCGGCGACTTCGGATACGTGGTCGGCGTCGACCGGGTCGGCCAGGCCGACGAGCTGCGCGCCCACGGCGCCGACGTCGTGGTGACCGACCTGGCCGAGCTGATGACGGAGCCGGTCCGATGATCCGGGAGCGCGCGTATCCGGTCGAGCCGTGGCACGTCCGCGAGGTGCGGCTCGACATGGACGTGCTGGCCCAGTCCGAGTCGGTCTTCGCCCTGTCCAACGGGCACGTGGGGCTGCGCGGCAACCTGGACGAGGGCGAGCCGCACGGACTGCCCGGCACCTACCTCAACTCCTTCTACGAGCTGCGGCCGCTGCCGTACGCGGAGGCCGGTTTCGGCTTTCCCGAGTCCGGTCAGACCATCGTCAACGTCACCAACGGCAAGCTGATCCGGCTGCTCGTCGACGACGAACCGCTCGACGTCCGCTACGGCGAACTCCTCTCCCATGAGCGGATCCTCGACCTGCGGGCCGGCACCCTGCACCGCGAGCTGCACTGGCGGTCGCCGGCCGGGCGGGAGGTCAAGGTCCGCAGCACCCGGCTGGTGTCGTTCACCCAGCGCTCGGTCGCCGCGATCAACTACGAGGTCGAGGCGGTCGGGGAGCCGATGCGGCTGATCCTCCAGTCCGAGCTGGTGGCCAACGAGACCCTGCCGCCGCAGAGCCGCGACCCGCGGGTGGCCGCCGTGCTGGAGTCGCCGTTGCAGGCCGAGGAGGAGCTGACCACCGACGACGGCGGCCTGCTGATCCACCGCACCAAGGTCAGTGGGCTGCGGGTGGCCGCCCAGATGGCGCACGACGTGAGCGGCCCGGAGCGCACCACGATCGAGTCCGAGGGGTACGAGGACTGGGTCCGCACCACCATCGGCTGTGTGCTCAGGCCGGGCGAGACGCTGCGGGTGGTCAAGTACCTGACGTACGGCTGGTCCAGCAAGCGGTCGTTGCCCGGGCTGCGCGACCAGGTCGGGGCGGCCCTGGCGGCCGCCCGGCTGGACCGCTGGGACGGGCTGCGCCGGGCGCAGCGGGAATACCTGGACGAATTCTGGGACGCCGCCGACGTGCGGGTGGAGGGCGACCCGGAGGTGCAGCAGGCGGTCCGGTTCGGGCTCTTCCACGTGCTCCAGGCCGGTGCCCGGGCCGAACGCCGGCCGATCTCCGCGAAGGGACTCACCGGCCCCGGGTACGACGGGCACGCGTTCTGGGACACCGAGATGTTCGTGCTGCCGGTGCTCACGTACACCCAGCCGAACGCGGTGCGGGACGCGCTCTACTGGCGCCACTCGACGCTGCCGCAGGCCCACGAGCGGGCCCGCACCTTGAACCTCAAGGGGGCGGCGTTCCCCTGGCGGACCATCGAGGGACCGGAGTCGTCGGCGTACTGGCCGGCCGGGACGGCCGCGTTCCACATCGCCGCGGACGTCGCCGACGCGCTGCGCCGCTACGTGCTCGCCACCGGCGACGACGGCACGGAACGGGAGATCGGGCTGGAGTTGCTGGTGGAGACCGCCCGATTGTGGCGTTCGCTGGGCCACCACGACCGGTACGGGCGGTTCCACATCGACGGGGTGACCGGCCCCGACGAGTACACCGCCGTCAAGAACGACAACATCTACACCAACCTGATGGCGCAGCGGAACCTGCTCACCGCCGCCGACTGCGCGATGCGCCACCGGGACCAGGCGTTCGACCTCGGGGTCACCGACGAGGAGGCGGCCGCCTGGCGGGACGCCGCGAACGCCATGCAGCTGCCGTACGACGACGAACTCCAGGTGCACGAGCAGGTGGAGGGCTTCACCCGGTTGCAGGAGTGGGACTTCGAGCACACCCCGCCGGAGAAGTACCCGCTGCTGCTGCACTACCCGTACTTCGACCTCTACCGCAAGCAGGTCATCAAGCAGGCGGATCTCGTGCTCGCCATGCACTGGCGGGGTGACGCGTTCACCGGCGAGGAGAAGGTACGCAACTTCCTCTACTACGAGCGGCGGACGGTCCGGGACTCCTCACTGAGCGCCTGCACCCAGGCGGTGATGGCGGCCGAGGTGGGCCACCCGGAGCTGGCCCACCGCTACCTGCGCGAGGCCGCGTTGATGGATCTGCACGACCTCAACGAGAACACCCGCGACGGGGTGCACATGGCCTCGCTGGCCGGGGCCTGGATCGCCCTGGTGGCGGGCTTCGGCGGGCTGCGCGACCACGACGGGACGCTGTCGTTCTCGCCCCGGCTGTCCAGCCGGCTCAGCCGCCTGGAGTTTTCCATGCAGTGGCGGTCGATCCGGTTGCGGGTGGACGTCCGGCCGCACCAGACGACGTACTCGCTGCGGCACGCCGGCCCGGACACCGTGCTGGAGCTGCGCCACCACGGCGAGACGATCCAGGTCACCGGCGATCAGCCGGTCACCGTGCCGGTGCCGCCGGCTCACCCGTCCGGTCCGCCGCCGGAGCAGCCGCCGGGCCGGGCGCCCCTGCTGCACCTGCCGGAACACTTCGCCTGAGACGTCCCGTCCCCCGCATTGCGGGGGCCGGGACACTGCTCCAGGTCGCGGCCGGGCGTCAGGCGCACCGCGACCTCGTCGAACTCGGGTACGTCAAAACTGGCGGCCGTTGGACGGCCGGCCGGCGGCGTCCCGGGGTGACATCGCCCGCGGGTCGTCGGCGGTACGCGCCTGCGCCGCCTCGTCCGCCCACTCCCGGGTGCGCTGGGCGTCCTGTTCGCGGCGTTTCTGTTCGGCGGCCTGCTGCCGGGACCTGTCCTGCTGTGCCATGACGATCCTCGCGATCGGTCGGGGCGCGGCTGCGCCGGTCCGTGGTCACTGCGCGCCTTCCCGATCGGTCCGGCGGCAAACGGCGGCTCAGGCCGGCGGCTGCCAGCCCGCCACGTGCCGGCCGAAGCTCAGCCGCAGGTGGTTCTTGGGCCGGGCACCGACGATCGAGCCGACCACCTGCCCGTCCCGGAAGACCAGCATGGTGGGCAACGACATCACCTGGTACGCGCGCGTGGTTTCCGGGTTCTCGTCCGAGTTGAGCGTGACGAAGTGCAGCGCGTCGCCGAACTCCTCGGCCAGCTCGGCGAGGTGCCGGGAGACCGTCCGGCACGGTGGGCACCACTCGGCCCAGAAGTCGACCACCACCGGCCGGTCGCCGGGCAGCACCGTGGCCGCGAACGTCTCGTCGGTGACCGTGGTCAGTCGGCCCTGGGCCGTGTCCTGAGGCATGTTTCCTCCCGCTGGGCGATCGCATGGGCGAGCTGGTCGTGCAGCTGTCGGCGGACCGCGCCGAGCCGGTCGAGATAGTCGTCCACCTCGGCGAGTTTGCGCCGCAGCACGGCCACCGAATCCGGGCAGACGTCACCGGAGCTGTTGCCGGCTCGCAGGCAGGCCACGAAGGGGCGGATGTCGTCCAGGCCGAAGCCCACCGCCAGCAGCGTCCGGATCTCGTGGACGACGCGCAGCTCCGCCTCGTCGTAGATCCGGTAGCCGTTGGCGGAGCGGCGTGGCCGCACCAGCCCCCGGGTCTCGTAGTACCGCAGGGTCCGGGTGCTCGTACCGGCACGTTCCGCCAGCTCACCGATGCGCATCCGACCTCCCTCGCCCGCCGTGTTCGCCACGCTAAACCTTGCCGCCAACGTCAAGGCAACACCGCTACCCCCACCGCTTGATCATGAGGTTGACGGTGGCGGGGAGCGCTTTCTCGGCGGCCAACCTCATGATCGCGGTGGGTGGCGGGTGGTGGGCGCGGCAGGGTGGGAGGTGAGGGCGGGGCGGGTGGGGGTATGCGGGTGGCGGAGGTGGGGCATGGAGACGCGCGAGGTGACGATCCCGGTGGTTGAGGGCGGGCTGCCGGCGGACGTGATCCTGCCGTCCGGCGCGGTCGGGGTGGTGCTCTTCGCGCACGGTAGCGGCAGCTCGCGGCACAGCCCGCGCAACACGGCCGTGGCGCACACGCTCAACGACCGGTCGCTCGCCACCGTACTGGTCGACCTGCTCACCCCCGACGAGGACGTACTGGACGCGCGGACCGCCGAGCTGCGCTTCGACATCGGGCTGCTCGCCGGGCGGCTGGCCGCCATCGTCGACTGGATGGGCGCCGAGCCGACGCTGGGCCGGCTGCCGATCGGGCTCTTCGGCGCCAGCACCGGCGCGGCCGCCGCCCTGGTCGCCGCGGCGGCGCGCCCGGAGCAGGTGGGCGCGGTGGTCTCCCGCGGCGGTCGGCCCGATCTGGCCGGCGGCTCCCTGCCGGCGGTGCGCGCCCCGACCCTGCTGCTGGTCGGCGGTCTGGACGAGCAGGTGATCGTGCTCAACGAGCAGGCGCAGGCCCAGCTGGGGGAGGTGGCCGAACTCCGCATCGTCCCCGGCGCCACCCACCTGTTCGAGGAGCCCGGCACCCTGGAACAGGTGGCCGACCAGGCCGGTACCTGGTTCACCACCCACCTCCGCACCCCGCACCCCGCCTGACGGGCAGCGCGGGCACCCGTTTGTGCCTCCGGTCGCCGGGAAGGCATGGACGGGAGGAGAGGAGATTCGGACATGCGTGACTTCATGGACAAGGCCCAGGACGAGGCCAAGAAGCATCCGAAGCAAGCCGACGAGGCTGTCCAGAAGGCCGGCCAGGAGGCCGACCAGCGCACCGGCGACCGGTACGACAAGCAGGTCCAGCAGGGCGAGCAGGCGGCGGAGCGGCGCATCAACCAGGGCGACCCCAACCGCTGACCGCGTCCCCGCTCCCGGGCCGTCCAGGGGATGGTCCGGGAGTGGCGTGTCCGGGCCGGTGGGAAAACCTCGCTGGCCTTCATCGACCAATCTCGCTACCATCCGCAGTCGGGGCATGACTCAGCGTGGAGTCGTGCGGAGTCGACCCGCACCGCACGGCGGTGCCGTGGACGAGAGCGAGTCAGCCGGTGACCGACACTTCCGAGGCGACCATCCCGCAGCGCTACCCGTTCAACGCCCCTGACCGACTCAACCTGGACCCCCGCTACGCCGAGCTGCGCGAGCAGCCGCTCATCCGGGTCCAACTGCCGTACGGCGAGCCGGCCTGGCTGGCCACCCGGCACGCCGACGTACGTACCGTGCTCGGCGACCCTCGGTTCAGCCGGGCGGCGGCCACCGGCCGCGACGAGCCCCGCAACACGCCGCACCAGCAGCAGACCGGCATCCTGTCGATGGACCCGCCGGACCACACCCGGGTGCGCCGGTTGGTGGCCAAGGCGTTCACCGCGCGCCGGGTGGACGAGCTGCGCCCGCGTACCCGGGCGGTGGCGGAGGAACTGGTCGACGGGATGCTCGCCGCCGGGCAGCCGGCCGACCTGGTCGAATACCTGGCCACCCCGCTGCCGATCCGGGTCATCTGCGACCTGCTCGGCGTGCCGGTGTCCGATCAGGACAAGTTCCACACCTGGTCCGAGGCGATCGTCTCCACCACCTCGCTGGAGCCGGGCCTCGTCCAGCACTACCTCGACAGCCTGCTCGCGTACATGGCGGGGCTGGTCGCGCGGCGGCGGGTCGAGCCGGCGGACGACCTGCTCAGCGCCATGGTGCGGGCCCGCGACGAGCACGCGGACCGGCTCAGCGAGGAGGAGATGGTGATGCTCGCCGCGGGGCTGCTCGCCGCCGGGCACGAGACCACCGTCACCCAGATCCCCAACATGATGTACGTCCTGCTGACCACCCCCGGTGCGTGGGACACGCTGCGTGGGCGGACGGAGCTGGTGGCGACGGCCGTCGAGGAGCTGATGCGGTTCATCCCGCTCGGCGCGACCGCCGCCTTCGCCCGGTACGCCACCGAGGACGTCGAGCTCGGCGGGGTGCTGGTGCGGGCGGGCGAGCCGGTCGTGGTCTCCATCCCGTCGGCCAACCGCGACGGGACCGTCTTCCCCGACGCCGACCGGCTCGACCTGGCCCGGGAGGTCAACCCGCACCTCGGCTTCGGGCACGGCGTGCACCACTGCCTCGGCGCCCAGCTGGCCCGGATGGAGCTGCGGGTGGTCCTGGAGACCCTGCTCGACCGGACGCCGGGGCTCCGGCTGGCCGTACCCGAGGAGGAGCTGACCTGGAAGAGCGGCCTGCTGGTACGTGGCCTGGTGGCGATGCCGGTGGGCTGGTGAGCAAAGCGACGACGGCGAAGGGGGAGGGACCGTGAGCGAGGTGGGGCCCGTGCCGGAGACGGAGTGGCGACTGCACGTGGATCCCAGCCGGTGCATCGGGTCGGGGATCTGCGCGGGAGTGGCTCCCCAGCATTTCGTCCTGGTCGACGGATTGTCCCGGCCGCTGGCCGAGCGGATCGTCCCCGCGGACGCGGTGCTCGACGCGGCCGAGTCCTGCCCGATGGAGGCGATCGTGGTGTCCGATGTGGAGAACTTCCGGCGGATCGCCCCAGAGGGCTGATCAGCCCCGCAGCAGGGCGGTCAGCTCGCCCAGGGTGGCCAGGGCGTGCCCGTCCCAGGTCGGGTCGGTGTCGTTGTGTTCGGTCGTCCGGATCACCGTCATGCCGACCGCCGCCGCCCCGGCCAACTCGCCGTCCGCCCCGTCGCCGACGAAGACGCAGTCGGTCGGGTTGACGCCCAGCCGCTCGGCCGTCGTCCGGTAGATCGTCGGGTCGGGCTTGGCCACGCCCAGCTCGCACGAGAAGACCGCGACGTCGAAGCGGCGGGCCAGCGCGCTCGACGGCCACGCCTCGGCGGTCTCGGCGGTGGCGTTGCTGATCAGGCCGAGCGGGTGGCCGTCGGCGCGCAGCGCGTCCAGCACGGCGAGGGTCTCCGGCGCGACCCGGGCCAGCACCCGGGTGGCCAGCTTCCGGCGATGCGCGGCGGCGCGGGCGACCTGGTCCTCGGTCGGCGTCCCGCCGAGCCGCCCGGCGAGGATCCGGACCGTCTCCGCGACGTCCCATCGGGTCATCCGGTCCCGCCAGGTGGCGTGGTACGCGGCCACGAGTGCCTCCGGCGGCACCCCCACCATCAGGCCCATCTCGCCGACCACCCGGTCCCGTTCGGAGTTCGCCCCGTCAACGAGGGTGTGGAAGAGGTCGAAGATCACCGGCCGCACGGCCACATGCTATTGGCGTGTGCCGGCCGGGCCCGAGCCGGTCTCGTGCGCCGGTGGTGAGCACGATGAAGGGCCGGCCTCCCGGGTTGGGGAGACCGGCCCTTCATGCCGCTCGATCAGGAGCTGTAGCCGCGGCTGGCGATCCAGTTGGCCAGGTCGGCGACGTTCATCCAGTACTCCGGCTCGCCCGGGCTGGCCGGGTCGGCGATCAGCACGGTGTTGCCGTCGTCCTTGTACTCCACCACCGTCAGGTAGTGGCCGGTGTAGCTGTGCGCGACCCCGTCGACGTCCACGGCGCTGCCGATGATGTTGGCGACCACCGGACGGCCCTGGTCTACTGCGGCCTTGACGTCGGCCCGCAACTGCTCGGCCTGATCCTTGGTGGCCGAGTTGTCCCGGATCTCGGTGGTCTTGTACTTGCCGCCGGTGTACTCGTTGAGCACCCGGGTGATGTCGATCGCCGAGTCGGTGCCGTTCACGGTCGTACCCAGCTTCTGGGCCAGCTCGTCCTGGCTGATCGACTTGCCCTCGGCCGACAGCGCGATCCGGGTCGACGCCGGGCCGCAGTAGTAGAAGTTGGGCTGCGCCTGGTACTCGTACCCGGCGCGGCGCTCGCCCTTGCCCTTGCCCTTGTCCGCGCTCGCCGCGCTGATGGGCTTGGCCTGCGCCGGAGCGGCGTGGGCGGCCACGGCCGGACCGGCCACGATCCCGCCGGACATGACGAGACCGGCGACGGACAGCATGCTGTTACGGAAGATCGAGTTCATGTCGAAGCTCCATTCGGGGGGTTGACGTCTCCGGGGAGACGCAGCACCAGGAGTGGCGCTCGGCTGTTCTCGGGGAAGCCGGCGTGCCGGGGTCCCACGGCCCACGGCGTTGACCGGGGGCGCACACGACCGCGGGCCCCGGGTCCTCCGTCCGTCGGGCCGTCCTGCTCGGTCGTACGGGAGATGCAACGAGCAGCAGAGGCAGGCGATTCCGCCATCCAGGTGGCCCTGCTCACCACCGAACCGGACAGGCCGCCCAGTCGGGGCGGATCCGGGCGGGACCGTGGTCCGGGTGGCTGGCGGGCGGCCCCGGTCAGGTGGTGGCCGGGAGGCTGCCGAGCAGGCGGGTCACGGCGATCTCGATGACCACCCGCTGCGGATTGGGCCGCGGCGGGCGGTAGCGCTCGGCGTACCGGCGCTCGGCCTCGGCCACGGATGCGGGGTCGCGGCGCAGCACCGCCCGCCCCTCGACGGTCAGCCACCAGCGGCCCGCCACCTGGCAGACCGCCACCGGCACCCCCGCCGTGCCGGCTGCCGCCACGTGCCGCGCCTTGGCCGAGGTGCCCGAGGTGATGACCCGGGCCAGCCCGGCGATCGGGTCGAAGGTGACCCCCACCGGCACGACGTGCGGTGTGCCGTCCGCCCGCAGCGTGGTCAGCGTGGCGAGGTGCCGGTCCTGGAAGAACCTCGTCACGCGCTCGTCGTCCGGGTTCAACCGGTGTTCACCCGCCATGCCCCAGTCCTCGGTGCGCCGAACCTGGGCCGACCGCCGGCCCGGTGCCGATCATGACACGGGGCGGCGCAGGCGACCCGGTCCCGGCGGGGACGGCGGCTGCTCGGGCAGCCCGCGCTGCGCCGCGCGGTGCCGGGCGGCCAGCCGGCCCAGATAGAACAGGGCACCCGCCAGCACGCCCATGTCGTCCAGGTAGATCGGGTCGGGTAGCAGGTCCACCGGCAGGATCGCGTAGATCAGCGCGCCGTAGAAGGCGACCTTGCCGCCGACGCCGAGCGCGCCGAGCAGCCGGCGGGTGCGGACCACCCGGACGGCGAGCAGTATCGCGCCGACCAGCGTGGCCAGCGCCACGAGACCGGCGAGGACGACCAGCACCCAGCTCTCACGGGACACGAGGTCACGCTAGCCGAGCCGGGCCAGCTCCGCCCGGCGGTCAGTACGCCGCGACCGCCGCCCGCCCGCGGGCCACCGATCCGGCCCCGCGGGCCGGCTCCCCGCCCCGTGCCGCGGGCAACTCCCGGGTGATCTCCACCGCGGTGAGGTCCACGGTGGAGATCAGCGACTGGGGTTCCGGGGCGGGGCCGGTCGCCGCGTACGCCTCGTCGCGCAGGCTCCGCACGGCGGCGGCAGCCAGCTCGGCGGCCCGCCAGGCGGCCTGCTCCCGCTCCCGGGCGGCCTGGTGCCGGGCGCGGAGGTTGTCCCGGATCAGCCGGCGCAGCAGCAGTTCCTGCTCCACCGGATGACGGCGCGGGTCCCAGCCGTGGTGTCCGAGGATGTCGCTGAGCTGCTCCACCGTGATCTCCTTGCGCCACTGCGCGTCCAGTGCCGCCCGGTGCAGCCAGCGCTCCCGGTCCGCGTACTCGGCCGGGGTCCGGTCGGTCCGCGGCAGGGGCAGGGTGGCCGCGGCGGCCAGCCGGCGGACGTCCCGCTCCGCCGCCTCGTACGCCCGCCACGCCTCCTCGACCTCCTCCTGGGCGGCCAGCCACTCGGCGCGCCGCCGCTCGGCGGTGGTCGCCGCCCGTTCCGCAGCCACCCTCACCTCCTGCGCGTACCGGGCCCGCTCGCGGGCCTCCTCGGCCAGCTCCAGGCTGCTCGGCATGGCTGCCGCGCTGATCCGGTCGCCGAGCGCCGAGCGGAACCGGTCCGGGCGGACGATCAGGGCGGCGACCACGATCGCCGCCACGGCGAGCAGGGCCAGCCAGATTCCGGCGGCCTGGGGAACGTCGGGCAGGACGGTGGAGAAGACGGTCTGCATCACCAGCACCTCGTGGTGGAACTCGAAATTCAGGATCTGGGCCCGGGGGCCGGGCGGAGGAACGCCGTTGGCGCGGGAAAGGGCGCGCTGCGGCCGTACCCGTTGGGGGTGGTGGGGACTCATCGAGGGCCGCGCGGGCGGCCGGTGGGATCACGCGCGGGGTGGGCCGCGCCGGGCGATCGGCTCGCGGTCGGGGTCCGCGGCGGCCACGGCGACGGGCGGGCGCGGCGCCGCGGCATCGCCGTCAACGAGCCGTGCCGCCACGCCGGGAGCCGGCGGGGCCGCCGCCGCGAGTGGGTGACCGGCCGAGGAGTGCGGCGCGGGGGCCGGCCTGGTGTCGACGGCCCACGCGCCGGTCGCGGCCGCCCCGGCATCGACGAGGATTCCCGGGGTGGGCGCGTCGACCGGCTCCAGGTGGGTGCTGAGGCTGGCCGCCGGACGGTGTGTCGCGTCTGGACCGACGGGGCCGGTGGCCGCGGCAGCGGCGGCCGGACCGGTGAGGCCGGCGACCAGCGCCAGTGCGGTCACCGCCACCTGGGTCAGCTCGCGCAGGGTGCGCAGCGTCGCCGCCCAGAGGGACGGGGCGAACGCTACGACCGGCACCAGTTCAACCTATCTGTCAGATTCGCCTCGTGCAGCTCAACGGGCGTACGGATGACGTGACCCGGCCCACCATGGACAGAGGCGGTCAACGCGAACGGCGCGGCGCCCCTGGTGAGGGGCGCCGCGCCGTTCGTCAGCGTGCGATCAGTTGGTGCCGAGCACCGGCGGCGGGGCCGACTTGCCGTCGCCCCAGACCATCTCGTCCTCGGTCAGCCAGGTCAGCCGCTCCTCCGACTCGTCCTCGTCGGAGGTGCCGCGCCCGCCGAGGACGCCGTTGCGCCCGGCCAGCGCGGGCCGCGCGTTGGTGCCCCGGCCACCGTTGGAGCGGCCGTCCGCGTTGATCGTGACGCCCCGCCCCGAGGCGAGCCGCCCGGTGCCGGCTGCGGACCGGTTCTCGGCCCCGGGCATGCCCCCGACCCTGGCCGTGCCGGGACCCGAACTGGCCAGCGCGCCCGTGCCTCCGTTCGGCAGCCCGTAGAGCGGGCCCCCGCCGCCGCTCGGGACGTTGGTGGTGGGGGCGCTGGCGGTGCCGGTGCCGGGGAGGCCGGGGGTCGTCGGGCTGGTGACCATTTGGCCGGCGCCGGCGAGTGAGGTGCCGGCGGGGTCGACGACGCCCACCGAGCCGATCGTGCCGGGGCTGCCCCCGCCCGGGTGCCCGGTCGGGCCGTCGCCCACCGTGCCGCTGCTGGGGCCCGTGTGGTGCACGCCCGACGTGGTCGCGGTGGCTCCGGCGGTGGGCCCGAAGGTGCCGGAGGTCGGGCCGGCGGAGGGGGTGCCCACGGAGGGGCCGTTCTTCAGCGTCGGGTTCGTCGGGTCGCCGTCGCCGGGCAGGCCCGGGTCCGGCGGCTCCGGCACGACGATCCGGCCGTAGGCGGAGAAGTCGTAACCCTCGGCGAGGTTGGCGACGACCTGCACCATCCGCTGGTGGGCCTTCTCCTGCTCCTCCTTGTCCTGCTGGTGACCGACGATGCCGCCGATCACCGCGCCCGGCAGCCCACCGACCAGGAAGCCCTTGCCGGCGCCGGAGAGCAGCTTGTCGTTGTCGTCGGTCTCCTCCGGGCTCTCCGCCTTCGACTGGGCGGTGCGCAGCTCGGTGGCCATCATGTCGAGCGCCTGCCGGATGTCGGCCATGCCCTGGGCCAGGTTGCTGGAGTAGCCGACGACCAGGTTCAGCCGCCGGTGGAACTCCCGGGCGGCGTCGCCCGTCCAGGTCTTGGCCAGCGCGTCCAGGTCACTGGTCAGGTCCCGGCCGAGGCCCTCCAGGGTGTCCTTCAGCGAGCTCCACTGGGCGCTGAGCCCGTCGACCTGCTTCGGGTCGCCCGCGGTGACGCCCTGGTAGAGCTCCTGGTGGCTGACGTGCTCGTAACGCTGAACGTACTCAGACACGCGGATCCTCTCCCTTCGCCGGCCTCATCGCCGCATCCAGGCCGGAGAGGGCGGCGACGATGTCGGCCGCGGCGGCCGCGTTGCGTGCCTCGGCGGTCTTGTAGTTGGTCATGATCGCCTTGGTCGCCTTCTGGGCGGCCTCGATCGCCTGGCGCAGCCGCTCGACGTGGTTGGCGAAGCTCGTGTGCGTCTCGGAGTAGCGACGGGCGTTGCCGGTCGCGTCGGTGAAGGTGCCCAGCGCGGGTGGCCGGCACTGCATCTCCGTGTTGAGCTTCTTCAGCACCGACTCGGCCTCGCTGAGTCGCCGCCCCAGTCGCTGGTGAAAATCCTCCAGGGACAGTACGTCCACTGTCGTGCGCCCGGTCATGGCTGCATCCCCGTAGTCATCGTCGATAACCGTTGGTCACGCTCAGGTTAGTCGACCCGGCCCAGCCCGGGCGACCCGTGGTCGCCCCTATTCCACATCGGACGGCGGCCCGGGGTCAGCCGCCCTGGGCCGGGCCCGCCCCCGACTGCTGGTTGCCGCCCGGGCCGGTCGTCGCGGAGCCAGCCGGCACCGCGCCCGGATCGAAGAAGGCCAGTGCGTCCTGCCGCCCCAGCGTCGGCCCGGTCGGCACCAGCGCCAGCAGGGACGCCGGCACCGCCGTCGGCGTCGCGTCGCCGTACCCGAGCGCGACCTTCGCGTTGGGCCCGAGCGGATAGCGGACCCCCTGCGCCGTGATCAGGTAGACCGTGGCGCCGGCCGCCGCCTTCCCGCTCTCCCCGGCCGTGGCCTGCACCAGCACGCCCTTGCCACCCGGCAGCAGCACGCTCTCGGCGGTCCGCACAGCGTCCCGGGAGGTCTGCCGGGCGGCCACCCCGGTCGCCGCCGTCAGCTCGGCCGGCGGCTGGTCGAAGACCTCCAGGGTGGTGACCGGCGGCTGGCCGGACGCCCCGGCCCGGTAGGTGGCGCACAGTACCGTCCGGCCGGCGCGGACCTCGTGCAGGACGGGCAGCTTGTCCGGCAGGCCCTCGGGCTCCAGTCGCTGGTCGGTGAGGAGTTGGCCGGCCTGGTCCGGCGTGATGTCGGTGATCTGACCGCCGCCGCCGAGCAGCAGCAGCGCGGTCATCTCCTTGATCGCCACCAGTCCCTGCCGGGTCAGCACGTAGTGGTTGCCGGCGGCCCGGTAGACCTGGCCGACCTTCGCCGGGCGGTCACCCACCGTCAGGCCGCTGGAGCTGCCGTCCCCGTCGATGGTCGGCTTGCGCAGCGCCGGCCCCACCGGCACCGCGTTGAGCAGCTGCTGCCCCACGGTGAGGGTGGCCGCGCCGGCCATCTTCAACGCGACCAGCGCCTGCTCGTCACCGACCACTCGCAGCCGGGAACCGCCCGTGAGCAGGTACCGCGCCTCGTTCACCCGAACCAGGACCGCCCGGTCGGTGAGGGAGGTGCCGCCCGGCAGCGGCCGGTCGATCACCAGCCGGGTGGTGGAGCGCTGTGGATCGGCCGGGTCGGGCACGTCGCAGACCGACCAGGGGAGACCGACGAGCGACTTGCGGTCCGGCACGTCGTCCGGGGCGCCCACGATGCCGACCGCCCGCCCCCGCGGGCGCTCCTTGATCGACGCCTGCGACATGGTGCGGACCGCCGGGTCGGCCTCGTCGAGGATGAGCCGGGCGGAGGCGTAGTTCAGCGTCGGGTGCAGCACCCCGTCGGTGAAGACGTAGGTGGCTCCGGTCTCCCGCTCGATCACCAGCGTGTTCGACTCCAGCGGCGCGGCGTTGCCGGTGAGCTGGCCGTACGCGCCCGCACCGCCGAGCACGACGGCGGCGGCGATGACACTGCCGAACACCGCCATGCCGAGCCGGCGCATCGGCAGGTCATTGGTCTCCGGGTCGCCGGAGAGCAGCGCGGAGACGATGCGGCGGGTGACGAAGCGGTACGCCTGCACCTGATCGCGGCGGGTCCGCATGACTAACCTCCGGCAGGGGTGGGTCCGCGACGATCAGGTCCGAACGTCGCCGCGGGCTTCCCTACGATAAGGGGCCGGCGGCGGTTCACCGGGACCCCGCCCGTCCTCCGGCGACGCAACGCCGGGGCGGAAGCCCAGAATGTCCAGAAGGGACGCTCACCGATGACGCAGGTCCAGGCGCCACCCGGTCGTACGGCCACCGCCCCCGCCGCCCCGGCGGACCGCCCGATCATCCCGGCCGACCAGCGTCGACGAGGTCGGCTCGGCCCGCTCGTCGTCGGTCAGCTCGTGGTGCTGGAGTGCGCCGCGCTGGCCGTCTGGTTCGCCACCGGTGGCCCCGCCTGGCTGCTCGCGTCGGTCGGCGTGCTGGCCGTGCTGGCCGTCGTCGCCGCGTTCGCCCGCCGGGGCGGCCGCTGGTGGTACGAGGATCTGATGCTCCGCCGCCGGCTGCGCCGCCGCCGCGGGCGGGCCCGGAGCGCCACGCCGTCCGGTGACCCGCGACTGG
The DNA here is from genome assembly GCF_040642675.1 of Micromonospora sp. NPDC047738. Classification (NCBI taxonomy): domain Bacteria; kingdom Bacillati; phylum Actinomycetota; class Actinomycetes; order Micromonosporales; family Micromonosporaceae; genus Micromonospora; species Micromonospora sp. NPDC047738. The sequence goes on from NZ_JBEYSO010000019.1 coordinate 108,242, forward strand.
CCGCGCTCGCCCCGGAGTTGACCGTCGTCGAGCTCACCGAGCGCGGCACCCGGCTCGGCATCGGCCAGGACGACCGGGGCTGGTTCGCCGCGGTCGCGCTGACCGGCCGGCCCGGCGCGCCCGCCGGGTCGGTGGAGGCGGCGACGATGGACCGCGCCCTCGCGGTGCTCGCCGACTTCACCGGGCCGGTCACACAGACCCAGGTCGTCTCGCACACCCTGGTCTGGTATCCCGCGCCGGGGGCCCCGCCGGCGGCGCACCGCACGATCTGGGTGGCGCTCCGCCTGTCGGTGTCCGACGCCCGCGCGGAAGCGGTGAGCCGGGGCGGCGGCATTCGCGGTGTGCACCGGACCGTGGCGGCCGGGATCGGCCGGCTCGGCAAGACGCTGAACGCCGCCGGCCTCGGCCACCGGGTGCTGGGCCGGGACGAGCTGCACACCGCGGTGGTCTCCGGCGCCGGGCTGGACCTGGCCCCGGAGGCGCCGGTGGAGAGCTGGACCAGCCTGCGCGGCGGCGGCTGGACCCAGCGCTGCCTGGCGCTGCGGGTCCGCCCCAACGGATCGCTCGGCGCGCTGGTGGACGCCGTCACCGCCACCTCCGCGCCGTCGCACACGGTCGCGGCGGTGGTGCTGCCGGGTGGCCGCCGGGTGCCTCCGCTGCTGCGGGTGGCGGCGATGGACGGGCATGCCGAGGCGCTGGTGAAGGTGGTCCGGGACGTGGCGAAGCGCAGCGGCGTGCCGGCCCGCCCACTGGACGGGCAGCACGGGCCCGGCGTCTACGCCACCGCCCCGGTCGCCACCGCGATGGGCACGGTCACGGTCGAAGGTTGACGATCCAGCCGTAGAGGCCGCAGACCCAGACGGCCAGCGGCACCACGGCGATGATCAGCAGGATCTCGACGATGTCGAGGAGGCGACCCCAGACCGGCGAGATCCGCTTGCCCGCCACGGTGAGGCCGTAGATCAGGCCGATCACCGTGGTCAGCAGCAGCCCGCCCAGGATCAACCCCAGCCGGACCGGCAGCGACCCGGCGCCGAAGGTGGCCGCCGCGGCCAGTCCGAGACCGATGGTGCCCGCGAGCAGCACCGGGGTGCGCTGCGCGCGGCCGATGAACGGGCGGGCCCGCAGCAGCGACAGCAGGGCCAGCACCAGGCAGAGCAGCACCGCCGGCAGCCGGCCGTTGTCGGCGAGCACCACCTGACCGCCGAGCACCAGCACCGAGACCGTCCAGAGCAGGCCGGTGAGGAACGCGTCGGCGCGCTCGCTGTTGCTCAGCACCTGCGGGCCGTCGACGGACTCGCTGTCGCTCTTCAGGTCGTCCGGCCCGGTCGGGATCGACGGCACCGGCAGCCGGGCCAGCCGGTAGGCCATCATCGGCAGCGCCGGCAGGGCGGCGAACGCGACGGTCGCCACCACCGCCGCGGCGGCCGCCGCGCCGATGCCGAAGGCCAGGCAGAGCGCCGCGCCGATGCCGACGGCCACCCCCACCGCGACCGCGCCGAGGAACAGCGGCAGCCGGTCGCCGACGGCCAGCGCGGCCAGTGCGCCGAACAGCACCGCGGCGGTCGCGGCCAGCAGCACGTGCGGGCTGGCCAGGTCGGCCAGCGCCCGGTCCCCGGCGAGCACCAGCAGGCCGCCGATCGCCGCGTAGCCGAGGCCGCCCATGGCCAGTATCGCGCCGGTACGGCTGTCACCGGCCGCCCGGGACAGCACCGCGGCGCTCACCAGCAGGGCGACCGCGACCACCAGGGCGGCCAGCGCGCCGGGCAGCTGCGGCGGCCCGGCGAACAGCGCCGCCGCGGCACCGGCCGTCAGCGCGGCCCCGGCGAGGAGCACCGCGAACGAGCGGGTGGTGCCGACCTGCCAGGTGCCGGGGCGCTGGTTGGTGGCCGTGGCGACGGCATCCACCACGTCGTCGAAGACGATCTCCGGCGCGGCGGCGGCCCGAGGGTTGAAGTAGAGCACCTCGCCGTCCCGGACGCCGAGCTGCGCGGCGGTACGCCCACCGTCCAGCGGCTGCCCGCCGAGCCGGGACAGACTCCATCCGCCGTGCCGCACGCCCTCGTCGGCGAGGTCCTCACCGGCGTACCGGAGCAGCGTGGGCAGCAGGTCGGCCAACGGGACGTCCGACGGCAACGCCAGATCCATCCTGGTGCGCGGCGCCACGATGGTGATCCGGCTCAGCCCGCCGGTCGCGGTCTTCGTCGCCACTGTGGCCTCCTCGTACTCGCCTACGATCCACCTCGGCCGGCGGCGTCGCCCCGACACGGGTCCACGACGCCTCCGGGAGATTACCTACGATGGCGGTCGCACAGGTTGCCCACCCGACGACTCGGGCCGTTGGCAGACCACGATCAGGGCCGATTCTGGGGAGGAGACGCCGTGAGCACGGTGGTGTTCCGCCGACTGCCGCGTCAACCGGGGCCCGCGCTGCCGCGCGGCGAGGTGCTGCTGGAGTCTCCGCCCGAGCTGCCTGAGCAGCAGTCGCGGGGCATGGGGCAGGTGTTGATGATCCTGCCGATGCTCTGCGGCGTCGGCGCGATGGCCTTCCTGTACGCCGGCCGCGGCGGCGGCATGATGACGTACGTCGCGGGGGGCCTCTTCGGGGTGTCCATGCTCGGCATGGCGATCGGCACGCTGGGCAACGGCGGCAACAACAAGGCCGAGCTGAATGCCCAGCGCCGCGACTACATGCGGTACCTGGCCCAGATGCGCAAGCGCACCCGGCGGGCCGCCGAGCAGCAACGCGCCGCGATGACCTGGCGGCACCCGGAGCCGGACGCGCTCTGGTCGATCGCCGCCTCGCGCCGGCTGTGGGAGCGGCGGATCACCGAGGACGACTTCGGTGAGGCCCGGATCGCGCTCGGCCCGCAGCGGTTGGCGGTGGAGATCGTGCCGCCGGAGACCAAGCCGGTGGAGGACCTGGAGCCGATGAGCGCGATCGCGCTGCGCCGGTTCGTCCGGGCCCACTCCACCGTGCCGGACCTGCCCACCGCGCTGTCGCTGCGCGCGTTCAGCCGGATCGTGCTGCGCGGCGACCGGGAGCCGGTGCTCGACCTGGCCCGGGCCGCCCTGGGCCAGCTGGTCACCTTCCACGCCCCGGACGACCTCATCGTGGCGGTGGTGGCCGCGCCCGACCGGCAGCCGGTGTGGGACTGGGTGAAGTGGCTGCCGCACGCCCAGCACCCGGGGCGTACGGACGCGGCGGGCGCGCGCCGGATGGTGTTCGCCAGCCTCGCCGAGGCGGAGGCGGCGCTCGCCAACGAGCTGGGCGGCCGGCCCCGTTTCGCCCCGGAGGCGAAGCCGCTCACCACCGCCCCGCACCTGGTGGTGGTGCTCGACGGCGGGGAGGTCTCGCCGACCTGCGCGTTGATGGGTCCCGGCCTGCTCGGTGCCACGGTCATCGACCTGTCCGGCACGGTGCCCCGGGACGCCGGCCGCTGGCTGCTCTGCCTCGACACCGGTGACGGCAGCGGACTGGACCTGGTCCGCGGTGCCACGACGTCGCGGCTCGGCCGGCCGGACCGGCTCAGCATGGCGGGTGCCGAGGGGCTGGCCCGGCAGGTCGCCCCCTACCGGCTCTCCCAGCAGCAGGGCGCCAGCACCGAGGAGCCGCTGGCCCGCAGCATGGAGTTGCCGGACCTGCTCGGCGTCGGCGATGCGGCGGCGGTGGACGTGCAGCAGACCTGGCGGCCGCGCAGCCACCGCGACCGGCTGCGGATCCCGCTCGGCCTCGGGCCGGACGGCAACGTGGTGGAGCTGGACTTCAAGGAGTCCGCGCACGAGGGTATGGGCCCGCACGGCCTGGTCATCGGCGCGACCGGCTCCGGCAAGAGCGAGCTGCTGCGGACGGTGGTGGGGGCGCTGGCCGTGACGCACTCGTCCGAGGAGCTCAACTTCGTCCTGGTCGACTTCAAGGGTGGCGCCACCTTCGCCTCGCTGGACGCGTTGCCGCACACCAGCGCGGTGATCACCAACCTCTCCGACGAGCTGCCGCTGGTCGACCGCATGCGGGATGCCCTGGCCGGCGAGATGAACCGGCGCCAGGAGGTGCTCCGGGCGGCCGGCAACTACGTCTCCCGGTACGACTACGAGAAGGCCCGGGCGGCCGGCGAGCCGCTGGAGCCGATGCCCAGCCTGCTGATCATCTGTGACGAGTTCAGCGAGCTGCTCGCCGCCAAGCCGGACTTCATCGACCTGTTCGTCATGATCGGCCGGCTCGGCCGGTCGCTCGGCGTGCACCTCCTGCTGGCCTCCCAGCGGCTGGAGGAGGGGAAGCTGCGCGGCCTGGACACCCACCTGTCGTACCGGATCGGTCTGCGTACCTTCTCGGCGGTCGAGAGCCGCATCGTGCTCGGCGTGCCCGACGCGTACGAGCTGCCGAGCGCGCCCGGTCACGGTTACCTGAAGACCGACACCAGCACCATGCTCCGGTTCCGGGCGGCGTACGTCTCCGGGCCGTACCGGGCGCCGGGGCAGGTGCAGCGGTCCACCCGGGCACAGGTGCAGCGCCGGATCGTGCCGTACGGCATCGACTACGTGCCGGTGCCGGCCCTGCCGAGCCCGGCGGAGACCGCGCCGGAGCCGGAGCAGGCGGCCGACGGCAAGGCGGTGGCCATGCTGGACGTGCTGATCGACCGGCTCAAGGGGCGGGGGCGTCCGGCGCACCAGGTCTGGTTGCCGCCGCTGGCCGAGCCGCCCGGCCTGGCCGAGCTGCTGCCGCCGTTGAGCGTGCACCCGACGTTCGGCCTCACCACGGCGAACTGGCCGGGGCGTGGGCGGCTCACCGTGCCGGTCGGCATCGTCGACCGCCCGTACGAGCAGCGACGCGACCCGATGATGATCGACCTGTCCGGCGCGGGCGGCAACGTGGTGATCGTCGGTGCCTCGCTGAGCGGCAAGAGCACCATGCTGCGCTCCATGCTCGCCTCGCTGGCGCTCACCCACACGCCGCGCGAGGTGCAGTTCTTCTGCCTCGACTTCGGCGGCGGCGCGCTGCGCAGCCTGGAGCGGCTGCCGCACATGTCCGGGGTGGCCGGACGGCGGGACACCGAGGCGGTCCGGCGGACCGTGGCCGAGGTGGTCGCGATCATCGACGACCGGGAGCTGCGCTTCACCCAGCACGGCATCGACTCGATGGCCAGCTACCGCCGCCGCCGGGCGGCCGGGGAGTTCGCCGACGACCCGTTCGGCGACATTTTTCTGGTGGTCGACGGCTGGAACACGCTGCGCCAGGAGTACGAGGAGCTGGAGCAGACCATCACCAACCTGGCCAACCGGGGGCTGGGTTTCGGCGTACACGTGGTTGTCACGGCCGTGCGGTGGGCGGAGATCCGGATCAACATGCGGGACCTGCTCGGCACGAAGCTGGAGCTGCGGCTCGGCGACCCGTCCGAGTCGGAGATCGACCGGCGGGCCGCGCAGAACGTGCCGGTCGGCACGCCGGGCCGCGGTCTGACCCACGACAAGCTGCACTTCCTCAGCGGGATCTCGCGGATCGACGGCAAGCGCGACATCGAGGACCTGACCGAGGCGTCGGTCGCCCTGGCCGGGCACGTCGCGGCCAACTGGTCGGGCCGCCCGGCGCCCAAGGTGCGGCTGCTGCCGCGCAAGCTGCCGGTCGGCGAGCTGGCGAAGGTCATCGACCGGTCGGTCCCGGGCATCCCGATCGGCGTCAACGAGTCGGCGCTCGCCCCGGTCTACCTGGACCTGGCGGGCGAGCCGCACCTGACCGTGTTCGGCGACGCCGAGTGTGGCAAGACGAACCTGCTGCGGCTGATCGCCCGGGGCATCGCCGAGCGGTACACCCCGGCCCAGGCCCGGCTGGTCATCGCCGACTACCGCCGCGGCCTGCTGGGCGCGGTGGAGGGCGACCACCTGCTCGACTACGCACCGTCCAACCAGGTGTTCAGCCAGGGGCTGGGCTCGATCCGCAGCGCGCTGCAGAACCGCCTGCCCGGTCCGGACGTGACCACCGCCCAGCTGCGCGACCGGAGCTGGTGGAAGGGCCCCGACCTCTACGTCCTGGTGGACGACTACGACCTGGTCGCCTCTGGCGGCAGCAACCCGCTCAGCGCGCTGCACGAGCTGTTGCCGCAGGCCCGGGACATCGGCCTGCACCTGATCATCACCCGCCGGGTGGGCGGCGTGGCGCGCGCCCTGTACGAGCCGGTGCTGCAGCGCCTGCGCGAGCTGGACTCGCCGGGCCTGCTGATGTCCGGCAGCCGGGAGGAGGGTGCGGTCTTCGGCAACCTGCGGCCGAGCCCGCAGCCGCCGGGCCGGGGCACCCTGGTCCGCCGCCGGGACGGCCAGCAGCTGATCCAGACCGCCTGGACGGAGCCGGCCTAGGGGCGGACGCCAGGCAAACCTTCCGATAGCGTCGGCCGGACCGTCGCGCGTGCAGAGAGGGACCCGTCGTGAGCACCCCGTGGGGTTACGGTGGCGCCGGTGGCGCCGTGGAGAACATGCTGCGCCAGGCGCAGGAGCAGCAGCGCCGGCTGGCCGAGTTCCAGCAGCAGCGAGCGGACCTGCGGATGACCGGGGAGAGCCCGGACGGCCTGGTCCGGGTGACCGTGGACGGCGAGATGAAGGTCGGCGACATCGAGCTCAACGCGCGGGCGATGCGGCTGGACAGCTGCACACTGGCGGAGTCGCTCCAGGCCGCCATCGACGCGGCGTACGCAGCCTTCAACGAGCGCCAGCAGGAGTTGCTGACCGAGATGCTCGGCGGCTCCGAGCTGGTCCGCCGGGCCCAGGAGGGCTCCCTGACCCCGGAGGACTGGTTCCGCCAGTTCGGTGTGGACCTGTCCGACCCGACCCGCGGCCTGCGTCGCTGAGCTGGGAGGAGGCGCGATGGCCAACAAGGTCGACGTCGACGCGATCCGGAAGGCGAGCAAGCTGCTCGACGCTCCGGACGGCCCGATCCAGTACCTGCGCAACGTGCAGGCGTTGCTGGAGGAGGTGAAGCTGCCGGGCGGCGCGCTGAGCCTCTTCGGCCACGGGACGGTGACCCAGCACAACGCCTCGGTCGACGGGCACCTCGACAACGTCAAGACCGGTATCGACCACCTGCACAAGGCCGCGGAGCAGCTCGAGCAGAGCGCGAAGAACTGGGAGAAGTCGGACCAGCCCTGGGTGGTCAAGTGACCGGCCGGGCCAGCCACGGGGGGAGCAGCTGATGCCACCGGAGATCTTCATCGCCAACGCCTCCGGCACGGTGACCGGCACCGTCTCGGTCGCCGAGACGACGGCGCCGGTGCGTACGGCGGCGGCCGTCGCGCGCGGCAACTGGATGTGGATCGTCTTCTCGGGGATCCTGATCGGCTCGATCCTCTACCTGGAGACGTTCGACAACCAGGAGGTCAACGAGGCCATCAAGAAGTGGAGCGACGCCGCGCGCCTGCTCGGCTCGGAGCAGTTCGGCGCGGCGCTCGCGGCGGTCCCGCCGGACCCGAAGGAGTGGGACTTCGACGACCGGGACGCGTTCGACCTCTTCATGCGCAAGCTGGGGGCGGAGATCAACTCGTTGGCCGAGGCGTTCAACGCCAACAAGGACACCCTCACCTCGGCGCGGGACGCCTACAACGACGCGGTCTCCGGGATGGCCCAGGCGCTCATGCCGATCCTGGTCGCGGTGATCGCCTCGATCGTGTTCCAGTTCTTCCCCGGCACCACCGCGCTGGCCCAGGCGATCGGCATCGCCGGACTGACGGCTGCCTCCGCCATCCTGGTGATGGTCTTCGGGGACATCGGCGCGCTCCTGCACGCCGTGATGGCCGGCTTCAACACCAACAGCCGGTTCGCGTTCGTGTCGGACTCCCGCCCCGGCTGGGCGCCCACGGGATCCGACCCGGACATCAAGGACATCAAGATCGACTGGGTCAAGGATTCCAAGTTCTACCAGTGACGAGAGGGGTCGGGGTGTTCGCGGCGCTCTACTGGCTGTTCATGTACTTCCTGCTGACCATCCCGGTCTTCCTCGGCCTTGCCCTGGCGGCCCGGCTCACGGGCTCGGCGGGGGTCCGGCGAGCCGCTGAAGTGGTGATGCTCACCGGTGGCGTGGCGCTGCTTCCGGTGGTGCTCCAGCGCGCCTTCGAGCGGCCGGTGCTGTGGGCCGTGGTGGTGCTGCTGGCGGTCCTGCTGGTGTTCGGGGTGATGATGCACGTCAAGTCGTACCGCCAGCCGTCCTGAGGCCGGTGCGGATCGAGGTGGTCGTCCGTCCATATCGTACGGTCCGCCCGGGAATGTGTTGTGGATCCTGGCTTGCCGGGAGACGACGATACGGGGACAGGGCTGCGCGGGTTGGACGTCGTCCGCTACGGTTCGGTTGAAGTGTCCGTCGGTGGGGTGTGTACGCCTTGCCGCGGGGGAGGGGCGCGGCGGATCCGCCGCCACGAAGATGACGGAAGGGTGTGAAGCATGGCGTTCGAGGTCAGTGCAGCGACTCTGCACACCGCCGCGAGTGACGTGCGGTCCACGCGCAGCGACGTCGACGGTGAGCTCAAGAAGCTGTGGAATGTCGTCGACGACCTGGCGATGGCCTGGAAGGGCCAGGCGTCCACGGGTTTCCAGAGCCTGATGACGCAGTGGAACGAGGACACGAACAAGCTCTTGACCGCGATGGACAACATCGCCGACCTGCTCGACAAGTCGGGTACGACGCACCAGGTCAACGACGAAGAGCAGCAGCAGATGCTGGACAAGTTCCACGCTGCTCTCAACCCGTGATCCGCGTAGTAGCCAGGTAGAGGAGGAACGATGAGCATCAAGGTCGACTACGCCGTCCTCGAGAGCAGCAACCAGCAGATGCAGGCCATCTCGCGGACCATCGACGAGAAGCTGGACACGCTGCGCTCGATGCTGACCAGGCTCGAGTGGGAGGGCCAGGACCGCGTCGCCTACCAGCAGCACCAGGCCCAGTGGGACGCCGCCGTGCGGGACATCAACAAGGTCCTGAACGACATCGGCCAGGCGGTCGGCATCGCCCGCGAGAACTACATGACCACCGAGATGAGCAACTCCAAGGTCTGGGGCAACTGACCCGACCGGCCCCGCTGCGGCCCCGCTCCGGCTCTGTCCGGGGTCGGGGCCGCAGTGCTTCTCCCGCGCCACCAGCGGCACGCTGACCGCCGCTGTTGCGCGGGGCGGTGTCCGGGGGCCGGGTGGGCGGGTTCAGGCGTCCAGGGCCGCAGGACGGCGTCCAGGGCGCCAGCCGCGCCGGCGGCCGTGGATCAGGATCGGCCGGAGCGCCAGCAGGGCGACGGCCAGCAGCCCGCCGACCGCGGCCACCCAGATCGCCACGGTCCGCTGCCACGCGAGCGGGTCGGCCGGCGGCGCCGGCTTCGGCAGCGCGCCGAGCGGCGGGTCGGTCCGGCTCCCCAGCAGGCTGGTCACCGCCCGGTACGGGTTGACCATCCCGTACCCGACCTCGGCGTTGTGCCCGTCCGGCGGGTTGTCGGCCGTCTGGGTCAGCCGGAAGGCGATCTCCTTCGGGGAAAGGGCCGGGTGGGCGGCGCGGACCAGCGCGGCCACCCCCGAGACGTACGCGGTCGCGAAGCTGGTGCCGCCCTGCGGCTCCGCCCGGTATCCCGACCCCTGTGGCGCCGGGCCGACGATCTTCAGCCCGGGGCCGGCGATGTCCACGTAGTCGCCGGTGACCGAGCTGCCGACGTGCTCGCCCGCGTCGTCGATGCCGGCGACGGCGATGACCCCCGGGTACGCGGCCGGGTAACCCGGCTGGTCCTGCTGGTTCTCCTGCCGGTTACCGGCGGCGGCCACCACGACGACCCCCTTGTCGAGGGCGTAGTCCACGGCGTCCTTCAGCCGGGCGTCGTCCAGCGTCACCAGGGACAGGTTGATCACGTCGGCCTTGTGGTCGACCGCCCACTTGATCGCCCGACCGATCTCGGCCGGGATCGACTCGTCGAAGGTGCGCTGGTTGTCGGCCAGCACCCGGATCGGCAGGATCTTGGCCTCGGGCGCGATCCCGCTGTACGGCACGCCGGTGCCCTCCTTGCCGGCGATGATGCCGGCCACCAGGGTGCCGTGGCCGACGAGGTCGCACTGTCCCTTGAGGTGGACCAGGTTGTTGAAGTCCTCGCCGGGCAGCACCCGGCCGCGCAGCAGGGGGTGGCTGGGGGAGACGCCGGAGTCGATGACCGCCACGGTGACGCCCTGGCCCCGGGTGACCCGCCAGGCCGCCGCCGGGTCGAGCCGCTCCAGCGCCCAGGACGCCTCGGTCGGGGCGGGGCCGCCGGGCGGGCCGCACTTCGGGGCCGCCGAGGCGGGCCCGGGCGCCACCAGGACGGCGCCGAGCAGGGCGGCCGCTCCCGCTCCACAGAGGATGGACCGGATCCGGTGCCCGGTACGGACGCGCACCGTCGTCCCGTCCGGCCGCAAGCTCTCGCGCACGCGCTGAGATTACCGTCGGCGCGCCGGCCGTGCGGTGACGGGAGCCGCCGGGGTCGGTCACGCCTCGGCGGCGCGCCTGTCGGCCGGTTCGGCGGTGAAGAGGGCGAGCAGGGCACCGACCTGCTGGTCGGCCTCCGCCGGGTGCCGGAAGTGGCCGCTCGGGTTGATCGTGTACTCGTTGCGCCGGCCGACCCGGGTGCGCCGCAGGTAGCCGCCGGCCGCCAGGTCGGCGACGATCGCCTGGGCGGCCCGCTCGGTCACCCCCACCTCGTCGGCCACGTCACGCAGCCGCGCGGTGGGGTTGCGCGCGATGGCCAGCAGCACGTGCCCGTGGTTGGTGAGGAAGGTCCAGTTCCGGCCGCTCCCGTTCTCGCCCGCTGTCGTCGCCATGGTGGTCATGGTATGGCCCCGCGCCGGTGTCGACCGGCCCCGGGCGGCGGCGGGCCGCTGGCGGCCGCCCGTCAAGTGACCGGTGACGTATGAAATCCGTATCACGTAAATCTTGACGTGTCTTGGCTCGGGTGTGACCGTGGTGGTCGAGGCCGCCTCTGCCGCCGGCCGGGCTGACCAGGTCGTTTCGCGCGAGGACGAGGTGAGTGCAGTGCTGCCGACCAATCCCGAACAGGCGCTCGCCGAGCTGTTCGCCGGCAACCAGCGGTTCGTCACCGGCGTACCCCGTCATCCCAACCAGGACGCCGAGCACCGCGCCGCCGTCGCCGACGGCCAGCACCCGTTCGCGGTGATCGTGGGCTGCGCCGACTCCCGGCTCGCCGCCGAGATCATCTTCGACCGTGGCCTCGGTGACCTGTTCGTGGTGCGGACCGCCGGCCACACCGTCGGCCCCGAGGTGCTCGGCAGCGTCGAGTACGCGGTCACCGTGCTGGGCACCCCGCTGGTGGTGGTGCTCGGCCACGACTCGTGCGGCGCGGTGCAGGCCGCCCGCGAGGTGGTCGCCACCGGCACGCCCCCCGCCGGCCACCTCGGCGCGTTGGTGGACGCCGTCGTGCCCAGCCTGGCCCGGGCCGCCCGGGAGGGTGTCGAGGACCTCGACGAGATCGTCGACATCCACATCGCGCGGACCGTGGAGGCGCTGCTGGCCCGGTCCGCCGTGCTCGCCGAGCGGGTGGCGGCCGGGCGGTGCGGGGTGGTCGGCATGTCGTACCGGCTCAGCGCGGGCGAGGTGCGGACGGTGGCCGAGGTGCCGGCCGGCAAGCCGAGCGCGACGCTGCCGGGCGCGGCCACGCCCGCGGACCCGGCGCCCACCGCCGTCGCCGGTTGAGCCCTACCTGACGCCGAGGGGCCGCCCCGCGGTCGCGGGACGGCCCCTCGGCGTGGTACTCCGGCTACAGCAGCGACACGTGCACGTGGTCGGTGTGGTTGGAGGGCCCGCTGTAGGACTTCCAACCGGTCGCCGGGAACCAGATCTGCCGGTTCCAGATCACGTAGTAGACGCCCAGCCGGTCGGCGTTGCGGATCAGGAACGCGGCGAGGTTGTTGCCGTACATCCGCATGTCGTTGTTGTGCCAGGGGGAGAAGCCGCTGCGCTGTAGCGACCAGTCGCAGGCCCGGCCCTTGGGGTGCTCCCAGGGACCGCCCGGGCGGTAACAGCCCACGAAGCGGTCGAAGCCGGCCCGCTTGACCTCCTTGTACATGTGCAGCGTGCGCGGGGTGATGTAGCCCGAGGTGGTCGGGTCCTTCACGCTGCGTGACTCGGGCTTCCACCCCCCGTCAGCCGTCCGGCCGGGAGCGATCCGGGCGACCGGGGAGGTGGCCGCGACCAGGCCGGCGGTGAAATCCCGCCCGCCGACCAGCCGCAGGGCCTTCTCCGCCTCGGCCTTCTCGCGCCGCATCGCGTTGGTCTGCTTCTGCTGCTCGCGGATCTCCGCATCGAGCGCGATCTTGGCCTGTTCCGCGCGGTTCTTCGCGGCGTTGACCTCGGCGAGCTTCTGCGCGTTCATCAGGTTCAGCTCGTCGAGGGCGGAGGCCCGCTGGACGAACGAGTCGGGCGCGTTGCTCTCCAGTAGCAGGGCCATCGCGCCGATCCGGCCGGTCCGATAGGACTGCGTGGCGATCTGGCTCACCTGCGGCCGCAGCGCGTCCAGGTCGGCCTGCGCCGCCCGGATCTCGAGGGCCAACTGGAGTTGGCGCTGCTTCGACTTGTCCAGCTTCGCCTTGGCCTGCAGGAAGCCGCGATTGGCGGCATCGATGACCTCGGTGATGAGCGGAGGATCGTTGTCCTCCTCGTGGCCCGATGGGTTGGGGGTGTTGGGTGCGGCCAGCGCCGGGGTGGGCCCGGCGACGATGGCGAACGCGGTGAGCACGGCCACCACAGGTGTCAACCAGCGGCGCAGGGGTGCCGTCAACAGGGTTCCCTTCCGTCGACCGCCGACCGGGTTAGCTGTCGGGTTCGGGACGGAAGTGGCCCCTACCGCTCGCGCGGATTCACCCCAGGTACCTGGTTCCCCGGTTCGCCACAGGGCGATTGGGCGGTGGTACCGCTGGCGCCGGTGCGCGCCTTCGGCGGTTACCGGCAGCGAGGTTACCCGAGAGCCCGGTCGGGGATCTACGTCCGGAAGCCGACCAATCGCACGTTTTCGTCGTCGCCCTGCGTGACCAGCGTCGCGTTCGCGCCGGCCGGTCACGCTGCGGAGTATCACCATGCGGCTTCCGTGCTCCTCTCCGGTCCGGATCGTCCGGCGGCCGCACCGCCGAGGGCCTCCAGCGCGTCGTGCCGCTCGGCCGGCGGCCGGGACGACGGCGGGCGGGCTCCGGCGTCCGTCGCGACGCCGGCCCGTCCGGCGGTCCGGACCACCGCCGCCAGACCGGTGGTCAGCGGTACGGCGGCGATCAGGCCGAGCGTGGCCACCGCGCTCCGGACGATCTCCTGCGCCATGAACTCGCTGGTGAGGATCTCGCCCACCGGTCGCGAGTCGGCGACCAGCAGGAGTAGCAGCGGCAGCGACGCGCCCGCGTACGCCAGCACGATGGTGTTGACGGTGGAGGCGATGTGCGCGCGGCCCACCCGGGTGGCCGCCCGGTAGAGCTGCATCCGGGACAGCCCCGGGTTCGCGTTCGCCAGCTCGGTGACCGTGGCCGCCTGGGTGACGGTGACGTCGTCCAGCACGCCCAGCGAGCCGATGATGATGCCGGCCAGGAGCAACCCGTGCAGGTCGACGTTCTGCTGGAACATCGACAGCGTGGTGGCGTCCTCGCTGCCGTAGCCGGTCAGGTGGGTGGCCGCGGTGGCCAGGGTGCCGAGGACGCCGGTCAGCACCAGGCTGCCCAGGGTGCCGAGCACCGCCACCGAGGTTTCGGCGGTGATCCCGTGGGTCAGGTAGAGCACCACGAACATGATCAGCGCGGCGCCGACGATCGCCACCAGCAGCGGCGGCTGGCCGGCGCCGATCCCGGGCAGCACGAAGCCGAGCAGCACGGCGAAGCTCGCCACCAGGCCGCCCAGCGCGGCCAGTCCGCGCCAGCGCCCGAACGCCACGATGGCGACGGCGAACAGCACGGCCAGCCAGACCAGCGGCGTGCCGCGCTGGTGCTCGGCGATGTTGTAGGTCTTGATCGTCGGATCGGCCGGGTCCATCAGCTCGACGAGGATGATCTTGTCGCCGACCTCGACCCGGGGTGCCCCGGGACCGGACGGGAGGGGTGCCTCGACCTGCCGGCCGGCGTCCGGGCCCTGTTCGGCGGCGACCGTCGCGGTTCCGCACGGCCCCGTGGGCTGGCCGGTGCCGCCCTCCGGCGTCGGCGGGCACGGCTCGGTCACCACCCGGGTCACCGTGCCGTGGTAACGCGGCAGGTCCGGGCCACCCGTCGGCTCCCGGCTGTCCCGCGGCCACAGCACCAGCGCGGCGACCACGGTCACCAGGAACAGCGGCACCACCGTCGCGACGAGGATCCGTCGCACCCCGGGCGGGGCGGGCGGAGCGGGACGGGTGTGGTCGGCGCCCATGGCGTGTCTCCCAACGAGTCACAGCGCGATACGTGTCACCGGGCTGGTCGGTTCACCGGGCCGGCGCTGGCGCCGACGGGGAGTGCAGGCCGGTCGCCGCCGGGAATGGTAGCCAGGCCCGGGGGCGGGACGCAGGCGATGAGCGACCTCCAGTGGTTCCTGCCGGCCCGGCCCGCCGCACCCACTAGCGTGGTTCTCGTGCGTACGGCGCCAGCGGTGACGACCGGACCGTGGGTCCGGCTCCTGCTGCTGCTCTGCACCCTGGTCGGGCTGACCGCCATGCACACTCTCGGCCACGGCACGCACGCCCCCGGCGGCCCGGGGGACCACGCGGCGGCCGACCACGCCGCCCCGCCGGCCGCGGCGGCCGGCCACGGCGCCCCGCCGGCTGCGGTGGCCGGTCCCGTCACTCTGCCGGCCGCGGTGGCCGGCATGGCCGGCGACTGCCCGGGTGACGGCTGCGGCCCGGCCCGGATGCTCCAGCTGACGGACGCCCAGGCCCGGCTGCTCCCGCTGGGTGATCCCGGCGGCGACCGGCCCGGCTGGAGCATCTGCCTGGCCGTGCTCGGCGCGTTCGCCGTCACGCTGCTGGTCGCCCTGCTGCTGCGGGCCGGGTCCCGGACCTACGGGCCGGCCGCCAGGGTGGCCCTCCGGGCCGCCCCAGGACCGCGCGCCCCGCCGCCCCGACCGTATGGGCTGCGCCTCGCGACGGTGTCGGTGCTGCGCAGATAGGACGCCCCGGCGCGGGTGGACCGGAAGACCGGTCACCCGCGTCCGCCGTCCGCTGCGTACGTTTCGACACCGAAAGGTCGTTCCATGTCCACTCGTACCCTCGCGCGTCGGGCCGCCCTGGCCGGCGCGACCGTAGCCGCCGCGCTCGCCCTCACCGGCTGTGGCGGTGGCGACCACCCGACCGCCGGCACCGGCCACGACACGCCCGCCACGGGATCGCCCTCCCCCGGGGCCTCCTTCGGCGACGCGGACGTGACGTTCGCCCAGATGATGATCCCGCACCACCGGCAGGCCGTGGCGATGGCCGAGCTGGCCGACGACCGGGCCGCCGACTCCGAGGTGCGGAGGTTGGCCGGGCAGATCAAGGCGGCCCAGGCGCCGGAGATCGCCAGCATGACCGACTGGCTTACCGCGTGGGGCCGGCCGGTGCCGCCGGCCAGTGCCGGCCACGGCATGCCGGGGATGGACCACGGCATGCCCGGGATGATGTCCGACGCCGACCTGGCGACGCTGAAGGCGTCGTCCGGGGCCGACTTCGACCGGCAGTTCCTGACCATGATGATCGCCCACCACGAGGGCGCGCTCACGATGGCGCAGGCGGAGCTGACCGGGGGCGCCAACCCCGAGGCCAGGGCGCTCGCCCAGCGGATCGTCGACGCCCAGCGGGCCGAGATCGACAGCATGCGGAAGCTGCTCGACGGGCGCTGACGCACAGCCGTTGGGGGCCGGACGCGCCGTCCGGCCCCCAACGGGCCTGGTCAGCCGCGCTTCATCAGCCGGCCGACGGCGGCCATCATCTCGGTGGCCATCTCGTCGGCGCGGCCCTCGGCCGCACCCTCGTGCATGCAGTGCCGCGCGTGCCCGTCGAGCAGGCCGAGGCCGACCTTGTCCAGGGCGGCCTGGATGGCGGAGATCTGGGTCAGCACGTCGATGCAGTAGCGGTCGTCCTCGACCATCTTCTCGATGCCGCGGACCTGGCCCTCGATACGGCGGAGCCGCGCGAGCAGCTGGTCCTTGCTGGCGGTGTAGCCCCGGGTCGGGGTCGTCGGTGCGGTCATGGCATCCAGGATAGCGTACCCCTCGGGGGTATGGTACGGTCCTCTCCGTTGGCTGATACCCCCACCGGGTAGCGGTAACAGAAGAGCGGCAGCGGTCTCTCTACCAATTACCCCCAGGGGGTATAGGGTGGGGGCGGCGAGAGGGGAGTTGCGATGGTCACCACCACGTACCAGGTGCAGGGCATGACCTGCGGGCACTGCGTCAACTCGGTCAGCACCGAGGTGAGCGCCATCCCGGGCGTCACGGACGTCCAGGTCGACCTGGCCTCCGGCCAGGTCACCGTCACCAGTGAGAGCCCGTTGGCCACGGACGCCGTCCGCGCCGCCGTGGACGAGGCCGGCTACGACCTCGTCGGGGCGTGACGGGTCCGCGGACCCGAAGGAACCGAGGTATCCCATGAACACGACGACGAAGCTGAGCGGCTTCGCCCTCGGCCTCGCGGCGGTGTTCGGCGCGGCGTACGGGGTCGGTCACCTGGCCGGCCCCGTCGACCCGCCCGCCGCGACCCCGCACGACACCACCGACGGCGATCACGGTGACGGAGGTCACGGCGACGCCGGCCCCGCGGCGGCCGCCACCGATCACCTGCCCGGCGGGCTGCTCGTCTCCGACCGCGGCTACACGCTGCAGCCGGTGAGCGCCCCGGCCGGCGAGTTCGCCTTCCGGATCACCGGCCCCGACGGCCGGCCGGTCACCCGCTACGACGTGGCGCACGACAAGCGCATGCACCTGATCGTCGCCCGGCGTGACCTCTCCGGGTTCCGGCACGTCCACCCCGAGCTGGCCGCCGACGGCACCTGGCGGGTCGCCTCGCCGCTCGCCGGCGCCGGCACCTGGCGGGCGTTCGCCGACTTCACCCCGACCGGCGGCATGCCGCTGACGCTCGGGGTCGACGTCACGGTCCCCGGCACGCTGGCCGACCGGCCGCTGCCGGCGCCCGCCACCAGCACCACCGTCGACGGCTACACCGTCACCCTCGGCGGCACCCCGCAGCCGGGCCGCACCAGCCAGCTCACCCTGACCGTGAGCCGGGACGGCCGGCCGGTCACCGACCTCCAGCCCTACCTCGGGGCGTACGGGCACCTGGTGGCGCTGCGGCAGGGCGACCTGGCCTACCTGCACGTGCACCCGGAAGGCGCGCCCGGTGACGGGCGGACCCCGGCCGGGCCGGCGGTCACCTTCTCCGCCGAGGTGCCCTCGGCCGGGACGTACCGCCTCTACCTGGACTTCCGGCACGGCGACGCGGTGCACACCGCGGAGTTCACCGTCGTGGCCGGCGACCCGGGCACGCCGGCGACGGGCGCGCCGGCCCCGACCACCACACCGACCCCGGAGGCCGACCACGGCACCCCGGGTCACGGGCACAATTGACCGGAGGTGCCGCGATGACATCGACCGCCAAGAGCGCGGGCTCTTCGTCCCTGCGGGTCGCGCCGAACCAGATCGAACTCGCGATCGGCGGCATGACCTGCGCCTCCTGCGCAGCCCGCATCGAGAAGAAGCTCAACCGGATGGACGGCGTCGAGGCCACGGTCAACTACGCCACCGAGAAGGCCACCGTCCGGTACGCCGACGACGTGACGCCGGACGACCTGATCGCCACGGTGGAGAAGACCGGCTACACGGCAGCCGTACCGCCCCCGCCGGCCCAGGCCCGGGCCGAGGCGACCGCCGAGCCGGTGGACGAGCTGCGCGGGCTGCGTACCCGGCTGTGGGTCTCGGTCGCGCTGGCCGTGCCGGTGATCCTGCTCGCCATGGTGCCCGCCTGGCAGTTCACCTACTGGCAGTGGCTGTCGTTGACCCTGGCCGCCCCGGTCGTGGTCTACGGCGGGCTGCCGTTCCACCGGGCCGCCTGGATCAACCTGCGGCACGGCGCGGCGACCATGGACACCCTGGTGTCGCTCGGCACCCTCGCCGCGTTCGGCTGGTCGCTCTGGGCGCTCTTCCTGGGTGACGCCGGGATGCCCGGGATGGTGCACCCGTTCCGCTTCGACATCACCCGCGGCGACGGCGCCGGCAACATCTACCTGGAGGCGGCAGCCGGGGTCACCGCCTTCATCCTCGCCGGCCGTTACTTCGAGGCCCGGTCCAAGCGGACCGCCGGCGCCGCCCTGCGCGCCCTGCTCGAGCTGGGCGCCAAGGACGTCGCGGTGCTTCGCGGCGACCGGGAGACCCGGATCCCGGTGGATCAGCTCGTGGTCGGGGACCGGTTCGTGGTCCGGCCCGGCGAGAAGATCGCCACCGACGGCATGGTCGAGGAGGGCACCTCGGCCGTCGACGCCAGCATGCTCACCGGCGAGTCGGTCCCGGTCGAGGTCGGGCCCGGCGCCACCGTCGTCGGCGCCACCGTCAACGCCGGCGGCCGGCTGGTCGTGCGGGCCACCCGGATCGGCGGAGACACCCAGCTCGCCCAGATGGCCAAGCTGGTCGAGGCGGCGCAGACCGGCAAGGCGGCCGTGCAGCGGCTCGCCGACCGGATCTCCGGGATCTTCGTGCCGATCGTGATCGCCCTGGCCGCCGGCACGCTGGGCTGGTGGTTCGGCACCGGGGCGGGGACGACGGCGGCGTTCACCGCCGCGGTGGCCGTCCTGATCATCGCCTGCCCGTGCGCCCTCGGCCTGGCCACCCCGACCGCGCTGCTGGTCGGCACCGGGCGGGGTGCCCAACTCGGCATCCTGATCAAGGGCCCCGAGGTGCTGGAGTCGACCCGCCAGGTCGACACGGTGGTGCTGGACAAGACCGGCACGGTGACCACCGGCAGGATGACCCTGGTCGACGTGCTCCCGGCCGCCGGTCAGGACGCCGACGAGCTGCTCCAGTTGGCCGGTGCGCTGGAGGCCGCCTCCGAGCACCCGATCGCCCGGGCGATCGCCGACGGTGCCGCGGGGGCCGGCCCGGTGCCCCCGGTCACCGGCTTCGCCAACGCGGAAGGGCTCGGCGTTGCCGGCTCGGTCGACGGCCGGGACGTGGTCGTCGGGCGGCTCCGGCTGCTGCGGGAGCGGGGTCTGGACGTACCCGAGGAGGTCGTGCGGGCGGCGACCGAGGCGGAGGCCGCCGGCCGGACGGCGGTCCTGGCCGGCTGGGACGGCCGGGCCCGTGGCGTGCTGGCGGTGGCCGACGTGGTGAAGCCGACCAGCGCGGTGGCCATCGCCCGGCTGCGCGAACTCGGGCTCACCCCGGTACTGCTCACCGGCGACAACACCACCGTCGCGAAGGCGGTGGCCGCCGAGGTCGGCATCGACCAGGTGATCGCCGAGGTGCTGCCGGCCGACAAGGTCGAGGTGGTGCAGCGCCTCCAGGCCGAGGGGCGGACGGTCGCGATGGTGGGGGACGGCATCAACGACGCCGCCGCCCTGGCCCAGGCCGACCTCGGGCTGGCCATGGGCACCGGCACCGACGTGGCGATCGAGGCGTCCGACCTGACCCTGGTCCGGGGTGACCTGATGGCGGCCGTGGACGCCATCCGGCTCTCCCGGCGGACCCTCGGCATCATCAAGGGCAACCTGTTCTGGGCCTTCGCCTACAACGTGGCGGCTCTGCCGCTGGCCGCCGCCGGCCTGCTCAACCCGATGATCGCCGGTGCCGCGATGGCCTTCTCGTCGGTCTTCGTGGTGGCGAACAGCCTCCGGCTGCGGCGCTTCCGGCCGGTCGGCTGACCTCCGCGCCCGCCGCCGGTCCCGGTCCGCCCGGGGCCGGCGGCCGGCGCCTCGCTCACCGGCATCTCGCCGGCCCGGCGAGCCGCGGGCGGACGGCGTCGGGCGGTCGCGCCGGATCCTTGGCACACTCGATCCGTCGCCGCTCGATCTGGCCGGGGCGCGGGCGGCGGCCCAGGACGGAGCCCCGGTTGACCACGCGCCGTCACCGACGGCCGACCACCGTACGGGGAGAACCATGTCGGGTACCGCCGCCATCCGTGCCGCCGCCCTGGTGACCATGACGGCCCTCGCCACGGCCTGCCAGCCGTCCTCGGAGGGGGACACCGGGGCGTCGACGGGCAACTGGGCGGGCCCGCCGACCGCCTCCGCCACCGCACCGGCCCCGACCGCCACCGCGTCGCCGTCGCCGGTGACCGCGGCCAACACCGCCGCGGTCTGTGCCGAGGTCGACAAGCTCATCATCGCCAAGAGCAAGGAGATCGCCGCCGACTCCGCCGCGGCCACCCGCCGGGACCTCACCCCCGAGCAGATCAACGACCAGGTCAAGGCGAATCTGGCCGACCTGGCCGACGACGTACGCCGGCAGGCCGCCCGGGCGCAGGACCCGGAGATCAAGGCGCTCGTGACCGACGCCGCGCGGCGGATCGACGTCGGGGCGAAGTCGTCCGCGCCGGTCACGTGGCTGAGCGCCAGCTTCGTCGAGATCCCGCAGCGGCTGGCCCGGGAGTGCCGCGCCTGACCGGTGTGCTGGGCCGGGGGCGGCTGTTCCGATCAGCGCTCCACGGCCAGGCGCGCGGCGCGTACCTCCAGGTAGCGCTGCTCGGGCAGACTGGTCGTCGCGCGCGCGGCGGCCAGATAAGCCGCCCGCGCCTCGTCCCGGTCGCCGGCCATTTCCAGCAGGTGGGCGCGGACCGCGGCGAGCCGGTGGTGCCCGGCCGTGCGGTCGTCCGAGTCCAGCGGGGCCAGCAGGGCGAGCCCGGCCCGGGGACCGTCCACCATGGCCACCGCGGCGGCCTGGTTGAGGGTGACCATCGGGTTCGGCGCGATCCGGGCGAGTACCCGGTAGAGCACGACGATCTGCGGCCAGTCCGTCTCCGCCGCCGACGGCGCCTCGGCGTGCACCGCCGCGATCGCCGCCTGCACCTGGTACGGACCCGGTGGCGACCAGGTCAGCGCCTCGGTCACCAGGGCGATGCCCTCCTCGATCTCGCTCCGGTCCCAGCGGGAGCGGTCCTGCTCGGCCAGCGGCACCAGTTCCCCGCCCGGGCCGGTCCGGGCGGCCCGGTGTGCGTCGGTGAGCAGCATCAGCGCGAGCAGCCCGGTGACCTCGCCGTCGTCCGGGAGCAGCCGGTGCAAGTCCCGGGCCAGCCGGATCGCCTCGCCGGTCAGCTCCGCCCGGTGCAGTTCGCCGCCGCTGGAGGCGGTGTACCCCTCATTGAAGACCAGGTAGAGCACGTGCAGCACGGCCCGCAACCGCTCGTCGCGGTCGGCGGCCGAGGGCAGCGCGAAGCGGGCACCGGCCGCCTCGATCCGCTGCTTGGCCCGGCGGATCCGCTGGCTCATCGTGGCCTCCGGCACCAGGTACGCCCGGGCGATCTCGGCCGTGCTCAGCCCGCCCACCGCCCGTAGCGTGAGTGCCACCTGGGCGGAGCCGGTGAGCGCCGGATGGCAGCAGAGAAAGAGCAGCTTCAGCGTGTCGTCCGCACTCGGCGGCTCCTCGTCGGCGGCCGGCGCGACCGCCGCGTACGCCGGCTCGCGGACCGCCACCGCGACCTCGCGGTCCCGGCGAGCCCGCTCGCTGCGCCACTCGTCCGTGAGCCGACGGGTCGCCACGGTGACCAGCCACGAGCGGGGGTGGTCCGGCACGCCCTGCTCCGGCCACTGCGTGGCGGCGGCGAGCAGCGCCTCCTGCACGGCGTCCTCGCAGGCGTAGAACTGGCCGTGCCGGCGCACGAGCACGCCGAGGACCTGCGGCGCGAGGGTGCGCAGCAGGTCCTCGACGACGGGGGACGTCACATCTCCGTCCCGGCCTGGTCCATCACCGCACGAACCTCCAGCACCCCGAATCCGCGCCGCACGTCCGGCCAGTTCGCGGCGATCTCGGCGGCCCGCTCCGGGGTCTCGCAGTCGACCATCAGGTAGCCGGCGAACTGTTCCTTGCTCTCCACGAACGGCCCGTCGGTGATCTCGACGCCGGCGGCGCCGGTCCGGACCGTACGGGTCTGCGACGGGTGGGCCAGGGCCTCCCCGCCGACCAGTTCACCGGACTCGGTCAGCCGCTTCATGATGTCGTCGACCTCGCCGAAGATCGCGTTCCGATCCGCCTCGGACAGCTCCTCGACGAAGCCGGGCCGGTTCCAGATCAGCAGCATGTACTTCACGGTCCACTCCTCGGGTTAGGGCCACCGGCGGTGGCGCCTCTCGCAGACGGGTCGGAGCCGGGACGTCCGATCCGACATCTTCCCCGAAAAAATCAGCGGCCCCGCCGTACCGCCCGGCGTGCCGGGGTGCCGACCTCCAGCGAGGCCCGGTCGGCGGCCGAGGTGCCCGAGGTCCAGCCCTCGGCGTCGCGTACCTGGAGCCGGTGCCGGGTGACGCCGGGAAAGAGCTGGTCGACGCGCTCCTGGACGGCGTCCGAGCGGGCGGCGAGCACCGGGAGCAGCCGGTCCCCGCCGCGCTCCCCGGCCGCCTCCCGGTCCGCCGCCGCGGTGACCGCCCGCAGCCGCTCCCCGATCCGCAGCGCGAACGCGTTGAGGAAGGACTCGTCGTAGCCCTTGGTGCGCCGGCCGCGGCCCGCGCGGCGCTCGCCCCGGCCGCGCAGCATCGCCGCGGTGGCCTGCACCAGCAGCGAGGTGTGCAGCAGCTCGACCGCCGCCAGGTCGGCCGGGAAGCCGAGCACGGTGGCGAAGCCGAGGTCGTCGGACCACACCGACTCGCACCGGTTCGCCGCCGCCACCTCCTGGATCAGCAGCGCCTTCGCCGCCGCGTATGGGGCCTCGGTGCCGAGCCGGACGCCGCTGGGCTGGTCCGGCCGCTCGGCGGTCGCGTCGAGCAGGGCGGCGTCGATGCTGTGCCGGGCCATCAGCTCCTGCGCCTTCCCGGTGAGCGCCTCCGCCTCGGCCGGGAAGGAGGTCGACTCGGCCTTGGCCAGCAGGGCGCGTACCCGGTCCAGCATCCGCGAGCCGGTGGCCGGCGTGGTGGTCCGCGAGGTGGCGGCCGGACCGCCCGGTGGCGGGCGGAGCACCGCGACCGGCGGCAGCGCCTCGACCAGCCCGACCGCGTCGACCGCGTCCCGCAGCGCGGTGATCCGGTCGCCGCCGGCTCGGCGGTCCAGCCAGCCGGCGTCACCGTCCCAGCGCGCGTCCAGCTCGGCGAGCTGGTCGTCGAACCACTGCGGGACCGGGCCTGGCTGCTCCCGCCGTTGGGCGGCCAGCACGCCCCGGAGCAGTTGCGCGCCCCGGGGTGCCAGCCGCCGGGCCGCGATGCGGTCCAGGTCGACCGGCTGCCAGCCCCGCGGCCAGAGCCGCCCGACGCCCCGGGCCAGCCGGGCGAGCAGCACCGCGTCCACCGCCGGGCCGTCGCCGACCACCAGCCGGTCGAGGGCGCGTTCAGCCGCCCGTACGTCGGTGCCGCGCGCCGCCGCGAGGGCGTCGGCGAGCAGCTGCTCGGCGTCCGGCACGCTGGGCCCTCCTCTTCTCGGGGTCGCCCGGCGGGCGCGTCGTGATCCACTCGGGGTGCGGCAGTTCGGGCCGCCACCGCAGCTGGGACAGCGCGGCGTGCCGCAACTCGCCGGCGGTGCGGTGGGCCGCGCGCCCGAGGAGGAACGGTACCGGCGGACCCGGTGCCGCCGCCCGTGAGTGCCCTCACCTCGGGCCGTCAACCGTCCGGTCCTGGCGTCCGTGGTCCCGCCCCCGACCGGAGCGATGCGACGGACGGAGATCGACGCGGGTGCTCAGCGGGGAAACGAGGCCCAGATGTTCTTGGTGTCCCCGGTCGCGTACCACCCGACGGCGAGGGATACCGACTGGGCCAGCAGCAGCCCGCGACCGCCCGAGTCGAGCGGGCTGGTGTCGCTCAGGTCGGGGCTCGTGCTGAGGTCGTGGTCGGCCACGTCGAGGATGAAACAGTCGTCGGCGGCGAGCAGGGTGACGATGGTCGGCGGTATGCCGTGCCGCAGAGCGTTGGTTGCCAGTTCGGTGGCGACCAGCACCACGAGGTGCGGGATCTCGTCGAGATCCTCACCTTGGGTGAGGCCGTGCCGGGTCAGCGCGTCGCGCAGCGAGGCCCGCAGGTCGCGCAGCTCGGTCGGGGTGCCGAGGCTCCACCGCTCCAGTTCGGTGGCCCGTGGCGGCGGCGGCGACGTGCGCAGCTGTCCCATGATCCTGCCTTACCCTGGTGGCCGCCCGCTAAGCCGCCCGAGCCGGTCCGGCCGCCGAACGGCGGCGGAACGTCGTCCCGGGCCGGCTCCCCGCGCGGGGGAACCGACCCGGGTGCGATCACCGCGGGAGCAGGGCGAAGACTCCCCAACCCAGGTACTCCCGCTGGTAGCGGACGTACCGCAGGGGGTCCTCGGTCAGTTCCCGGCGCAGTTCCCCGGCCAGTTCGTCGTCCGGGTTGGCGTCCAGCCAGCGGCGCAGGTTGAGCCAGTGCGCCGCCGCGTACCGGTCCCAGCTGTCCTGGTCGGCGAGGACCATCTCGACCAGGTCCCAGCCGCACTCGCCGAAGAGCCGGACCAGCCCAGGCAGGTCCTGGAACTCGTCCCGGGACCGGGCGTGGGAGCCGGCCACGGCCTCCTCGTCCGGCGGGTCGAGCCGCCAGTACGGCTCCCCGACCAGCGCCATCCCGCCGGGGCGCAGGCTGCGCCGGAGAATCTCCAGGGTGCCGGGCACCCCGTCGCCGATCCAGGTGGCGCCGACGCAGGCAGCCAGGTCGACCGGCTCCGCCGCGACGTACGTCGCGGCCTCGCCGTGCACGAACCGGACCCGGTCGGCGACGCCCAGCTCGGCGGCGCGCTCCCGGGCGGCTGCGGTGAAGGCGGTGCTGATGTCCACGCCGGTGCCGGTCACCGCGTGGTCGCGGGCCCAGGTGCAGAGCAGCTCGCCCTTGCCGCTGCACAGATCCAGGATCGACGTGCCGGGTGCGAGCTTGATCGCCCGGCCCAGGGTGGCGAGTTTGCCGGCGTCGAACGGGTTGAGAATCCGGAGGTCGCCCTCGCGGATGGTGAAGCTACGTGGCAGATCCAATGTCGTCACTCCAGAAGGTGGGTGCGTGGGTCAGGTCGATTCGCTTGATCGCGCTCAGCACGGGCACCAAAACACCCTCTTCGAGAAGTCGGAGTGACGTCGCGGCGACGCTAACCCTCATCCCGCCGACCGCCAACCGAAATATCCCGGTGGGGCGCCCACACCGCCGCCGGCCCGGAGGTGTCGGCCGTGCGGATATCTGCTGTGGTCAATGTCACGTTAGCGTTCCGGCATGCCGGCCGTCCCGCCGGCGCTCCGACGGGAGAACGCCATGAAGACACCGTGGAAAGTCGCTACCACGCTCGCCGCGGCCCTGCTCCTGATCCTGCCCGGGGGCACCGCCGCCCGGGCCGCGGGCACCCCGTACACCAAGACCCCGGTCGCCGGCTCGCTCCGCAGCTATCCGGTCTCCGCCGTGTACGTCGCCGGGGTCTCCTCCGGCGGGTACCTGGCCACCCAGCTCCAGGTCGCGTACTCGGCGCGGATCCGGGGCGCGGCCGTCTTCGCCGCCGGCCCGTACTACTGCGCCCAGAACAACGTGGCCCAGGCGCTCTACGGCTGCGGCGACAACATCTACCCGACGTACGTGTCCACCCTGGAGGGCTACACCCGCACCTGGGCGTCGTACGGCTGGATCGACGGGACCGGCAACCTCTCCGGCCAGCCGGTGTACGTCTACCACGGCGGCAACGACAACACCGTGAAGAAGTCCGTCACCGACGACCTGGTCCGCTACTACCAGGACTTCGGCGCCAGCGTCCGCTACGACAGCGGCAGCGCCGCGGGCCACGCCTGGGTCACCCCGTACGGCACGGTCGGCTGCACGGCGACCGCCTCGCCGTTCCTCAACGACTGCGGCACCGACCCGGAGGGCAGCTTCCTCGGCAAGCTGCTCGGCGCGGTGTCCGCCCCGAACACCGGGCCGCTCGGCGGCACGCTCATCCGCTTCAGCCAGGACACCTTCGCGACCAACGGCTGGGCCAACGGGCTGAGCATGGACGCCAACGGCTTCGCGTACGTGCCGAGCGCCTGCGCCGCCGGCCAGACCTGCCGGCTGCTGGTCGCCCTGCACGGCTGTGCCCAGGGGTACGCCAAGATCGGCACCGCCTTCGTCGACCGGGCGAACCTCAACCAGTACGCCGACACCAACCGGCTGATCGTGCTCTACCCGCAGGCCATCGCGACCGGAGCCAATCCGAACGGCTGCTGGGACTGGTGGGGCTACCTCGGCGCCACCAACTACCCGATCAAGGGCGGCTACCAGGTCGAAACGACCATGAACATGGTCCGCCGCCTCGACGGCTGACGGATTCACGGTCCGGAGACCACCCACCGCCTCCGCCACCTGTGGTGGCTGCCGCAGGTGGCGCTGGCGCTGGCGATGTTCGGTGCCAGCGCGGCGAAGCTGGCCGCCGAGGTGGCGACCGCCCGCTGGCGGCGCGCCGGCCGGTTTCCGGGCCGGCCGGAGGCGTGAAACGGCGCTGATCCCCGCCGCTGCGGATGTTCGTGCCGCCCGGCCTGGCCGAGTGATCGAGTTCACCGCCGGGACGGGCGCCGTGAAAAGCGTGTCAAGAAACCGCGGGCCGCCGTCACGGTCCCGTTATGGCCCCTGTCGGTTCGCTGGCCGGGGCGTTGTGATTGCCCGGCGCGGCCGGGAGTCGACCGCGGGGGACGTCCGTAAGAGGAGTCAGCCGTGTCTGACCTGGTGTTCGTGCTGATCACGGTGGGGCTGTTCGCAGCGCTCGCCCTCGTCGTGCGAGGGGTGGAGAAGCTGTGAGCGCGGTGAACGCCGTCGGTCTGGTGCTGGCGATCGGCCTGGGCGCGTTCATGGTCGTCGCCCTGCTGTTCCCGGAACGCTTCTGATGACCATGACAACAGCCGGCATCGTCTTCCTGCTGTCCCTGGTGGCGGCGCTCGTCGCGGTCCACAAGCCGTTCGGCGACTACCTGTACCGGGTGGTCTCCGGCACCCGGCAGTCGCGTGTCGAGCGGGTGGTCTACCGCCTGGTCGGGGTGAACCCCGCCGCCGAGCAGACCTGGGCCGTGTACGCCCGCAGCGTGCTGGCCTTCTCGGCCGTGTCGATCCTGTTCCTGTACGGGTTCCAGCGCCTGCAGAACCACCTTTGGCTCTCGCTGGGCTTCGATCCGGTGGTCCCGCACGGCGCCTGGAACACCGCGGTCTCCTTCGCGACCAACACGAACTGGCAGTGGTACTCGGGTGAGTCGACCATGGGCCACCTGGTGCAGATGGCCGGCCTGGCCGTGCAGAACTTCGTCTCCGCCTCGGTCGGCATTGCCGTGGCGATCGCCCTGGTCCGCGGTTTCGCCCGCAGCCGGTCCGGCGAACTGGGCAACTTCTGGGTCGACCTGACCCGGATCACGCTGCGGGTCCTGCTGCCGATCGCCGTGCTCGGCGCGCTGGCGCTGATGGTCGGCGGGGTGGTGCAGAACCTGTCCGGCGGCACCGACGTCACCACGCTGACCGGCGGCAGCCAGACGATCACCGGCGGGCCGGTGGCCAGCCAGGAAGTGATCAAACTGCTGGGCACCAACGGTGGCGGCTTCTACAACACGAACAGCGCCCACCCGTTCGAGAACCCGACGACCTGGACGAACTGGCTGGAGATCTTCCTGATCCTGGTCATCCCGTTCAGCCTGCCCCGGGTCTTCGGCCGGATGGTCGGGCAGCACCGCCAGGGCTACGCGATCGCCGCGGTCATGGCGATCCTGGCGCTGGCCAGCGTCGCCCTGACCAACGTCTTCGAGTTGGCCGGGCACGGCACCGTGCCGCAGGCGGTCGCCGCCGCCATCGAGGGCAAGGACGTCCGGTTCGGCGTGTTGGACTCGGCGACCTTCGCCGCCGCCACCACGCTCACCTCGACCGGCGCGGTGAACTCGTTCCACGACTCGTACACCGCCCTCGGCGGGATGATGCCGATGATCAACATGATGCTCGGCGAGGTGGCCCCGGGCGGGGTCGGCTCCGGCCTCTACGGCCTGCTGATCCTCGCCATGGTCACCGTGTTCGTGGCCGGACTGATGGTGGGCCGCACCCCGGAGTACCTGGGCAAGAAGATCGGCTCCCGCGAGATCAAGCTCGCCTCGCTGTACTTCCTGATCACTCCGGCCCTGGTGCTGATCGGTACCGCGGCCGCCTTCGCCACGGGCAACAACTCGACCGCGTTGAACGTCGGCCCGCACGGCCTCTCCGAGGTGCTCTACGCGTTCACCTCGGCGAGCAACAACAACGGCTCCGCGTTCGCCGGCATCACCGTGAACACGCCCTGGTGGAACACCGCGCTCGGGCTGTGCATGCTGCTCGGCCGGTTCCTGCCGATCATCTTCGTGCTCGCGCTGGCCGGTTCGCTGGCGCGCCAGAAACCCACCCCCGCCTCCGAGGGCACCCTGCCGACCCACCGACCCCTCTTCGTCGGGATGGTCGTCGGCGTCACGGTGATCCTCGTGGCGCTGACCTTCCTGCCCGCGCTCGCGCTCGGCCCCCTCGCAGAGGGGCTGTGACCATCATGAGGAACGAGGACATGCCCGTCACGCCCGTGACACACGGCGCCGGCGAGCAGCCGGTCGCCGGCACCCCGGCCACCCAGGGCAACCGGGTCGGCGGGGGCCTGCTGGACCCGAGGCAGCTGATCCGGTCCCTGCCGGACGCGCTGCGCAAGCTGGACCCGCGCACCCTGTGGCGCAACCCGGTGATGCTGATCGTCGAGATCGGCGCGGTCTTCACCACCGTGCTGGCCGTCGCCGGCCCATCGGTGTTCGCCTGGGCCATCACGGCCTGGCTCTGGCTCACCGTGATCTTCGCCAACCTGGCCGAGGCGGTGGCTGAGGGCCGCGGCAAGGCCCAGGCCGCGACGCTGCGGCAGGCGAAGAAGGACACCATGGCCACCCGGCTGATCGGCTGGACCCCGGGCGCCCCGGCCAACCGGTACCGGGACGAGGCGGTGCCCGCGCCGGAGTTGAAGCAGGGCGACATCGTGCTGGTCGAGGCGGGCCAGGTCATCCCGGGTGACGGCGACGTGGTCGAGGGCATCGCCAGCGTCGACGAGTCCGCCATCACCGGCGAGTCGGCGCCCGTCATCCGCGAGTCCGGCGGCGACCGCAGCGCGGTCACCGGCGGCACCAGGGTGCTCTCCGACCGGATCGTCGTCAAGATCACCCAAAAGCCGGGCGAGAGCTTCATCGACCGGATGATCGCCCTGGTCGAGGGTGCCAACCGGCAGAAGACCCCGAACGAGATCGCGCTGAACATCCTGCTCGCCGCGCTCACGATCATCTTCCTGCTGGCCGTGGTGACGCTCCAGCCGCTGGCGATCTTCGCCAAGGGCTTCCAGGCGGCCGCCCCCGACACCGGTGCGATCACCGACGCCGGGGTCACCGGGGTGGTCCTGGTGTCCCTGCTGGTCTGCCTGATCCCGACCACCATCGGGGCGCTGCTCTCGGCCATCGGCATCGCCGGCATGGACCGCCTGATCCAGCGCAACGTCCTGGCCATGAGCGGCCGGGCCGTCGAGGCGGCCGGCGACGTGAACACCCTGCTGCTCGACAAGACCGGCACCATCACCCTCGGCAACCGGCAGGCGGACGAGTTCCTCCCGGTCACGGGCGTGACCGTGGGCGAGGTTGCCGACGCGGCGCAGCTGTCCAGCCTCGCCGACGAGACGCCCGAGGGCCGCTCGATCGTGGTGCTCGCGAAGAACGAGTTCGGGCTGCGTGAGCGTGAGCCGGGCCTGATGCCGCACGCCACCTTCGTGCCGTTCACGGCGCAGACCCGGATGAGCGGCGTCGACCTCACCCCCGACAGCACCGCCGAGGGCGGTGCCAGCGCGCCGGCCCGGCGGATCCGCAAGGGCGCCGCCGCAGCGGTGATGAAGTGGGTCCGGGAGAACGGCGGCCACCCCACCGAGCAGGTGGGGCAGCTCGTCGACGAGATCAGCGGGATCGGTGGCACGCCGCTCGTCGTCGCCGAGCACGTCGAGGGCGAACCGGCCCGGGCGCTCGGCGTCATCCACCTGAAGGACATCGTCAAGACGGGGATGCGCGAGCGCTTCGACGAGATGCGCCGGATGGGCATCCGCACCGTCATGATCACCGGCGACAACCCGCGTACCGCCAAGGCCATCGCGGACGAGGCCGGGGTGGACGACTTTCTCGCCGAGGCCACTCCGGAGGACAAGCTCGCCCTGATCAAGAAGGAGCAGGAGGGCGGCCGGCTGGTCGCGATGACCGGCGACGGCACCAACGACGCGCCCGCCCTCGCCCAGGCCGACGTCGGCGTGGCCATGAACACCGGCACGTCGGCCGCCAAGGAGGCCGGCAACATGGTCGACCTCGACTCCGACCCGACCAAACTGATCGAGATCGTGGAGATCGGGAAGCAGTTGCTGATCACCCGAGGGTCACTGACCACCTTCAGCCTCGCCAACGACGTGGCGAAGTACTTCGCGATCATCCCGGCCATCTTCGCCGGCATCTACCCGAGCCTGGCCGCGCTGAACATCATGCGGCTGGCCAGCCCGGAGTCGGCGATCCTGTCCGCGGTCATCTTCAACGCGATCGTCATCGTCGCGCTGATCCCGCTGGCCCTGCGCGGCGTGCGCTACCGGCCGGCCAGCGCGTCGAAGCTGCTGAGCCGCAACCTGCTGGTGTACGGCCTGGGCGGCATCCTCGTGCCGTTCCTCGGCATCAAGCTCATCGACCTGCTCATCCAGTTCGTCCCGGGGATCTCGTGATGCGCCTCCCTACCTGGCTCGCTCAACACCTGGCCGCGCTGCGCGCGCTGCTCGTGTTCACCGTCCTGCTCGGCCTCGCGTACCCGCTGGCCATGGTCGCCGTCGGCCGGATCCCCGGACTCGACGGCAAGGCCGACGGCTCGCTGGTGAGCGTGAACGGCACGACCGTGGGCAGCTCGCTCATCGGGCAGTCGTTCACCGACCGGGACGGCAACCCCGTCCCGCGCTACTTCCAGTCCCGGCCGTCGGCGGCCGGCTACGATCCCACCGCCACCGCTGCCAGCAACCTGGGCCCGGAGAGCGTGGTCGACACCATCGCCAGCACCCCCGACGACTCGAAGCAGAGCCTGCTCACCCAGGTCTGCGCCCGGAGCAGGGCCATCGGCCAGTTCGACGGCGTCGACGGGCGGCGGCCCTACTGCACCCCGGACGGCGTGGGCGCGGTGCTGGCGGTGTTCCGCACCGACGGGCTGACCGGCCGGATCACCCGAGTGGTCAGCGTCAACCAGGTCGCCCCGGCCACCCCTTTCCTCCGTAGCTACCAGGGGGTGCCGGTGGAGCTGGCCCAGCCCGGCCACGACTACGTCGCCGGGGGCGGGGTGGTCACCCCGATCCGGGGTGACGCTCCCGCCGAGCCGGCGGTGCCGGCCGACGCGGTCACCGCCAGCGCCAGTGGCCTCGACCCGCACATCAGCCCGGCGTACGCGGAGATCCAGGTGGCCCGCGTGGCGCGCGCGCGGGACGCGGACCCGGCCGCCGTCCGCCGCCTGGTGTCTGCGCACACCACCGGCCGGGCGCTCGGCTTCATGGGCGAGCCCGCGGTCAACGTGCTCGAGCTCAACCTCGCGCTCGACCGAGAGTTCCCCGTCCGCTGACAGGGTCAAGAAGGACCCCCTTCGCCGCGCCAGGCGCCAAGGAGGGGCGCCGCCTTCCAGCAATCAGGGAGGATCGTTTCCGTGGCAAGGGGAGAGCTCCGCATCTACCTCGGGGCCGCCCCCGGCGTCGGCAAGACGTACGCGATGCTGGAGGAGGCCCAGCGGCGGGCCGAGCGGGGCACCGACGTGGTGATCGGCCTGGTCGAGGCGCACGGCCGGCCGCACACCGCAGCGATGATCGGGGACCTCGAGGTGGTGCCCCGACACACGGTGACCTACCGGGGTGTCGAGTTCACCGAGATGGACCTCGACGCGGTGCTGGCCCGCCGGCCCGAGGTCGCCGTGGTCGACGAGCTTGCGCACACCAACGTGCCCGGCTGCCGGCACGAGAAGCGCTGGCAGGACGTCCAGGAGCTGCTCGACGCCGGGATCAGCGTGCTGTCGACCGTCAACATCCAGCACCTCGAGTCGCTCAACGACGTGGTCGCGCAGATCACCGGTGTCACCCAGCGGGAGACGCTGCCGGACCAGGTGGTGCGGGCCGCCGAGCAGGTCGAGCTGGTCGACATGACCCCGGAGGCGCTGCGTCGCCGGATGGCCCACGGCAACATCTACCGCCCCGACAAGATCGACGCGGCGCTGGGCAACTACTTCCGGGTCGGCAACCTGACCGCGCTGCGCGAACTGGCGCTGCTCTGGCTCGCCGACAAGGTTGACGAGCAGCTCGACGCGTACCGCGCCCAGCAGGGCATCTCGGCCACCTGGGAGGCCCGGGAGCGGGTGGTGGTGGCGCTCACCGGCGGCCCCGAGGGGGAGACGCTGATCCGCCGCGCGGCCCGGATCGCCGCCCGCAGCAAGGGCGCCGACCTGCTCGCCGTGCATGTGGCCCGCAGCGACGGCCTGGCCGGCGCGGACCCGGCCCAGCTGGCCCGGCAGCGGGTGCTGGTGGAGAGCCTGGGCGGGACGTACCACCAGGTGCTCGGCACCGACATCCCGGCGGCGCTGCTGGACTTCGCCCGCGGCGTCAACGCCACCCAGCTCGTGCTCGGCGCCAGCCGGCGGGGACGCTTCGCCCAACTGCTGTCCCGGGGGGTCGGCGTCACCACCACCGCGCTGTCCGGGGCGATCGACGTACACCTGGTCACGCACGCCGAGGTCGGGCGGGGGCGGCGCGGTGCAGCGGTGCCCGCCGCGCTGTCCCGGCGGCGCCGGCTGCTCGGGTTCGCGCTCGCCGTGCTCGGCATGCCCGCCCTGACCGGGCTGCTGCGGGTGCTGCCCGACCTCATGCTGACCAACGACATCCTGCTCTTCCTCGCCAGCGTGGTCGGCGTCGCGCTGGTGGGAGGACTGTGGCCGGCGCTGGTCGCCGCGCTGGGTGGTTCCCTGCTGCTGAACTGGTTCTTCACCCCGCCCTACTACACGCTGACCATCGCCGAGGCGGACAACCTCCTCGCGCTCGGCGTCTTCGTCGGCGTCGCGGTCGCGGTGAGCTGGGTGGTCGACGTGGCCGCCCGGCGGACCCGGGAGGCGGCGCGCGCCTCCGCCGACGCGCAGACCCTGGCCACCGTCGCCGGCGGGGTGCTGCGCGGCGAGCGGCCGCTGCGCGCGCTCCTGGACCGGCTGCGGGAGACCTTCGCGCTGCGCGCGGTGAGCGTGCTGGAACTGGTGGCCGAGGCCGAGGGACGCCCCGGCCGGGCCCAGGAGGAGGCGGCCTGGCGGGTGGTGGCCACCGTCGGCGACCGGCCGCCGGGCAGCCCGGGCGCCGGGGAGACCGCCGTGCCGGTGGACGAGCGGCTCACCGTGGTTCTCGCCGGACGGCGGCTGGAGGCCGCCGACCGGCGGGTGGTCGAGGCGTTCGCCGCCCAGGCCGCCATCGCGCTGCGCCAGGAACGCCTCGCCGAGGAGGCCGCCACCGCCCGGCCGCTCGCCGAGGCCGACCGGATGCGCACGGCGCTGCTCGCCGCGGTCAGCCACGACCTGCGTACGCCGCTGGCCTCGGCTAAGGCGGCGGTGAGCAGCCTGCGCAGTCACGACGTGGAGTTCGGCGCGGACGACCGGGAGGAACTGCTGGCCACCGCCGACGAGTCCCTGGACCGGCTCGGCCGGTTGGTGGCGAACCTGCTCGACATGAGCCGGCTCCAGGCCGGCGTACTCGGCGTGACCGCCGCCGCGGTCGGGCTGGAGGACGTCGTACCCCGGGCCCTGGACGAACTCGGACCGGCGGCTGCCGACGTCTCCACCGACATCCCCGCCGACCTGCCGGCGGCCACCGCCGACCCGGGCCTGCTGGAACGGGTGCTGGTCAACATCGTGGCCAACGCCCTGCGGCACAGCCCGCCCGGGCAGCCGCCCACCATCACCGCCAGCGTCCACGCCGGGCAGGTGGAGCTGCGGGTCATCGACACCGGCCCGGGCATCCCCGAGGACCAGTGGGAGCACGTCTTCCTGCCGTTCCAGCGCCTCGGCGACCGGGACAACCAGACCGGGGTGGGCCTCGGGCTCGCACTGTCCCGCGGACTCGCCGAGGCGATGGGTGGCAGCATCACCCCCGAGACCACCCCGGGTGGGGGGCTGACCATGGTGCTGCGGCTGCCCGCCGCCGAGGAGAGGGGGGTCCGGTGACCCGCATCCTGGTCGTGGACGACGAACCGCAGATCCTGCGCGCTCTGCGGATCAACCTGCGCGCCCGCGGCTACGACGTCCAGGTCGCCGAGACCGGCGCCGCCGCGCTCAAGGCCGCCGCCAGCCACCCGCCGGACCTGGTGGTGCTCGACCTCGGGCTGCCCGATCTGGACGGCGTCGACGTGATCCGCGGCCTGCGCGGCTGGACCGCCGTGCCGATCATCGTGCTCTCCGGCCGGGCCGGCAGCGAGGACAAGGTCTCCGCCCTCGACGCCGGCGCGGACGACTACGTCACCAAGCCGTTCGGCGTGGACGAACTGCTCGCCCGCATCCGGGCCGTCACCCGCCGGCTCGGCGGCGCCACCCCGGCCGCCCCCGCTCTCCGGATCGGCCAGCACACCGTCGACCTGGCCGACCGGACGGTCACCCGGGACGACGGCGCCGAGGTCAAGCTCACCCCCACACAGTGGGCCATGCTGGAGAAGCTGCTCCGCAACCCGGGCAAGCTGATCAGCCAGCGGCAGCTGCTGCACGACGTCTGGGGCCCGGAGTACCACCATGAGACCAACTACCTGCGGCAGTTCATGGCACAGCTGCGCCGCAAGCTGGAGGACGACCCGGCCCGGCCCCGGCACCTGATCACGGAGCCGGGCATGGGCTACCGCTACCGCCCCTGATCCGGCTCTCCGTGCGGTCCGTCGCCGCCGCTCACCGGAGGGCCGCGACGGCGGCGTCGGCGCCGTTGCGCCAGTGCACACCGGCCTCGGTGAACCCCGCCGCCCGGAGGGCGTCGAGGTGCCAGGCGGCCGGCGGCGTCCACTCGGGACTGTGTCCGGTCGGGTAGATCTGCCGGCGCTTCTCGGCGAGCGGGGCGAGACCGGGGTCGGCACCGACCTGATCCCACCAGGCCGACCAGGAGAGGGCCGTCCCGGCCGCGTGCCGCGCCTCGCGTTGGGCGTGGGCGCGTGCGGCCAGGCGGGTGCTGAGCGCCGGCAGGGCGTCGTCGGGCATGTGGTCGGCGTTGACGAACACGCCGCCGGGCCGGAGCAGCCCGTGGAGTTCGCCGTACAGGGAGGCCAGGCGCGGGGCGTCGAGCCAGTGCAGGGCGGTGGCCGTGAGGACCGCGTCGAACTCGCGGTGCGGCAGGGTCGCCACCCAGTCGGGGGTGTTGAGGTCGGCCGTGACGACCGTGGCCCGCCCGGCCAGGGACGCCTCGGCGATGGCCAGCAGCACGGGGTCGAGGTCGACGAGGGTGACCTCGGCCCGGGGGAAGCGGGCCAGCGTCCGCAGGCTGATCGAGCCGGTGCCGCCGGCCAGGTCGAGCAGCCGTGGGCGGTCGCCGTCCACCACGGCGTCGACCGCGTCGAGCATCGCGGTGATCCGGTGTTCCCGGTCCGGCAGGTACGCCTCCTGCTGCCGGTCCCAGCTCTCCTGCCAGGCGCGCGGATCAAACTCGTAAGGACTCATAGTGCCGACGCTAGTTACCGGAACGGCGGGTTGTCCAGAGCTGTGGCGGAGTTGTTGCAAACAATTGGCAACTACAGAGACATTGCTACAAGCCCCAGCCCGTGTTGCGGGGGTCGCCGCCACCCGGTGTGTTCGCGTAGCCCGGGACGGAGCGTCCTCCGGTGCCTTTCGTCGGCCTGCGCGATCCGATCGCCTGAGCCGGTGTGGATCCGACGGTGGTGGGGCCATCGGTGAGACCGGAATTGATGTCGAGCTCGTTCTGCGGCCGCTCCAGGTACCGACGCGGCACGGAGGTGCCGCCCCGGTTGGGCAACCTGGATCGGGTCCGGACGTGCCGGACGGCGGAGAAGGCGGTCGTTGACCAAGGCGATGCTGGTGCCCCCGGCAGGATTCGAACCTGCGACACACGGTTTAGGAAACCGTTGCTCTATCCCCTGAGCTACGAGGGCGCGAGCGCTCAGTCTAGCGACCTGCGCGTCGACCCGGGATGCCAGGGAGCCGCCCAGGTTGACCAGCCCGCTGCGCTGGTTGATGACCGAGCATCGAGCCAGGTGGGGGCGGGCCGGGCAATGAGCCATCGTTGGCTGCGGCTTGTCGGGCGAGTCGAATTCCCTTCACATACTTCAATGAACGTCGATTTAACCGGTGTGTCGGCGGGTGCTGGTGTGGCGATGAAGGCCAGAATTGAGGGCCTTGGCACAAGGATGAGGCGTTCCGTTCGGAGGTGTCCGTTGATGTGGTGTCGCGGCCGACTGGCCCGGTGGACGCTGCGCGGGGCACTCCTGGTCGGTGGCGCGTTCGGCGTGTGGGCTGTTCACGATGCGATTGCGGATGGCGTGGCTCATGCACGCGCCAGCGCTGATGTGACGGTTGCGAACCTGGGCCAGCCGCTGACAGCCGTGGTGACACCGGCACGAGTACCTGCGGGCAAACCCGACCGAGCGGAGGATGCTGCGGCACTGCCGGGCCTGGAGAGGGGCGTCGAGGCGGTCATCGGGGTGACGCGTCCGGTCGTGGACCTGGCGTCGCCGGTGGCCGCGGGGATCTCCGACACACGGCTGCTGGAGCCGGTCCGGGAGGCCGTCAGGCCGGTAGCCGAGCCGATCGTTGACGTTCTGCCTCCCGCCCTGGCCCCGGTGCTCGGGCTGACCCAGCCGATCATCGGCGCACCCGCTGCGCCTCCGCCTTCTTCCGGTCCTCCGGCCGACGGGGCGCCGACACCGGCCCGGCAGGCGTCGACCGCCCGCGCCACGATCGCCCGCCCTGTGCTGCCGGTCGTTGCGACCCACCCGGAAGCTCCGTCACTGGAGGTTCCGGCCAAGCCGCCAAGTCGGGATGAGCTGCCAGCGAGCGATGGCGAGATGGTTCAGGTGTCCTGGCCGGGCGACCCGGAGGGAACCCCCGGAGTGACGCCTGCCGCCCCCGTCAGCACAGCCGGAACCGGCTCCGCTGCTGCCGGGACGGGCATCCCCGCCGACGCGTCACCTCGTTGCTGGTCGCCGGACCTACAACTTGTCGGCTGCCGCCTCTGCCGGTGCGACAAGCTGGCGTACCGGTCGAGTCAACCGGACACCAGACCCGCCTGAGAGCCCCGGCCGCCTGGGCGAGCGGCGGAACAGCCACGGCTGGTGTGAACGGTGCGGCCTGCCCCGGCAGGCCCGGCGCCGGTATTCCCATCGCGTGCAGGAGCGCCGCGATGACCACTCACGCCGCTGGCGGGAACCGCCACCGCCGCTGCCGTCGGAGGCCCGGCACCCGCCCGCATGGCGACGCGGTGCCCTGGCCGAAGGCGCTGCTCCACGCCTGATCCTGGCCGGCGTCGTCCCTGCCGCCCCGGCCGTCGTCCGCCGACCAGTCACACCCACCAACAGGAGAGGTCCGTGAGCAACACCCTGCCCGTTTGCCGTGCCCGATGGGGAGACATCCCCGAGATCGTCGATCTTGTCGTCGGCCCCTTCGCCGAGAGCGCCGTCGGCGCATGGCTCGTACCCGAGAGGCACCGCCGGCGTGACGTGCTCGCCGCCGTCATCCGGGTCTGGGCCGAACACGCTCTGCTCTTCGGCGAGGCCTACCTCCTGAAGGATCATTCCGCCGCCGCCGTGTGGCTGCACCGGTACGGTCCCGTCCCACCGCCGAATGACTACGGGGAGCGGCTCGCCGTCGCCTGCGGCGACTACCTGGACCGCTTCCTTCACCTCGATGACGTCCTGCGCGCCCACCGACCTGTCGATCCGCACAACCACCTGGCGTTCTTCAGCGTGGCACCCGTTCCCCACCGCAACCGGCGCGCCGCCACCCTGCTCGCCACCAGCAACGCCCGCATGGGCCAAGGCCTGCTCCCCACATACGCCGAGGCGACAACCACCGCCGAGCGGGACCTGTACGCCCGGCACGGCTACGTTCCCCACGAGCCGTTCAGCCTGCCCGACGGCACCATCACCTATCCCATGTGGCGCTACCCGGGACAGCGGCGGCCCGGCCACCACTCATCCCCCCGAACCAGGCGCCCGGACCAGCCCGCCCGCACCCATCCGCTGAACGACCTTTCCATCCGGGTCATCCTCGACACATCCGCGATAATCGCGTTCGCCAAGGGCTCGATGGCCGTCGGCGAAGCGATCGCAGCGGTTGCCGATGAGGGTGGCCTCTTCGGGCTACCCGTGATGTGCCTGGCTGAGGCATCGAGATCAGGGGCTGACCCCATCCGGCTGGACCTCCTGGTCAACCATCCGGCTGCGGCGGTGCTCACCGTTGATCCGCTCAAATGGAGGGCATTCGCCGTGATCTGTCGCAGGACCGGCCAGCTCGACACAGCGACCGCGCTGCTCGCCGCCGCCGACCACGACTGCGCCGTCCTGAGCGAACACCCCTGATCCCCTGCACAGCAACCGGCCATGGCGACCGTCATGCGAGCGACAGACAAGGGAGCCTCGGCGGCTGATGATTCGCCTCAGCGATCGCCTTCGTGCTGTCAGCTGATGGGCAGCGCTGCCCGATCGGTTGGGGCAGGCACGGTGTAGGGTGCCGGCGGCATGTTCGGTCGAGCCCGGTCCCGGTGACTGTTCGTAACGGGTCAAGGACTGGGCGTTTTCGTCGGCATTTGTATTACTCGGACACGCCGCTGGCGGATATTGACGCTCGTCACGATGGCTTGTCCGGTTTGCGCCTTGCAGACCGATGAATCGCTTCCCTAGCCTGAGCGCGCTCATGGGTTCAACGGGGGAGCGCGGCATGCAACTACGGATTCGGCTTCTAGGCCCGGTGGAAGTCCTCATGGACGGCGAGGACATCACTCCTAGCGGAGCCAATCGGCGGGCGGTTCTGGCCGGGCTGGCCCTCGATGCGAACCGGCCCGTCGCGCTCAGTCGGCTGGCCGGCATGGTCTGGTCCGATGCCCCGCCGGCTTCCGCCGTGGCTAACCTGCGGTCGCACGTCGCCGTGTTACGGCGCATGTTGGGTGCCCGCCTCGTCGCGCATCGAAATGCGTATGAGCTGCGGCTGGCGGCGGATGAGCTGGATGTGACCGAGTTCCAGCGGCTGGCGGAGGAGGGGCGCAGCATGCTGGCTACGCCCGACCCGCTCGGCGCCATCGGGACGCTGGCCAGCGCGCTGGCGCAATGGCGTGGCGCCTCCGGTGACGGAGTGCCGCGTGGCACGGCCTTGGACAACCGCTGGGCCAGTCTCGATGAGCAGCGGTTGCAGGTGTTCGAGGAGCTGGCGGAGGCCCGACTCGCCGCCGGCCAGCATGCACTACTGCTTGCCGACCTGCGTCGTCACCTCGCCGCGCATCCGCTGCGGGAGCGGGCCTGGGGGCAGCTCATGCTCGCCCTCTACCGTTGTGGGGAGGTGCCCGCGGCGCTCGTTGTCTATCGGGATGCGCGGGCCGTCCTCAACGAACAGCTCGGCATCGAGCCCGGTGAGGCGCTGATGAACCTGCATCGAGCGATGCTCGATCGGGCGCCCGAGCTGTCGCCGGCGACACCCGCTGGGCCCCTGGTCATGTCGGCCGTCGAGACGCGGTCCGCTGCCGGCTGGGCAGTGCCGCGGGAGCTCCCGGCGGACCTGGTCACCGTCGTCGCCCGGGTCCGGGAGACCGCCGACGTGGTCGCCGCGCTGCGCGGTCCGACACCGGCCGCGGTGATCGTCACCGGCGCGGCGGGCAGCGGCAAGACCACGCTGGCGATCCGCGCCGCGCACCAGGTGGCCGCCAACTTCCCGGACGGACAGGTCTTCGTCGACCTCGGCCACCGCAGTGCAGTGACTCCGGGTGAGGTACTGGCCCGGGTGCTGCGGGCGTTGGGGGTCGCCCCCGCCGACGTGCCCGAGGACGGCGACGAGCGGGCTGGCTGGTTCCGTTCTCTGGTCGCCGGGCGCCGGCTGCTGATGGTCGTTGACGGCGTCACGAGGGCGGCCCAGGTGCGACCGTTGATTCCCGCCGGTCCGGGGCCCGCCCTGATCGCCGTCAGTTCGCGGCAGCTCGGCAGCCTGGACGGCATCCGGCGGGTAGCGCTGCGGCCGCTGGGTGCTGGGCAGGCACGAGACCTGCTGGCCAGCATTGTGGGGCGGCAACGGTTGGCGGCGGATGGAGCGGCCACGGCGGAACTGGTCCGACTGTGCGCCGGCTCGGTGCTGGCGTTGCGGATCGCCGGCGCCCGCTTGGCGCGGTGGCCCACCATGCCGATGGCCACTCTGGCCGCCCAACTCGGCGACGACCGCCACCGGCTGGACCTGCTCGCTGACGGGGACCTGTCGGTGCGGGCCAGCCTGGCCAGCATCGTCGCTGTTGTCCGTGCCGAGGACGAGGTGGCCGGGCAGCTCTTGGAACTGCTCGGTGCCCACCCCGATGCGCCAGAACTGGCGGATCGAGCTGCCGCCCAGCTCGGGGTCAGCACTCAGCGAATCCGACGGGCCTTGGACAGCCTCGTCGACGCCCACCTGCTCCACCCGGGCGGCCCCGCTGGCAACCACCTGCCGGCGCTGGTTCGTGAATACCTCACCGAGCTGGCCGCCGTGCCGCTCGCGCCGGCGCATGTCCTGCGCGCCGGCGAATCGACCCGGCCACGGTCCGCCTGGCGGGATCTCGGTTGGCAGGGAATTGCCTCTTTTGTCGCGATGGTACCGGTCAACGCCGTGCTGTGACCGTCTTCCGTCCGGTCCCTCAGGCGCAAACGCAGGTCAAGCGGGGAATGTCGTCCATCTATATCGGCCGGTATATCGATCATCTTTAGCCTTCACTCGTCGTGTCTCTGATGGACCGGAGGGTGATGGTGAAGAGACGATCGCGGGGCTTCCTGATCGGGGGGCTGGTGGTGGCCTTGGTGGCCACGTT
>NZ_JBEYSO010000020.1:0-147914 GCF_040642675.1 Micromonospora sp. NPDC047738
AGTGGATTGAACCGGACGGTCCCGGACAACGGTACGACCACCGGAGCCGCCGAGCCCAGCCGGGGCCGGTCAGCTCACCCCGCACACCTCCACGGTTGGTGCGTCAGCCCACCAGAGAGCGCAGCGGGATCTGCGCGTCCCGGAGGGCGTTCACCAGCTCACGCAGGTACGGGTGCTCGTCGGCCAGCAGGCCGTCCCGGTTCGGGATCACCAGGTAGGCCGACCCGTTCACCACCGAGACCCGGGCGGTGTCGGTGTACCGGGCGACGACCGCCTCGGCGCGGTCGCGGTCACCGGCCGCCACCTCGACGGTGATCGGCCGCCACTCGCCGCCCAGGTTCTCCGCCACCGGCGCCGCCGCGGCGGCGGCCCGGGCGGGGTCGACGCCGGTCGTGCGGCTCAGGGCGGCCCGGCTCGGCGCGGCGCCCGCGCCCGCCGGGTAGAGCAGCGTGTTGGCCACCAGGTGCAGCCCGTTCTCGTTGTACGCCCGGAACAGCGGGTTGAACGCGAACAGCACTGCCCGGCCGGCCCCGGTGGGCTCGTCCACCAGCGCCACCGTCCCCTTGAGCGCGTCGGCGCGCACCGTGTAGCCGTTGGCCCAGAAGGTGTCGTCGGACGGGTAGGTGAGGACGTTGGTGCCGGTGGTGCTCGGCGTCAGGATCGAGTCGCTGTTGTTGAACTCGAAGTCCTCCGCCGGGCGGCCCAGCGCGACCGGGCTGCTGCCGTCGACGTCGACCCGCAGGTGCGAGCCGATCATCCGGTAGTCCGCCGGCTTCGTCTTCTCGGTGGTGGAGGTGAGGCCGGCGGCCCGGGCCATCCGGGTGCCCTCGTTGCGCAGGCCGAGGTAGGTGTGGCCCTGGGCGACCCAGTTCCGCAGGTTGGCCTGCCCGGCGGCGGTGAGCCCGCCGGTCGCGCTGCTGCCGTCCGGCACGAGCAGCACGGTGCGCTCGGTGAACGCCGGGGTGTTGTCGTTGATGTCGGCGGTGGTCACCGGCTTGAGGTCGAGGCCCCACCGCTTGCCCAGCACGTACCGGGCCTCGCCGTGCGAGCCGGAGGTGGTGGAGATGCCGGTGCCCTGGAACAGCCCGACGTCCGGCAGGTCGACGGCGGTCCCGCTGGCCGCCGCGTCGTGCGGGTTCAGGGTCACCCCGAGCGACCGGGCCAGCTGGTCGATCTCCGGGGTCAGGCTCTTCGCCGGGAAGCCGACCACGCTGGTCTCGAGGTCACGGACCAGCGGCACCCCCTGGCCGAGCAGCCGGAAGGTGAGCTCGGCCGCCGCCGCGGAGTCCAGCGGGTACGCGTACGAACCCTTCGCCCCGGCGGCAAAGGGCTTGCCGCCGGAGATCTGCCGGACCAGCTGGGCCGGGGGCCGGACGTCGTCGCCGGTGTAGAGGGCGTTGACCCCCATCAGCAGCGGGTTGCTCCAGGACGACACGTCGTAGAAGTACGGGAACGGGACGTACGGGTCCTCGCCCATGATCCCCTGGATCCAGTGCTTCTGCGGCTGGTCCATCGGGATCCAGTACGCGCCCACCGGCACCGTCACGTCGGTCGCGGAACGCCCACCGAAGATCCGGGCCGTGGGCACCTTCGTCGGCTTGGTGACCTCGTAGACCTCGACGTCCATCCGGCGCAGCCGCTCGACCAGCTGGCGCACGTCGGCGAGCTGGCGGTCGGGCAGCAGGAAGTACGACCGGATCTTGACGTCCGGCACCGGGAACTGGACGGTGTTGGTCGGCTGGACCACCTCGTTCGGCTCCAGCGTGCCGGCCTTGCCCTCGGCGAGCGCGTCCGTCCAGATCTTGAAGTAGCTGCTCAGCACCTCGTGCTTGTTCGCGGCGGCCCAGCCGAGGGTCGACCACTGGGTGTGGAACTGCTGCTGGACCCGGTCGGCCACGGCCGACGCGCTGCCCTTCTCGAAGGTCATGCCGGCGGCGCCGAAGCCGGCGGCCGGGACGGTGTCGCCGTAACCCATGAAGAACAGGTCGTACGTCGAGTAGTTGAAGTAGCACTCGGTGGTGACGGCCCCGCCACAGGCGCCGTTGAAACCGAAGCCCGCCTTGTTGGCCTCGCCGATCCGGTTGATCCAGTCGACATTCTCGCTGGAGATCTCGTGGTGGATCGGGTCGGCGTTCGGCGGGAAGAAGTACTGCCGGCCACCCATCTCGTGGGCGTCGATGAAGACCTGCGGCGGGTACTGCCGCAGGAGTTCGATCTTGCCGTCGGTCTCCTGCTGGGTCCGGGCGAACCAGTCCCGGTTCATGTCGAAGCCGTACTCGTTCTGCCGGCGGCTGGCGTCGCGGCCGTCCGGGTTCTGCGTCGGCACGATGACGGTGACCAGGTTGTCGTTCCGCTCCGCGACCGCGCAGGACAGGCCGGAGGCCAGCTCGTACAGGGTCTTCAGGGCGGCGTCGGTGCCGCTCTTCTCCCCGCCGTGCACGTTCGCGGTCACCCAGACGATGGCCGGGCGGTCGGTCGCGGTCTCGGCGGCCTTCTTCGCCGTGATCCCGCGCGGATCCCGCAGGTCGCGGATGTCCCGGGCGATCTGCTGCAGGGCGCCCGGCTGGACGTGCCGCTCGTTCGAGACGATGGCGTACGGCAGCGGCTGGCCGAGCACGCTCGTCGCCATGACGCCGGTGACCACCCGGTCGGAGGCGTCGTCGACGGCCTTCAGGTAGCTACGGACCTCGTCGTTGGTGACGACGCGTTCCTGGCCGGTGCCGAGCGGGAAGCCCAGCGCGGACTCCGGGCTGGGCACGGTGGACAGTCGGGCAGCGGGGTCGTTGCTGCAGGTGGGGGCGGTGGGGGCGGCGCCG
The DNA here is from genome assembly GCF_040642675.1 of Micromonospora sp. NPDC047738. NCBI lineage: Bacteria > Bacillati > Actinomycetota > Actinomycetes > Micromonosporales > Micromonosporaceae > Micromonospora > Micromonospora sp. NPDC047738. Next base: position 2,817 of record NZ_JBEYSO010000020.1, read on the forward strand.
GCCGGGGCGCCCCCGAGCAACGGCGTCAGGCCGGCCAGCAGGAGCAGCGTGGCGACGCCGGCTGTTCTCTTCGGGGGGACCGCCCCGGGCGGACGCTTCGACAGGCGCATCGGGATGCCTCTCTTCGCTGATTGGGGGTAGATCAACTGGGGTGGATTCGAAACCCTATGATCTGCGGTTTCGTGTGGTCAAGGGGCCTCTGGTGCCGTTCAGTGCGCCCGGTGCCCGCCCGGGCCGCCGGTGGTGGGCAGGTTACCGAGCACCCGGTTGATGATGTGGATCCGCGCGTCGGCGGCCCGGTAGTCGGCACACACGGTGTCGGCCTGGTCGGCCAGGCGCACGCTCGCGCCGCCCCCGGTGACCGTGAGCTTGGTGCCGGCGAGCGTGGTGACCCCGCCGGCGGCCACCATGTCGGACAGCGACAGCGACCCGGCGACCAGGTGGTCGCGGAGCAGGCCGCGAAGCTTCTCCTTGTCGGTGATGAACAGTTGGTCCAGGTTGTCCTCGGAGAACTTGGCGGCGAAGGCGTCGTCCGTCGGGGCCAGGATGGTCACCCCCGACCCGCCGTGCAGGTCCTCGGCCAGCCCGGACGCCCGTACGGCCGCCTCGAAGGTGGTGAGCACGGGAAGCCACTGCAGGGCCGCCTCGGCCGGCTGACCGGCCAGGGCGGCCGGGTTGCCCGGCTCGCTGCCGGTGGGCAGCAGGTCGCACAGGGGTCCGGTCACCGCTACGGCCGCCGGTGCGCCGGCCCCGCCGGCCGCCGCAGGCCGCTCGGCGCCGGAGCAGGCCGTGCCGGTGAGTACCAGGGACAGGGCGGCCCCGGCGAGCGCCGCCATCCGTCGCCGGGGGTGGTGACGGCGGGCCGGCCACCGGAGCCGGGGGAGGGGTCGGGGTGGCGGAGGAAGGACGGGCTGGTCCATGGCGTTCTCCAGGTCCAGAAACGGGTCGCACCGGCAGGCCCGGGAGGTCGGGCCTGCCGGTACGACGATCAACGGGTCACAGGCTCGCGCACTGCCCGCTCTTCGGGCCCTGCACCGAGTTGCCCAGCTCCAGGTTGACCGGAGCAGCGGTGTTGCCGCTGCACTGCAGCGGGCCGGTCACGGTGTTGGCCGCCACCAGGGGCGCGTCGCCCCGGTTGCCCGACACCTCGACCGGGCCGGTGACCTTCGCGTCGACGACCACCACCGGACCGCTGGTCTGCGCGATCCGGACCGGGCCCTCCACCGCGGTGTCGGTCAGGAAGACCCCGGCCGCGCCGCTGGCGTCCACCGGGCCGGTGATCGACGAGCCGGTCGCGATCAGCGTCCCGCCCGCCCGGACCCGGACCGGACCGGTCACCGTGGCGTCCCGCAGGCAGGTCACCCCGGAGACCACCAGCTGACCGTTGTGCTTGCCGGTGACGGTCGGGTACACCCGCTCGCCGTCCACCAGCTTCTCGACGCCCTCGCCGTCGAGGAGCAGCGGGATCAGCCCCCGCTCCGGCTGGGCCAGCGGGACCAGGTACCCGTCGGCGACCTTGACCACCTTGTGGCCGTGCGCGGCGAGGCGCTGGGCCACGGTGGTGCGCTGGCCGGCCGGGCCGTCGGTGCGCTCCCCGTTGTACTGCTCCTCGGTGAGCTTGTACGCGCACGGCACGTTGTCGAGAATCTGGCCGTCGCGCGGCGCGTCGAGCGGCGGCGGGGCCTCACCCGGGTGCGGCGCCGGGTGCGCCGGGATCGGACGGGAACCGCGGAAGACGATCCGGCCCGTGTTCGAGACCTGGAAGGTGATCGCGTCGGCCCGCGCCGTGGTGATCTCCTTCAGGTTCGCCCGGTGGTAGTCGAGGAACTGGTTGAAGGTCCACATCGCGGAGTACGTCTTGCGCCGCCGGTTGTTGGCCGTGTTGCCCTCGTCCGGCCGGGTGGTGCCACCGGAGCTGCGCAGCTCCAGGAGCGAGTTGACGACGTTCTTGAGGCCCAGCGTGTTGCGCAGGATCGTCTCCTCGCTCAGGCCCACGTTTCCGCCGCCGTTACACCCGTACGGGCACGGCCACCAGCCGTCCTTGGCGCCCTCGGTGTACATGTGACCCTCGATCATGTGCTGCGACTCGTCGAAGATCGACTGGGCCACGTTCTGGTGCCGCGGCGGCAGCATCGGCAGGTCACCGGCGTTGGAGTTGCCGAACTCGTGCCCGTCGTAGCCGGCGATCGGGCGGTAGTCGCGCAGCATCTGCACCAGCGCGAAGGTCTCCGGCTGGCGGATCAGCGAGTAGTCGCGGTTCAGGTCCTGGCCGGTGGAGTTGCCCCGGGTGTTGGCCGCCCGCCCGTCACCGTTGATGGTCGGCACGATGAGGACGGTGGTGTGCGACAGCAGGTCGATCGTCCGGGCGTCGTTGCTGAAGGCCAGCTTCCGCGCCATGATCAGGCAGCCCTCGCGGTCACCGGGCTCGTTGCCGTGCACGTTGCAGTTGACCATCAGCGGCGAGGTCGCCGCGACGGCCTCCGGGGTGGCCGGCGGGGTGGGGTAGCCGATGACGAACATGTTGATCGGCCGGCCGAGCGCGGTCTTGCCGATCTCCGTGACCCGGACCCGGTCGCTCAGGTCGTCGATCGCCTTGGTGTACGCGTACTCGTTGACGTCGCTGGTGTACTGCGCGGCGAGGGTGGTCTCCCACTGGGTCCGCAGGTTCTCGCCCGGCACGTTCGGGTCGCCCCACGGCGCCGCGGTGGTGCCCGCCACCGGCTCGGAGTACGGCTGCGCGGTGGTCCCGAAGCGGGCGCGCACCCGCCACTGGAACCGGGTGCCCGGGTTGAACCCCGCGTCGGCGAAGGTCGGCGAGGAGTTGTTGATCTGGCGGTTCGGCCGCCACACGCCGGTGATCACGGCGGGACCGGTGGCCGAGTTGTCGGCGGCGACCGGGGTGCGCTCGATCTGGTAGTCGGTGGCGCCGTCGACCGGCGTCCAGGCGAGGGTGGCGTAGCCGTCGGCCTGCGTGACGGTGAGGCCGTCTACCTGGTTAGGCTCGGCCGCCGCCGCATATGCGGGCGTGGGCCCGGTGATCGCCGCGAGGCTGGCGGCGAGCAGGACGGAGAGGATCGCCGTCGTCCGTCTGTCTCTCATGGAAGCTCCAGAACAGGTGGGATGACACGTCCGGACAGCACACGCCAGTGACGTGCGCCACGGTCGGCGGTGCGGGATTTCTTGAGAATGATCTGAGGATTCCCCGGGCCACGCCCCGGCGGGCTACCCCGACCGGAGCCGGTAGCCCACCCCGCGTACGGTCTCCACCAGGCCGGCGTCGTCGAGCTTGCCCCGCAGCGCCGCCACGTGGACGTCCAGGGTGTGCCCCGAGTTCCAGGTCGTCTGCCAGATGTCCATCAGCAGCCGGTCCCGGGGCACGACCGTGCCCGCCTGCCGGGCCAACGCCATCAGCAGCTCGAACTCCTTGCGGGTCAGGCTGACCTCCCGGTCCGAGAGCCAGACCCGCCGGGCGTTCAGGTCGACCCGCAGGTCGCCCACCTCCAGCGTCGTCTCCACCCGGGCGGCGCGGGCCGTCCGGCGCATCACCGCCTCGATCCGGGCCTGCAGCTCCGCCATCGAGAACGGCTTCACGACGTAGTCGTCGGCGCCGGCCCGCAGCCCCGCCACCCGGTCCCGCTCCTCGGACCGGGCGGTCACCAGGATGATGGCGACGTCCTCGTTGCGCCGGCGGATCTGCCGGCACAACTCCAGGCCGTCCCGATCGGGCAGGTTGAGGTCGAGCAGGACGAGATCGACCGGCCCCGCGGCGGTCGCCTCCGACGCGGTGGTGGCCGCGATGACCACGTGGTTCCGCCGGCGCAGCGCCGCGGCCAACGCGGACGCGACTCGCAGGTCGTCCTCGACCATAAGCACCCGCACCGCGTCTCCTTGGACCTCGTCCCGACAGGTCCACGCGAGTCTGTCCGATGGCAGCGGTCGTGACCAGCCCGGACGGAAGATCGTGACCGCATGATGACGTGCCTCGACCCATCTCGGTGACCCCCGCCGTCGGGCGGGCGACCCACCGTCGCCCGCCCGCGGGTCCGCCTCAGCGGAGCCCGGCAGCGGCCAGCAGGTTGCCCTCCGGCAGCGGCGGGAGCGCCCGGCCGAGGGCCATCCGCTGCTCGGCCCGTTCGGCGGTGAACGCGGCGTCCTTGGCGATGGCGGCGGCGTACGTGGCGGCGGTGCGGGAGGCGATCGCCGACCAGCCGTACTGCTCGTGGACCATGGTGCGGGCGCGGCGGGCGAGGGCCCGGGCATGCTCCCGGTCGGCGAGCAGCGCGTGCACCGCCTCGACCAGCCCGTCCGGGTCCTGCGGGGCGAACGTCATCCCGGTCACGCCCGGCTCGACGATCTCGGCCAGCCCGCCGGTCCGCGACACGGCGAGGGGTGCACCGGCCGCCGCCCCCTCCAGGGCGACCATGCCGAACGGCTCGTAGATGCTCGGGACCGCGAAGCAGTCCGCGGCGGCCATCACCGCGGGCAGGTCGGTGCCGCCGAGGAAGCCCGGCATGCTCACGGTGTCACCCAGGCCGAGCCGGTGCACCTCGGCCGCCAGGGTCGCCCGGTACGGCCCGTCGCCGACGACCACGGCCCGCAGCCCGGGGTGCCGCTGGCGCAGCCGGGGCAGCCCGGCGAGCAGGTGCTGCACCCCCTTCTCGTAGACCAGCCGGCCGGCGAAGGTGACCAGCGGGCCGTCCCCGGCGAAGCGGGCCCGGGCGGCGGCGACCGCGGCCGCCGGCGCCTGCCAGCGCTGCGGCTCGACGCCGTTGGGCACCACGTCGACCCGCCCGGCCGGCACGCCGAACAGGGCGGCCACCTCGTCGCGCATGTAGCCGGAGCAGACGATCACCCGGCCCGACTCGGCGGCCAGCCAGTGCTCGACGCCGTGGATGGTGCGGTTCATCTCCTCGGGCAGCCAGCCCTGGTGCCGGCCGGCCTCGGTGGCGTGGATGGTGCTGACCAGCGGCACGTCCAGGTGCTCGCGCAGGGTCATCGCGGTGTGCGCGACCAGCCAGTCGTGGGCGTGGATGACGTCGTACCCGCCGGACTCGGCGGCGCGCAGCGCGGCCCGGGTGAGGGTGTGGTTGAACGCCATGGTCCAGGCCAGCAGGGAGTTGGTGGCGAGGGGGAAGGTGACCGGGTCCTCGGCGGCGCGGACGATCCGCACGCCGTCGGCGTACTCCTCCAGGGGTGCGCCCTCGGCGTGGCGGGTGACGACGGTGACCTCGTGGCCGGCGGCGGCCAGCGCGACGGAGAGGGCGTGTACGTGGCGGCCGAGGCCGCCGACGAGCACCGGCGGGTACTCCCACGACAGCATCAGGATGCGGCGGGTCCGGGGCGGCACGCCGGGCTGCTGCGGGATGGTCGGGCGGGCGGTGCGGGTGGGTCGGTTCCGTGGTTCCGTCGCGGTGGCGGGCTGCTCGCCGACCCGCAGGATGGTCACATCAATCTCCGTCCAGGCATGGTGGTGCGCGCCGGCGACTCTGGCGGCGTGGTGAGCGTGGTGAGGGTGGCCGAACGGCCGGCGGATCGGCGCGGGCGCGCACGTCCGGATACCAGGAAACGGCATCTCGCGCGAACTTGCACCTGGAAAAGGGCGATCGTGACGGACAACACCTGAGGGTTCGGTCGATATCAGGTGGGTGGATTCCGGCTACTGTCCGAACGGGTGGGTTGGCGGAACGTACGGCGGGGCAATAGCGGCGTGCGCACCGCGGCCCGCCCGACCGGTGCGCTCGTGATCGAGGTCCGAAGGAGCGACATGCAGGTCTGGCCGGGCGAGAGCTACCCCCTCGGCGCCACCTACGACGGGATGGGCACGAACTTCGCGATCTTCTCCGAGGTGGCGGAGAAGATCGAGCTCTGCCTGTTCGACGAGTGGGACACCGGCGCCGAGCGCCGGGTCGAGCTGCGCGAGGTCGACGCGTACGTCTGGCACGCGTACCTGCCGGGGATCGGGCCGGGGCAGCGCTACGGCTACCGGGTGCACGGGCCGTGGGACCCGGCCAACGGGGTCCGCGGCAACCCGCACAAGCTGCTCCTCGACCCGTACGCCAAGGCGGTCGACGGGGAGGTCGCCTGGGACCCGGCCGTCTACGACTACGAGCTGGGCGGCGACCCGGACCGGATGTCGGAGACCGACTCAGCCCCCTTCATGCCCAAGTCGGTGGTGGTGAACCCGTACTTCGACTGGGGCAACGACCGGCCGCCACGGACCCCGTACCACCACTCCGTGATCTACGAGGCGCACGTGCGCGGGCTGACCATGCGCCACCCCGGCATCCCCGAGGAGTTGCGCGGCACGTACGCGGCGATCGCGTCCCCGGTGATGATCGACTACTTCAAGCGGCTCGGGGTGACCGCGGTCGAGCTGATGCCGGTGCACCAGTTCGTGCACGACCACCGCCTGGCCGACCTGGGCCTGCGCAACTACTGGGGCTACAACACCATCGGCTTCTTCGCCCCGCACCACGGCTACTCGGCGCTCGGCGGCCGAGGTCAGCAGGTGCAGGAGTTCCGCGGCATGGTCAAGGCGCTGCACGCGGCCGGCATCGAGGTCATCCTCGACGTGGTCTACAACCACACGGCCGAGGGCAACCACCTCGGCCCGACCCTCAGCTTCAAGGGCGTCGACTGCGCCAGCTACTACCGCTTGAGCGAGGCGGACCGGCGCCAGTTCGTCGACTACACCGGCACCGGCAACAGCCTCAACGTGCGTAGCCCGCACTCGTTGCAGCTGATCATGGACTCGCTGCGCTACTGGGTCACCGAGATGCATGTCGACGGCTTCCGGTTCGATCTGGCCGCCACCCTGGCCCGCGAATTCTACGAGGTCGACCGCCTCTCCACCTTCTTCGAGGTGGTGCAGCAGGACCCGGTGGTGAGCCGGGTGAAGCTGATCGCCGAGCCGTGGGACGTCGGGCCCGGCGGCTATCAGGTGGGCAACTTCCCGCCGCGGTGGACCGAGTGGAACGGCAAGTACCGGGACACCGTGCGGGACTTCTGGCGCGGCGAGCCGGCCACCCTGGCCGAGTTCGCCTCCCGGATCTCCGGCTCCGCCGACCTCTACCAGGACGACGGCCGCCGGCCCTTCCACAGCATCAACTTCGTCACCTGCCACGACGGGTTCACCCTCACCGACCTGGTCTCGTACGACGACAAGCACAACGAGGCCAACGGCGAGGAGAACCGGGACGGCGAGAGCCACAACCGGTCCTGGAACTGCGGTGTCGAGGGGGCGACGGATGACCCGGCGGTGCTCGCCCTGCGGGCCCGGCAACGGCGCAACTTCCTGGCCACCCTGATGCTCTCCCAGGGCGTGCCGATGATCGGCCACGGCGACGAGCTGGGCCGCACCCAGCACGGCAACAACAACGCGTACTGCCAGGACGGCGAGCTGGCGTGGGTGGACTGGGACCGGGCCGACGAGGAGCTGCTCGACTTCGTCCGGCGACTCACCGACTTCCGCAACCGGCACCAGGTGTTCCGCCGGCGCCGATTCTTCACCGGCCTGCCGGTGGGCGGCCGGGCCGCCGGCTCCGCCCTGCCCGACCTGGCCTGGTACACCCCCGACGGCCGGGAGATGACCGGCGAGGACTGGGGGAACGACTTCGGCCGCTCGGTGACCCTCTTCGTCAACGGCGACGGCATCCCGGAACGCGGCCAGTACGGCCAGCGTCACCGGGACGACTCCTTCCTGCTGCTGTTCAACGCGCACGACGCGCCGCTGGACTGCACGCTGCCCGGGGCCGAGTTCGGGCCGCGGTGGCAACTGGTGATCAGCACCGCGGACCCGGATCCGGAGCAGACCCTGCTGGTCGAGGCGGGCGGCACCGTGCGCGTGCCCGACCGAGCGCTGCTGGTCCTGCAGCGGACGGCCTGACCGGGCCCGCCGACTCGCGGCCCGCCCGGGCCCGCCGCCCTCACGACTCGACGGCCGGCGGCTGGCGGGAAACGACCCTGTCGATTTCCGTTCATCGTGTTGCGGACATGTTCACCGGTCGGGTCTACAGTGGGTTTGAGCTGCTCCTTCATGATCTGTTGAGCACCTATCCCGTCGCCCTCCTCGCTCCCATTGACTCTGTGGAGGCCGCCGCATGACCGAGTTCACGGTGTGGGCGCCCGAAGCCGCCCGGGTTCGGCTGCGCCTGCCCGGCGTTGCCGACCGCGACATGCGTCCCGGGCCGGACGGCTGGTGGCGGGTCGAGGTGCCCGGCGCCGGACCGGGCACCGACTACGCGTTCCTGCTCGACGACGACGAGCGGGCCCTGCCCGACCCCCGGTCGGCCTGGCAGCCGGCGGGCGTGCACGGGCCGAGCCGCCGCTACGACCACGCGGCGTTCCGCTGGACCGACCAGAGCTGGACCGGCCGGCAGCTGCCCGGCAGCGTCCTGTACGAGCTGCACGTCGGCACCTTCACCCCGGAGGGCACCTTCGACGCCGCCGTCGGCCACCTCGACCATCTGGTCGACCTCGGCGTCGACCTGGTCGAGCTGCTGCCGGTCAACGCCTTCAGCGGCGAGCACAGCTGGGGCTACGACGGGGTCTGCTGGTACGCCCCGCACCAGCCGTACGGCGGGCCGGACGGGCTCAAGCGGCTGGTCGACGCCGCGCACGCCAGGGGGCTGGGGGTGATCCTCGACGTCGTCTACAACCATTTCGGGCCCTCCGGGGCCTACGCGCCGATGTTCGCGCCGTACCTCGCCGAGCAGCGCAACCCGTGGGGCCGCACGGTCAACCTGGACGGGCCGCACTCCGACGGGGTACGCCGCTACATCGTCGACAGCGTGCTGATGTGGCTGCGCGACTACCACGTCGACGGGCTGCGGCTGGACGCCGTGCACGCCATGCCGGACTCGCGGGGCACCCACCTGCTGGAGGAGCTGGCGGTCGAGGTCGAGTCGCTCTCCACGCACCTGGGCCGCCCGCTGTCGCTGATCGCCGAGTCGGACCTCAACGACCCGAAGCTGATCACCCCGCGGGAGGCCGGCGGCTACGGCCTGCACGCCCAGTGGAACGACGACGCCCACCACGCCCTGCACAGCCTGCTCACCGGCGAGCGGCAGGGCTGCTACGGCGACTTCGGCTCGCTGGAGTGCCTGACCGACGTGCTGACCGGGGCGTTCTTCCACGCCGGCACCTGGTCCAGCTTCCGCAACCGCAGTCACGGGCGGCCGGTGGACCGGCAGCGCACGCCCGGCCACCGGTTCGTGGCGTACCTGCAGAACCACGACCAGATCGGCAACCGGGCCACCGGTGACCGGATCTCCCAGACGCTCTCCGCCGGTCTGCTGCGCGTCGGCGCCACCCTGTTGATGACCGCGCCGTTCACCCCGATGCTGTTCATGGGGGAGGAGTGGGCGGCCACCAGCCCGTGGCAGTTCTTCACCAGCCACCCCGAGCCGGCACTGGCCGCTGCGGTGGCGGCCGACCGGCGGCGGGAGTTCGCCGCGCACGGCTGGCCGGCGGGGGCGGTGCCCGACCCGCAGGCCTTCGTCCGGTCCCGGCTGGACTGGGCCGAGCTGGACAAGCCCGAGCACCGGGAGATGTACGACTTCCACCGGCGGCTGATCGCGCTGCGCAAGAGCCGACCCGACCTGTCCGACCCGCGGCTGAACCGGGTCGAGGTGCGGCACGGCGACCAGTTCCTGCTGATGCGCCGGGGCGAGTGCCTGGTGGTGGCGAACCTGGCCGGCAAGCCGCAGCGGATCAACCTGCCGGGCGTGGTGCGCCGGGTGCTCCTCGCCACGGAGAGCGGGGTCACCGTGATGCGGGACGGGATCGAGCTGCCGCCGGAGTCGGCCGCGATCGTCGCCCTCTGACAGTGCGGCTCAGGGGATCGGCCACTCGTGGACGGGCCGGTTGCTGTGCATCAGGTCCACGTAGTGGCGGACCACCTCGCGCAGCGCCTCCGGCCGGTCTAGGTGGTCGGCGGACTCCAGCCGGTGCAGTGTCTCCACCTGCCAGGTGGCGCCGTTGCGGCCGGTCAGGCAGCGCTGCTCGATGATGCCGAGCAGCCGGTCCCGCTCGTCCGGGTCGAGCCCCCACCGGTCCAGCCCGTGGTGGGCCAGCGGCAGCAACCGGCGCAGCACCAGCTCGGTGACCGGCAGGTAGCCCAGCCCGGGCCAGTACACCTGGGCGTCGATGCCGTGCCGGGCGCAGGTGGCGAAGTTCTCCTCGGCGGCGCTGAACGACATCTGCGACCACAACGGCCGGTCCGACTCGGCGAGCGCCCGGACCAGGCCGAAGTAGAACGCGCCGTTGGCGATGGTGTCCAGCACGGTCGGGCCGGCGGGCAGCACCCGGTTCTCCACGCGCAGGTGCGGGCGCCCCTTGAGCACGTCGTAGACCGGGCGGTTCCAGCGGTAGATGGTGCCGTTGTGCAACCGCAGCTCGGCCAGGCCGGGCACGTCGCCGCTGGCCAGGGCCTCGGCCGGGTCCTCCGGGTCGCAGACCGGCAGCAGCGCCGGGAAGTAGCGGACGTTCTCCTCGAACAGGTCGAAAACGCTGGTGATCCAGCGCTCGCCGAACCAGACCCGCGGGCGTACCCCCTGGGCCTTGATCTCCTCCGCGCGGGTGTCGGTGGCCTGTTGGAACAGCGGCACCCGGGTCTCCCGCCACAACTCCCGGCCGAAGAGCAGCGGTGAGTTGGCGCCGAGGGCGACCTGGACGCCGGCGATCGCCTGAGCGGCGTTCCAGTGGTCGGCGAACTGGGCCGGGCTGACCTGGAGGTGGAACTGGGTGCTGGTGCAGGCGGCCTCCGGGGTGATGGTGTCCGCGGTGACCACCAGCCGCTCCACCCCGCTGATCGAGATCCGCAGGTCCTCGCCGCGGGCGGCGAAGATCTGCTCGTTGAGCAGCGTGTAGCGGGGATTCGTCGAGAGGGTGGCGGCGGTCAGGTGTTCCGGGCGCAGGGTCGGCAGGATGCCGATCATCACCATGTGCGCCCCGACCGTGCGGGCCTTCTCCTCGGCCGCGTTGAGGCTGGCCCGGACGTTCTCCTCGAACTGTGCGGTGCCGGTGCCGCCGAGCCGGCGCGGCGGCACGTTGATCTCCACGTTGAACTGGCCCAGCTCGGTCTGGAAGGCCGGGTCGGCGACCGCGTCGAGCACGTCCGCGTTGCGCATCGTCGGCTGCGAGTCGTCGTCGACCAGGTTGAGCTCGATCTCCAGCCCGGTCATCGGCCGCTCCACGTCGAAGCGGGACTCGCGCAGCATCTCGGCGAAGACGTCCAGGCAGCGCCGTACCTTCTCCCGGTAGCGGGCCCGATCCTCGCGGCTGAAGGTGCGTACGCCGACGTCCTCGCCCATGGTCACCACCCTGTCACCGTTGGTCCCCCTAACCTCGCACGGCACGGCGGGATGGGGAAAGACCCGAAGGACCCCTTACTACCCGCGCAGGGCCCCGGTGATCCCCGTCGCGTCGTGTCCGTGGTCGCCCGGTCCCGACGCTTCGGCCGGTTAGCATGGCGCGGACGGATCGTGGGGAGTGCGGATGCGCGAGAAGACGACCAGGCTGTTCGTGGCGGCGGCGATCGCCGAGGCGTGCTCCTGGGCGGGGCTGCTGGCCGGCATGGCGGTCAAGTACGGCCCGCCGCGCAACGAGCTCGGCGTGCAGGTGTTCGGCCCGATCCACGGCGCGCTCTTCGTGGTGTACGGACTCCTCGTCCTCGTGGTGGCCCGGCAGCACCGCTGGTCGCTGTGGCACACCGCCGTCGCCCTGGCCTGCGCGGTGCCCCCGTTCGCCACCGTGCTGTTCGAGCGGTGGGCCCGCCGGCGCGGCCTGCTGGGCGCGCCCGCGCCGGTCGACCGTCCGCTCACCCCGGTGGGCTGACCGCCGCCCTGGCGGGGCGGAACCTCAGGTGAGCACCGAGCAGGAAGCCACGCCCAGCACCAGCAGCGCGCCGAGTGCCGCCTGGAGCAGCAGCGGCGGGCCGAGGTGGGACCAGACCGTGGCGGTACGCGGGGTCAGCAGCTGCCCGGTGGTCAGGTTGACGATCCGCTCGATCCGCGGCGGCAGGTCGTCGTCGCGCTGCGGCCGCAGGGTGAGCTGCAGGTGGTCGCCGGGGTGCAGCGCGCTCTGCGGCAGGTGACCGTGCAGCTCCACCTCCAGCAGCCGGTTGGCGGGGTCGCGCAGCCGGACCGGGGTGACCAGGAACTCCGGCCCCTTCTTCAGCTCCTTGAACCGGCGCCGGGCACCGCCGCCGCCGGCGCTGAGCAGCGCCCGCGCCATCCGCACCGGCAGCCCCACCACACTTGCCGCGGTCAGCACCGCGACGAGCACCGGCTGCCCCACCCGCACCTCGCGCGCGTAGCCCTCCATGAGCCGGACCAGTCGGCCGTTGACGATCCGCTCCGTCGGGTGGACGGCGCGCCGGATGTGAAGGTCAGTGTCCATGATCACCACCGAGAGTCCGGTTCAGTTCACTCATGGTATCGACCTCACAGGTTGAAAGACATGAATGAAAGTCGATCACGGGCGCCGGCCCGGCCAGGTGACATCCCCGGTGGTGCGGGTATGCGTGCGGCCGAGCTGGAAAGGGGTCGAGCATGCAGCTGTCCTTCCTGCGCCCGCTCTACGACCGCCCTGGGCCGTGGTGTTCGGTGTACCTGGACGCCTCCCGGGACACCCACGACTCCCGTCCCGCGGTCGACCTGCGCTGGCGCTCCCTGAAGGGGAGCCTGCTGGAGCAGGGCGCCGACCAGGTGACCGTCGACGCGGTCGAGGAGGTGGTCCGCCGGCACGATCCGATGCCCGGCGACTACGGCGTGGCCATCTTCGCCACACGCGGCCGGGTGGTGCTCACCGAATACCTCTCCGCGCCGCCGCTGCGGGACCTGGCCAGCTGGTCCGCCCTGCCGCACACCATGCCGCTGGTCGCCCAGCGCGGCGAGCAGATCGCCTGGGTGCGGGTGCTGGCCGACCGGATCGGCGCGGACGCGATCGCGGTCAGCGCGGGCGGGGTGCCGCGCAAGTCGCACGTCGTCGGGCGGGAGAGCTACCAGCTACGCCGGGTCAATCCCGGCGGTTGGTCCCAGTCCCGCTACCAGCGCGCCGCCATGGAAGCCTGGCACCACAACGCCGGCGACACCGCCGCGGCCACCGCCGACCTGGCCGACCGGGTGGGCGCGGACGTGGTGGTGGTGGCCGGCGACGTCCGGGCCACCGGCATGATCGCCGCCCAGCTCCCGGAGCGCTGGCAGGACGTGCTGGTCCGCACCGACGCCGGCTCCCGCGCCCGGGGTGCCGACCCCATGCTCATGGACGACGTCACCGTGCAGACCATCGCCGAGGTCGCCGACCAGCGGATCAGCACCGCGCTGGACAGGTTCGGCACCCAGGAGGACGTCGGGGCCGGGCTGGCCGCGGTGGTCTCCGCCCTGCAACGCAACCAGGTCGACACCATGCTGATCGTGGACGACCCGTCGGCCACCGGCGAGCTGTGGGTGGGCCCCGAGCCGACCGAGATCGCCACCGATCCACAGCAGTTGGCGGCCATGTCGGTGGCCGATCCGCAGCGGGTCCGCGCCGACGCCGCGCTGCTGCGCGCGCTGGTCGGCACCGACGCCGACCTGACGGTGCTCGCGCCCGAGGAGGCGCCCGAACTCACCGACGGGGTCGGTGCGGTGCTGCGCTACGTCGACGCCAGCACCCCCGGCCGGGGCCGTCCCTGACCGTACGGGACGCCGCCACAACATCGGGGAAGTTGCTGCCTTCGCGCGCCGCGAGGCAGCAACTTCCCGTTCCCGTGCGGATCTTGGGCGGACTCGACGTGCCTGGGGCCGGTGCGCGACAAGCGCGGTGGCGCCGGACACCCGAGGATTGGTCCGGCCCGTGGGGGGATGCCCCGTTTAGACCCCATCGGGACGGGAAGCCGGGCCGCGTGGTGAGCGAACGAGGCAAGGTGGGGCCGGTGCGGAAGGGGCCCGTGGGGTCGACGACCGACGGCAGCGGGCTGAGCGGCGACCGGATCGTGGCGGCGGGCAGCACCGCGCGGGTGCTGGTGGCCGCGACGGCCCGGGCGCTGCGCGGCGACGACTGCGCCGACCTCGGCCACCCCACCCCGTTCTCCCGCTTCGCCGGCGCCCCCGAGCCGGTGCGCCGGGCCGCCGCCGCCCGCGCCGCCGGCCGGGTCGCGCTGGCCCCGGCGCAGGTCGCCGAGGTGGACGCGGAGCGGGTGGCCGGCTGGATCGTCGACCAGTACCCGGCCGGCCGCTGGCCGGGGGTGGTGCTCGGCTCCCCGCACGGCGCCGCGGTGCACCTCGCGGTGGCCCTCGGCGTGCCCTGGCTGCCCGCCGGCTTCGAGTTGACCGTGCACTGGACCCGCGGGACGGTGGACCGGCCCCAGGCCGCGCTCGACCACGGCGCCGCCCTCGCCGGCCGGCTGCTCGCCGCCAATCGGGACGTGCACGTCCGCCAGGTGCACTGCCCGGCCAGCCGGGGCGCGTCGGCCGGCGCCACGGTTGCCCTCGCGGTGCGCTGGCGCGCCCTGCCCGGGGCGTACGCCCGGTTCCTGGCCGACCGGCTGGAGCCCGCCGCGCCGGTGCTGCTGCTGCACGACGCGCGTACCTGGCCGGTGCTCGACGAGGGGGCCGGGCACAGCTTCCAGGTCGGCTCCCCGGCCAGCGGCCTCGACCCGGTCGACTTCCACCCGGACGCGCACGCGCTGCGCCAGGTGCTCCGCTCCGCCGGCGGGGACAGCGCGCACTGGGCGCCGCCGGACGTCTCCTGCCCGGCGGCGTACGCGGAGAACGGTGTGGAGTCCGGTTTCGAGCACAACGCCCGGGAGTGGACCAGCCGGCACGGGCATCCGCTGCACCGGGTGCTCGTCCCGCAGCCGGACGCGCTGAGCGCCGCCACCGCCGACCTGTACCGGCGCTGGCTGCGCCGGGCCGGCAAGACCGGCGACCGGCTCGTGGTCGAGTGCGGCCGGCTGCTCGACCCGTGGCAGGTGGTGCGGGCCGGGCTGGTGCCGTACTGGTGCGAGAACGCGACCCGGCGCCGGGTGCAGGGAGCGGAGTGGTGGCTCGCCGGCAGCGAGCCGTTCAGCTCGGTGGACGTGCTGCCGGAGCCGCCCGGAGTCCGGTCGCCCGCCCTGGCCGGCCTGCCGCAGTGGCTCGCCGTGGCCGGCTTCGGGCGCCGGCGCCGGGCGCTGGACCGGGCGTCCGCCCGCGGCTACCCGGTCACCTCCGTGCCGACCCGGCGGGCCACCGAGGTGTTGCGCAACCAGCCGTACGACCTGCCGACCCCGCCGCCGCTGCGGATGGCCGAGGCCCTCGCGGCGCTCCGGGACGCGGGCGCCCACCAGGGACTGCTCGTCTCCTGACCGAACCCCGCCGAAACATCCTCACGATCCCGCGGTCCGTGATTGAGTACCTACGGAGCGGGAACACCGCTCGCTGCGAGACGGCCCACGATGCCGTAGCGGCGAGCTGCCGCCGCTCCTGGCGTTCCGTCACCTAACCCATTTCCGGCCCGGTGCGTGGCCCGACCACGCGCACGACCGGTCTTCCCAATCCGGGCGGGGGACCTTCCTGAGGGAGGCGCGGATGTTCGGACAGACCACCACACCCACCACACCACCACCCACCGAGCGGGGCCTGGAGGACCTCGACGCGGCGGCCCTGGCGTACGCGGCCCGGATCGAGGGCCTGCCGCCGGAGCGGCGGCAGGAGGCGCGGGACGATCTCGTCCGGTTCGCGCTGCCGTTCGCCGGCCGGCTGGCCCGCCGTTACCGGGGCCGCGGGGAACCGCTGGAGGACCTGGAGCAGGTGGCCCGCCTCGGCCTGGTCAACGCCGTCGACCGGTACGACCCGGAACGGGGTTCCTTCACCGCGTACGCGGCCATCACGATCGTCGGGGAGATCAAACGGCACTTCCGGGACCGCACCTGGGGCGTGCACGTGCCCCGCCGGCTGCGCGACCTGATCCTGGAAGTGGGGCAGGCGACCGCGGCGCTGACCAGCGAGCTGTCCCGGGCCCCCACGGTGGCCGAACTGGCCCAACGGCTGGAGACGCCCGAGGAGGAGATCCTCGCCGCGCTGGAGTCGGCCGCCGGCTACAGCCCGGCCTCGCTCAACGCCCCCGTCGGCGGGGAGAGTTCCGCCGAGTTCGGCGATCTGGTCGGCGAGTCGGACAACGCGCTGGAGTCGGTCGACGACCGGGTCACCGTCAGCGGCCTGCTGCACCGGCTGCCCTGGCGGGAGCGGCGGATCCTCGCCATGCGCTTCTACGGCAACCAGACCCAGGCGGAGATTGCGGCCCGGTTCGGCATCTCCCAGATGCACGTCTCCCGGCTGCTCTCCCGGGCGCTGACCTGGCTGCGGCAGGCGATGCTCGCCGACGCTCCGCCGCCGTGGCAGAACGGCGCGAACGAGTCCGAGCCGGCGAAGGCGAAGATCTCGGTCAGGCAGAACGGGGACCGGGTGGTCGTCGAGGTCGGCGGCGAGGTCGACCGGGACGGCGCGGACCAGCTCCGCAAGGCGATGTTGGAGGCGGTGACCGGGCAGCCCCGGGAGGTGGTGGTCGACCTGGTCGGTGCGGGCGGCTTCGACGCCGGCGGCATCGCCGCGCTGATGGCCGGCCGGGACGCGGCGGCCCGGACCGGGGTGCCGCTGCGGCTGACCCGGGTGCAGCCCGCAGTACGCCGGTCACTCGCCGCGGCCGGCCTGCCGGCCGCCGACTGACCCCGTGCGCCCGAGCGGGCCGACGCCCCCGTGGCGCCGGCCCGCTCGCGGTGACTCCGGATCAGTACTCCTCGGTGTCCCCGCGCCCGCGCGGGTGGCGCCACTCCTCGTTCTCCACCGGTGTCCGCTCCGCGCCCAGGATGGTTTCCTCGGGCTCGTCGCTCTCCTCGAAGCTGGGCCGGAGGATCTCCTCCGGCTCCGGCACGTCGACCGGCCGGGCGCCTGACTGCGGCGCGGGGTGGTAGGCGACCGCCTCCCGGGCGCCGTGCGCCCCCTCGGCGGCCGGCGCCTCGGGGACGTGCCGCTCGCGGTGCAACTCCTCGGCGAGGTGCTGCGGCGGCTTGGTGGTGCGCTGCGGCAGGTCGCTGCCGAGGCTGGCGACCAGGCGGCCGTACTTGAGGTCGAAGGCGGGCCGCTCGGAGCGGATCCGGGGCATCCGGTCGAAGTTGCGCAGCGGGGGCGGGCAGGTGGTGGCCCACTCCAGCGAGTTGCCGTAGCCCCAGGGGTCGTCGACGGTGACCTGCGCGCCGTACCGCCAGGACTTCCAGACGTTGTAGATGAAGAACAGCGTGGACGCGCCGAGGACGAACGACCCGATGCTGGAGACGGTGTTCAGGGTGGTGAAGCCGTCGGAGGGCAGGTAGTCGGAGTAGCGCCGGGGCATGCCCTCGTTGCCCAGCCAGTGCTGGACCAGGAAGGTGGTGTGGAAGCCGACGAACATGGTCCAGAAGTGGGCCTTGCCGAGCGTCTCGTCGAGCAGCCGGCCGGTCATCTTCGGGAACCAGAAGTAGACCCCGCCGAAGGCGGCGAAGACGATGGTGCCGAAGAGCACGTAGTGGAAGTGCGCTATCACGAAGTAGGAGTCCGTCAGGTGGAAGTCCACCGGCGGGCTGGCCAGCAGCACCCCGGTCAACCCGCCGAAGAGGAAGGTGACCAGGAAGCCGACGGCGAACAGCATCGGCGTCTCGAAGGTGAGCTGTCCCTTCCACATGGTGCCGATCCAGTTGAAGAACTTCACCCCGGTCGGCACCGCGATGAGATAGCTGAGCACGCTGAAGAACGGCAGCAGCACCTGCCCGGTGCCGAACATGTGGTGTGCCCACACGCTCATCGACAGCACGGTGATCGCGATGGTGGCGAGGACCAGACCGGTGTAGCCGAAGATCGGCTTGCGGGCGAAGACCGGAATGATCTCGGTGATGATGCCGAAGAACGGCAGCGCCACGATGTAGACCTCGGGGTGCCCGAAGAACCAGAACAGGTGCTGCCAGAGCATCGGCCCGCCGGTGGTCGGGTCGTACACGTGCGAGTGCAGGAGCCGGTCCGCGCCGAGCGCGAGGAGCGCGGCGGCCAGCAGCGGGAACACCAGGATCACCAGCACGCTGGTGAGCAGCAGGTTCCAGGTGAAGATCGGCATCCGGAACATGGTCATGCCTGGGGCGCGCAGGGTCACGATGGTGGTGATCATGTTGACCGCGCCGAGGATGGTGCCGAGCCCGGAGATGACCAGGCCGACGATCCACATGTTGCCCCCGACTCCCGGGCTGTGCTGGGCCTCGCTCAGCGGCGTGTACGCGAACCAGCCGAAGTCGGCGGCGCCGCCGGGCGTGGCGAAGGAGCCGACCACGATCGAGCCGCCGAACAGGTACAGCCAGTACGCGAGCGCGTTCAGCCGGGGGAACGACACGTCCGGCGCGCCGATCTGGAGCGGGACGATGTAGTTGCCGAACGCGAACACCAGCGGGGTGGCGAAGAGCAGCAGCATGATCGTGCCGTGCATGGTGAACGACTGGTTGTACTGCTCGGGTGAGAGGAACTGCAGCCCCGGTCGGGCCAGTTCGGCGCGCAACAGCAGCGCCAGCACCCCGCCGATCAGGAAGAAGATGAACGACGTCGTCAGGTACAGCAACCCGATCACCTTGGCGTCGGTGCTGCGCAACAGCCGCCAGAGCGAGTTGCCCTTGACCGCCTCCCGGACGGGCCCGGGATACCCCCCGAAGTGGGCCGGCGCGAGGATCGCGGGCCCTCGGTCCCTGCCCGGTTCCGTGACTACCCGCTTGGGCATCGCTCTCACCCCGTCGATGACAGAACGGACGGGCAGGCATACCCGCCCGATACCCATAAAACCAGGCGAGAGTGAAATTTAGGTCAATTCGCGGGCAGCATGGCCCAGACCACCTTGCCGGTGCCGGCCGGGGCGCTGCCCCAACGCTGGCTCAGCTCGCGGACCAGCATCAGTCCGCGGCCGCCCTCGGCCCGCGGGCCGAGGGCGGCCGCGGGCCGCGCGTCGGCCGGGCTGCCGTCCAGCACGGCCACCCGCAGGTACGGCCTGCGCAGGGTCAGCGTCACCTGCATCGGGGTGCCCGCGTGCCGGACCACGTTGCCGACCAGCTCGGTGATCACCAGCGCCGCCGGGCCGGCCAGTTCCGGGATGTTCCACCGGCGGCAGCCGTCGGTGACCAGCTCCCTGGCCCGCCGGCACGCCCCGGCGACCGGCTCCAGCCGTTCCCGTAGCCGGGGGGCCGCCGCCGCGCCGGCCAGCGCCGCGGCCTCGGCGCAGTCCGGGCGTACCGGGAGCTCCCGGCCCACGGTCATCTCGTCGAGCCAGCTCGCCGCGGCCGGCGGGGGAGCGCACAGCACCAGCGGTACGGCGGGCCAGTCGGCGGCCCGCCGGGCCGCCGCCGCGAAGACGGAGAGCGCCAGCGGGTCCGCGACGTCCAGCCGTCCCAGGTCCACCACGAGCGCGTCGGGCTGGGCGGCCAGGCACCGCTCCAGCACCGTGTGCACCGACCGCATCGTGTCCACGTCGAGCTCGCCGGTGAGCCGTACGACCGTGACCGGCGATTCGTCGCGCACCTCGCAGCTGATCCGGGTCGACATCAGGCCCTCGTTTCCGAGTCGTCGCGGACCTGCCAACTACCCGCGAGCACGGCGGATGAAACCGGACCAGACGCCCATCCCGCCCCGGTCAGCGCCGAGCGGCGACCCGGGCGGTGGCCAGCCCGAGGGCGATCATCCCGATGCCGAGCCCGAGGTGCAGCCAGTTGTCCGCGCCGTTGACCGGGATGAAGTTCGCGGCGCCGGTGCTGTGGTAGACGATCAGTCCGTAGAGCCAGAGCACCAGGTAGATCGCCCCGCCGCCGACCAGGAAGGCCCGGGCCCTGGAGACCGTCGCGGCCAGCGCCAGGCCGGCCACCCCGAAGGCCACGTGCACGATGTTGTGCAGGACCGAGACCTGGAAGACCCCGAACAGCTTCGCCATCGACTCGTGTCCGGCGAAGTAGAGGTCGCCGAAGTTGGTGGTGATCCCCGGGATGAAGCCGAGCACCCCGACGATCAGGAAGATCACCCCGATGCCCGCGGCGGCCCGGCTTGCCGGGGCGCGGCCGTCGGCCGGGTTCCGTCGCGCCCGCGAGTGGGCCATCGAGTTCGTCATGCCGGCCTCCTGAGGTGGGTCCGGACCGGTTCCCCGCGGGCCGGGGCGGCAAACGCGGGTGGACTCCCTCAGGCGAGCTGGAGGGTGGAGGCGGCCGGCTGGCGGACCCGCTCGTACAGCCCCACGTACCGCTCGGCCATCACCGCCGGGGTGAACCGGGCGGCCGCCTCGCGCCGGCACTCGTCCGCCTCGAGCAGCCCGGCCGCCATGACCAGATCGCCCAGCTCCTCCTCGTCCGTGGTGAGCAGACCGGTGCGGCCGTGCTCGACGAGCTCCGGCAGGCAACCACGGGCGACGGCCACCACCGGGGTGCCCAGCGAGAGCGACTCGACCACCGCCGTGCCACCGGGCTCCTCCCAGCGCAGCGGAAAGAGCGCGGCCCGCGCGCCGGCGAGCAGGTCGTCCCGCTGCTGGCCGGCGACCGTGCCCACCCAGCGCACCAGGTCGCCGTCGAGGTACGGGGCGACCTGGTCGTAGAAGAAGCGCACGTCCGGATTCTGCCGGGCCTCGTCACCCGCCGCGGCCAGGTCCTGCGGCCGGTGGTACGGCCCGACCGGGCCGGCGAGCACCAGCGGGAAGCCGACCTGCTGGGCCACCCGCGCGGCCAGGTCCTGCCCCTTGCCCGGGTTGACCCGGCCCAGCACGATCACGTGGTCGCCCTTCTCGGCCGGCGGGCGGCGGTCGGCGTCGACCGCCAGTGGGGTGGACAGGTGCACGTGCCCGACCGAGTGGTCCTGCAGGGCGCGGGGTGCGCGGGCCAGCTGCGCCGCAGACACCCCGTTCACCCGGATCCGGTCGCCGCCGTCGAGGTTGCCGTACAGCTCGGGGTGCTTGGCCAGGTCCCAGTGCAGGGTGTGCAGCACCGGCGGGGCGTCCGGTCCCATCGCCGCCAGGGTGGCCAGCCCGACCGCCTCCACGTGGTCGTGCACCAGGTCGATGTCGTCGCGGGTGTGCAGCGCGCGCACCACCCCGTTGAGATGCGCCTGGGAGATCCCGCAGACCTGGTTGTACGGCCGTTGCAGGGCGTGGAACTGCCCGTCCGGGAAGACCGAGATCTTCTCGTCGACGGGCAGCGTGCTGGTCTCCACCGAGGCGAGCACCACCCGTACGCCGAGTTTGCGCAGCTCCGGCACCAGGGTGGCGACGATGTTCTCGATCCCGCCGTAGCCGGGCGGCGGCACGGACAACCAGGGGCCCGCGTTCATCAGGACCGTGAGACTCATCGTGGGTTCCTTCCGTCGGCGGCGCGACCCGCCCGGCCGCTGCGCCGGGCGCGCCCGCTCACGCCGCGACCCGTCGCCGGGGCACCCGGTGCCGCAACTGGGCCAGCGGTGGGCGCTCCTCGATCGAGATGTCGCTGACCGCGATCTCCCGGTCCAGGTTGGGCAGCGCCTCCGAGCCGCCCCGCCGGAACTGGGTCAGCAGGGTGCTCGGAACGGCGTCCGGGCTCGCCCAGCCCCGCCGCTGCAACCGGGACCAGACGGTGAGCATGATCTGGGCGGACATCCGGCCCAGCGCGGCGGCGTCCTGGTGGCGGTGCTTGCGCTGGCCGAGGTCCACCTGGGCCAGCGCGTCCAGCCCGACCAGCTCCAACAGGTCGATGAGCATGGCCGTCTCCACGCCGTACCCGGAGACGAACGGCACCTGCTCCAGCACCACTCGGCGGCCGGCGTACTCGCCCGCCAGCGGCTGCACGAACCCGGCGAGCTCGGGCCAGAAGAGATTCAGCAGCGGGCGGGCCGTCAGCTCGGTGACCCGCCCGCCGCCGTCCGGCTCCACGCCGCTGGCCCGTACCAGGGGCCGG
Source organism: Micromonospora sp. NPDC047738 (assembly GCF_040642675.1). Classification (NCBI taxonomy): domain Bacteria; kingdom Bacillati; phylum Actinomycetota; class Actinomycetes; order Micromonosporales; family Micromonosporaceae; genus Micromonospora; species Micromonospora sp. NPDC047738. The sequence continues at coordinate 24,745 of NZ_JBEYSO010000020.1, forward strand.
TGGTAGAAGCCCTTGACGAAATCGACCGACGGGTCGGTCAGCAGCGGGCCGATCAGCCCGGTGACGAAGTGTGGCCGGAACTCGCGCAGATCGGCGTCGACGAACGCGACCACGTCCCCCTCGGCCGCCGCCAGCCCCGCCCAGAGCGCGTCGCCCTTGCCGGAGAGCCGGGGCAGCCCCCGGGTCATCGCGTCCTGGCTGACCACCTCGGCGCCGGCCGCCCGGGCCACCTGGGCGGTCCGGTCGGTCGACCGGGAATCCACCACGATCAGCTCGTCCACCAGCGGGATCTGGTCCATCAGGTGCTCGCGGATCGTCGACACGATGGCGCCGACCGTGGCCTCCTCGTTGCGCGCCGGCAGCACCACGCTGACCCGGCTGTCACCCTTCGCCCGCAGCAACCGCCGCGCCGGCCAGTCGTCCGCCGAGGTGGTGCGGTACGTGGCCCAGGCCTCCACCACAGGTGAAACGATTGCTTGTGTATCCCGCACTGGCACCCCCAGGTTGTGGCGGAAACGCGCGTTTGCTTTTCCCATTACGCACCCCGCGCTAACCGGATCATGCCGAACAGCGTGATCACCCCCCACTCTCCGGCTGGTTCCTCGCCGGTAAACGTTTGGTTGCGCGCCGACCAGGGGAGAGCAGTCGGCAGCTACGTGAGTCGCGGCGGGAGGGTCGACGGATGCGTACGTGCCGGGTGGGACTGGTCGGGGCCGGTGGGGTGGCGCAACGCCATGCCCGCGTGCTGACCGGCTTCGAGGACGTGGAACTGGTCGGGGTGACCGATGTTGCCCGGGACGCGGCGGAGGCCCTCGCCGGGACGTACGGCGGACGCCCCTTTGCCGACGTGGCGGAACTGCTCGCCGCCGGCCCGGACGCCGTGTACGTCTGCGTACCGCCGTTCGCGCACGGGCCGGTGGAGGAGGCGGTCATCGACGCCGGCGTGCCGATGTTCGTGGAGAAGCCGGTGGCGGTGGACCTGGAGACCGCGGAACGGATCGCCGCGCTGGTCGAGCGGCGGGGACTGCTCACCGCGGTGGGCCACCACTGGCGCTACCTGCACGTCGTGGCGGAGGCCCGGCAGTTGCTCGCCGACCGCCCGGCGCGGATGGTCAACGCGGCCTGGCTGGACAAGGTCCCGCCGGTGGCCTGGTGGGCCCGGTGCGACCGCTCCGGCGGCCCGGTGGTCGAGCAGGCCGCACACGTGCTCGACCTACTCCGGGTGCTGGTCGGCGAGGCGTCGGAGGTGACCGCGTACGGCGACGGCACCCCGCCGCCGGTGGAGGGCGCCGACATCGACTCGGTCACCGCGGCGACCGTGCGCTTCACCTCCGGCGCGGTCGGCACCCTCGCCGCGGCCTGCGTGCTCGGCTGGAAGCACCGGGCCGGCGTGGAGATCCTCGCCGACGGGCTGGCGATGTCGCTGGCCGAGGACGGCCTGCTGATCTGCGACGGTGAGGGGGAGCGGCATCTGCCCGCCGACCCGGACGGCGCCCGGGTGGCCGTCGACCGGGCCTTCATCGACGCGGTGCGGGGCATCGGCGACGACATCCGCGTCCCGTACGCCGAGGCGCTGCGCACCCAGCGGCTCGCCGTCGCGGTGGCGGAGTCGGCGCGGACCGGGCGCAGCGTGGCGCTGCCCACCGGGCCGGCCGCCCGGCTCACCACCCCGGTCGCCGACGCCGTGCCGGCCGAACCGACCGGGGTGACCGTCGATGCGTGACCGGGTGGTCGTGGTCAACGGACCGGGCGCCGTGGAGCTGGTCGAGCAGGAGGCGGGCGAGCTGCGCGAGGGCACCTTCCGGGTGGCGACGGTGTGCAGCGGGGTCTCCGCCGGCACCGAGCTGAGCTACGTCAAGGGCACCAACCCCTACCTCAACGTCACCTGGAACAGGGATCTCGGGCTGTTCCAGCTCGGCGCGGCGAGCACCCCGTACCCGGTGACCCGGCTCGGCTACATGCAGGTCGGCCGGGTGGTGGAGAGCCGCACCCCGGCCGTCCCGGTGGGCACCGTGGGTGCGATGACCTACGGCCACCGCACCGGGTACGTCGCCGACCCACTCGCCGAACGCTTCGTCCCGCTCCCCGACGACCTCGACCCGCTGCTCGGCGTCTACGTCGCGCACATGGGCCCGATCTGCGCCAACGGGCTGCTGCACGCCGCCGCCGACCTGTGCGGCACCGACGTGCGCTCGCTCGGCGACGGCGTACGCGGCCGCCGGGTCGCGGTGGTCGGCAGCGGGGTGGTCGCCCTGCTCACCGCGCTGTTCGCCCGGCGGCACGGCGCCGCGTCCGTGGTGGTCCTCGACCCCACCCCGGCCAGGCGCGAGGTGGCCGAGGCGCTCGGCCTGGAGACCCTGGACCCGGCCGCGGACGACCCGGCGGTGGTGCTCAAGACCCGGTGGCACCACGCCGCCGGCGACCGGGGCGCCGACGTGGTGTTCCAGTGCCGGGGCCAGGCCTGGGCGCTGCACCTCGCGCTGCGCCTGCTGCGCCCCCAGGGCACCGTCATCGACCTCGCGTTCTACCAGTCCGGCGCGGACGAGGTCCGGCTCGGCGAGGAGTTCCACCACAACGGGCTGTCGCTGCGGTGCGCCCAGATCGGGCGGGTGCCCCGCGGGCTCGCCCCCACCTGGGACCGGGAACGGCTCTCCGCGGAGACCATCGAGCTGCTGCGCCAGTACGGCGACCTGATCCGCAAGCACGTCGTGACGGCGGTGGTGCCCCTCGACGAGGCGCCGGCGCTGCTGATCGACCTGGCCGAGCGTCGCCGGCAGGAACTCCAGGTGGTGTTCACCGGCTGACGCGTGGGCCGCCCGGCCGCCGGCGGCCCTCCCGACGGCCAGCGGCCGGAACCGCTCTGAGCTGCCGAAACGGTCAGGAAACCGGACACCGGACAGACCCGGCGCCGGGCGGGGGTCACAATCGGCTCCGGTTCGCGTACCGTTGCCGCTCATGGGTGTGTCGCAACGGTTGAAGACCAGGTTCCGGCGGTTCCTCCAGCGCCCGGGGACGACGGTCGACCTGGCCCCGCTGGAGAAGCTGCTGCCGGCCGTCGAGGCCCGCGAGGCGGAGCTGGAGAAGCTCTCCGACGCCGAGCTGACCGAGGCCGCCGGGCAGGCCGAGGGGTACGAGGAGATCTGCGCGATCGGCCGGGAGGCGGCTCGCCGCGGCCTCGACCAGCGGCCCTACGACGTCCAGCTGCTCGGCGCGATGGCCCTGCTCTCCGGCAAGGTGGCCGAGATGGCCACCGGTGAGGGCAAGACGCTCACCGCGACCATCGCCGCGTACGGCCACGTCCGGATGGGCAACGGCCCGGTCCACGTGCTCACCGTCAACGACTACCTGGCCCGCCGTGACGCCGAGTGGATGGCACCGGTCTACCGGCTGCTCGGGCTCACCGTCGGCTGGGTCAACGAGGCCTCCACCCCCGACGAGCGGCGCGCCGCGTACGCCTGCGACGTCACCTACGTCTCGGTCAGCGAGGCCGGCTTCGACTTCCTCCGCGACCAGCTCGTCACCGACCTCGACGACCGGGTGCAGCCGGCGCTGAAGACCGCCATCGTCGACGAGGCCGACTCCATCCTCATCGACGAGGCCCGGGTGCCGATGGTGCTCGCCGGCGCGGTCGCCGGCGAGCAGGACCCGGTGCACGCGGCCGCCGGGCTGGTCCGCGGCCTGCGCAAGGGCAAGCACTACACGATCGCCGAGGACGGCCGCAGCGTCGCCTTCACCTCCGCCGGCCTGGCCACCGTCGAGGCCAAGCTCGGTGGCATCGACCTGTACGACGAGGAGCACGTCGGGCAGCTCTCCGCGGTCAACGTGGCGCTGCACGCGCACGCCCTGCTGCACCGCGACGTGGACTACATCGTCCGGGACGGCTCGGTCGAGCTGATCGACGAGATGCGCGGCCGGGTGGCCCAGCGCCGCCGCTGGCCGGACGGGCTGCAGGCCGCGGTCGAGGCGAAGGAGGGCCTGGACGCCACCGCCGAGGGTGAGGTGCTGGGCACCATCGCCGTGCAGGCGTTCATCGCGCTCTACCCGAAGGTCTGCGGGATGACCGCGACCGCGGTGCTCGTCGGCGACCAGCTCCGCGAGTTCTTCGGCCTCGAGGTGGCGGTGATCCCGCCGAACACCCCGTGCGTCCGGGAGGACGAGCCGGACCGGATCTACGCCACCCGGGCCGAGAAGGAGGAGGCGCTGATCGACGAGATCAAGCGCTGCCACGAGGCGGGCCGCCCGGTGCTGGTCGGCACCCTGGACGTCAAGGAGTCCGAGGGCCTGGCGGCCGGGCTGCACGCGGCCGGCGTGTCCTGCGTGGTCCTCAACGCCAAGAACGACGACGAGGAGGCGGCGATCATCGCCGAGGCCGGCGCGTACGGCGCGGTGACCGTCTCCACCCAGATGGCCGGCCGCGGCGTCGACATCCGCCTCGGCGGCAGCGACCAGGCCGACCGGGAGCGGGTGGCCGGCCTCGGCGGCCTGTACGTGATCGGCAGCGGCCGGCACGACAGCCGCCGGGTCGACGACCAGCTGCGCGGCCGGGCCGGCCGGCAGGGCGACCCGGGCGGGTCGGTCTTCTTCGTCAGCCTGGAGGACGACCTCGTCGTCCGGCACGCCGGCGACACCGTCCCGGCGTCGCCCCGGATGAACGCCGACGGCCTGGTCACCGACCCGCAGGTCGACTACGCGGTGGAGCACGCCCAGCGGGTCGCGGAGGGCGTCAACCACGAGATCCACCGCAACACCTGGCGCTACAGCGTGGTGATCGAGCAGCAGCGCAAGGCCCTCGCCGAGCGGCGGGAGCGGCTGCTGACCAGCGACATCGCCGCGCTCATGCTGTTGGAGCGGGTGCCGGAGAAGGCCGGCGAGATGGACGAGGACCTGCTCGCCGAGGTGGCCCGGAAGATCGCCCTCTTCCACCTGGACCGGCTCTGGGCCGAGCACCTGGCCGAGCTCTCCGAGGTCCGCGAGGGTGTGCACCTGCGCGCGCTGGGCCGCCTCGACCCGCTGGACGAGTTCCACCGCAGCGCCGTCCCGGCGTTCAACGCGCTCGTCCCGGAGATCGAGGCGCGGACCATCGCCACCTTCGAGGAGACCGAGTTCGACGAGGGCTGGGAGCCGGACGCCGCGAAGCTGGTCCGGCCGAGCGCCACCTGGACGTACCTGGTGCACGACAACCCGTTCGGCTCGGAGCTGGACCGGCTGATCGCCTCGGTGGGGCGGCGGCTCATCTCCGGGTCCCGCTGACCGTCGACGAAGGGGTCCCTCCCCGGCGCACGGCGCGCCGGAAGGGACCCCTTTGCGCTGTTTCGAACCTGGTTTGTCAGGGTAGTAGGCCGGGGCTTCGAGTCAGGGAGAGAGCGGATGGGACAGGCAATGGCGCCGAACGGGGACACCGCGTGGTCGGAGGTGGCGGGGGCCGTGGCCCGGTGAACCTCGACACGCGGGAACCCGTGACCGACCCACTCAACGTGCTGGAGACCGCCGCCCTGCTGCGCGAACTGACCGCCGGCCTGATCGCCGTCGCCGACTTCGACGAGGCGTTGGCCCGGCTGGTCCGCGTCGCCGGGGACGCCGTACCCGGGGTGGACAGCTGCGGCTTCACCGCGCTGCGCGCCGGCGAGCCGGCCGGGGTGGCCGCCTCCGACGCCGCCCGGGCCGAGCTGGACGACCTGCGGCACGGCCCCGACACGCCGGCCCTGGCCGCCATCCGGCGGCGCGAAATGATCACCGCGGCGGACCTCGACCGGGAGTCGCGCTGGCCCGCCTGGACCGGGCGGGCCCGCGGGCTGGGCGTACGCGGGGTGATCTCCGCGCCGGTCGACGTGGACGAGCAGGTGATCGGCGCGATCAACCTGTACGCCGAGCCGGCCGGCGCGCTCACCCCCCGGCACCAGCTCACCGCGATGCTCCTGGCCGAGCACGCCGGGCTGCTCCTCGCCGCCGTGCGGGACCGGGAGCGGCAGGCCGCCCAGGCTGGCCAGCTCGACGCGGCGCTGCTGGAGGAGGGCGTGATCGGGCAGGCCGTCGGGGTGATCATGACGCAGCGCGGCTGCCCGGCGCCGGAGGCGCTGGCGGTGCTGCGCAGCGCCGCCGCCTCGTTGGACATCCCGCTGCGCGAGGTCGCCGAGCGGCTGGTGTCCACCGTGTCCCGGCCCCGGGAGAGCTGAGCGGCGTCCGTTTCGCCCCGGTGGCACGTGGGTAGCACCCTGGACTGGTGAGCTGCGCCGACCCGGGGAGGGACCGATGGAGAGCCGACTGCGGGTGCAGGGGCACCCCATCCAACCGATGCTGGTGACGTTCCCGTTCGGACTCTTCGTCAGCGCCGCGGTCTTCGATCTGGCCGACGTCGCCGGCGGCCCGGCCTTCCTCGGCGAGGTCGGCTACTGGACCGCCGTGGCCGCCCTGGTCGCCGCCGCGCTCACCGCGGTCGCCGGGATGGTCGACCTGTGGGACGTGCGCGCCGACCGCACCCGGCGCACCGCCGTCACGGTCAGCCTGGTCAACGCCGCGATGGCGGCGCTGTTTCTGCTCACCTGCCTGATCCGGGCCCACGCGCCGCAGCGGGGCGCGACCGGCGGACAGTTGGCCACCGAGCTGCTGGCGCTGGCCGTCGGGTCGGTCGGGGTGTGGCTGGGCGCCGGGCTGATGCGCCAGTTCGACCGCGGCCGGGCCGGCGAGCAGGGCGGGCTCGACGCGCTCGCCGAGCTCCCGGCGTCCACCGTGGAGATCATCCGGCCGCCGGCCCGAGCGGCCGGTCCCGTCCGGTAAACCCGTTGCCGCGTCCGGCGCCGCTACGACAGGCTCGGCGGGATGAGCGCGGATGGTGACTTCGAGGAGCTGATCGCCGAGGGTGCGGCGGTGCCGGTCGAGGGCTGGGACTTCTCCTGGCTGGCCGGGCGGGCCAGCGAGGAACGCCCGCCGTGGGGGTACGCCCGTCTGGTCGGCGCGCGGATGGCCACCGTCGACGCCGCGCTGGACATCGACACCGGCGGCGGTGAGGTGCTGGCCGAGGTGCCCGCCCCGCCTCCGCTGCTGGTCGCCACCGAGGCGTGGCCGCCGAACGTCGCGGTCGCCCGCCGTACGCTGCGCCGGGTCGGCGCCACCGTCGTCCAGGTGGCGGAGCGGCCGCCGCTGCCGTTCCGGGCCGGCTCCTTCGACCTGGTGGTCAGCCGGCACCCGGTGGACACCTGGTGGAGCGAGATCGCCCGGGTGCTGCGCCCCGGCGGCAGTTACCTCTCCCAGCAGATCGGCGCCGGCACCCAGCGGGAACTGAGCGAGGCGATCCTCGGGCCGCTCCCGCCGCCGGCTGCGCGCCACCCGGAGCAGGCGGTCGCCGCCGCCGAGGCCGCCGGGCTGACCGTGGTGGACCTGCGTACGGCCACCCTGCGGACGGTCTTCCACGACATCGCCGCGGTGGTGTATTTCCTGCGCAAGGTGATCTGGACGGTCCCCGGCTTCACGGTCGACCGCTACCGTCCGGAGCTGCGCCGCCTGCACGACCAGATCCGCGCCGAGGGCCCCTTCACCACCCACGCCCAACGCTTCCTCATCGAGGCCCACCACCCCTGACCACCCCCACCCCCCACCCCGGAGAGGCAGGCGTTGATCAAGGAGTTTGCGTCGAGGTCGATCTCCAACCAGACGCGAACTCCTTGATCAACGGGGCGGGACCCGCGAGCGGGACCGGGGCGGGGTGGGGGTGGGGTGGTTAGTGGGCGGTGGCGTGGTGGGCGGCCAGGACGTCGGCGCCGAAGTCGCTGGCCGGGCGGCGCAGCACGGTGTGTGCGTGGTTGCCGTCGTCGGTGGTGTTGTCGTACTCGATCAGCAGGTCGTCGCCCTGGATCCGGTAGTAGTGCCGCTGGCCCGGCCGGGTGGGGCCGGCCCAGGCGAAATGCAGCTCCCCACCGTCGAGCCGGCCGGCCTCGCGGGCCGCCAGCTCGGGCGGCAGCCGGTCCAGGTAGAGGGCGACGAGCTGGTCGAGCAGCGCCCGCCCGGTCGGGGTGAGCCGGTCCCGGGGCACGCCGAGCGGGTCGAGCCGGTCCGGCGCGGTGGGCCGGGTGGCGCTGATGATGTCGCCGGGCGCCTCGTCGGCGATGATCGCGGCGGCTCGGCCGGCTGGCCCGAGCGCGTCGAGCAGTTCGCGGGCCAGGTCCTCCTCGGGTCCGAGCGGGCGGGAGACCGGGCGGCCGGCGTACCGGACGGTGGCCGGGTTCGCGCCGAGGAAGAGCGGGGCGGGGGAGACCTGGTCGTCGACCACGGTCATCGTCACCGACAGGTGGTGGCCCTCGAACCGCCACCCCCACCGGTCGTCGCGGGCCGGGTCGCCGAAGACGGCCACCCAGTAGTCGCCGCTGTGCCGGCCGCGCCGCCAGCTCTCCGCCCGGTCGAGCACCTCCTCGAGGGCGACGACCGCCATGGCCTGGGCGTACGCGGGCGGGCTGAGCGCGGTGGCGAGCAGCCGGTGGGCGGCCTTGCGGGCGGTGACGTCCATGTCGGCGAGGCTGACCCCGGGCCGGGGCCGGGGCCGGTACTCCAGCCAGCGCCGTGCGGCCTCGTCGGCGAAGTCGTGCCGGGCCCGCTGTCGGGCCGGCTCGTCGAGCGCCGCCAGCCACGCGCCGGCCGCCGCGCGCATCTGCTCGGGCAGGGGATCCTCCACCGCCCTTGTATACCTGCCCGACCGGCCGTCGCGCCGGGAGCCCGGCGGGCCAGCTCGGACGGGGTGGGGCTTGCGTCGCGGGCGGGTCGAGGAACCGGGCGGCCGGAGGTGCTGCCGGGCCAGGGCCGGCGCCTGGTAGCTTGCCGAGCCGGCACGGGAGGGTACGGATGGACGATCGGGTGTACGTCGGCAACGCGGCGGTGGACGGGGCGACCGACGCGGGCTGGCTGCTCGGCCACTTCAAGCCGCTCGGGGACGTGCGGCACAGCACCGAGGTCGAGGTGAAGTGGGGCGTGCACCCGGCCGGGGAGACGCGCTCGGCGTGGGCGACGGGGGAGCGGCGCACCGCCCTCCTGGTGCTGATCAGCGGGGCGTTCCGGATCGAGCTGCGGGACCGGACGGTGCTGCTGCGCGAGCCGGGAGACTACGTGGTCTGGGGCTGCGGCGTGGACCACTCCTGGTACGCCGAGCGGGAGTCGGTGGTGCTCACCGTCCGCTGGCCGTCGGTGCCCGGCTACCGGGTGGACCCGCCGGTCCGGCGCTGACCGCCCGGATCCGTGCGGGCCGTCCCAGCATCCGGTATTGCCTACTAAACCTATAGGGTTTACCTCCTATAGTGAGGTGGTCCGCGCCGCTCCGTACCCGTGAGGACGAACCACCGATGACCCGCACCGATCCGCCCGACCTGCCCGCCGTCGCCGCCCGTTGGGCCGACCCGACGCGCTGGCCGGTGCCGTTGCGCTTCGACCCGGCGCAGCGGTGGTACGCGCGCCTGGCCGCCGAGGCCACGCACGAGGTGTGGGCGCTGAGCTGGCTGCCCGGGCAGGGCACCGACCTGCACGACCACGGCGGCTCCGAAGGCGCCTTCCTGGTGGTCGCCGGCACCCTCACCGAGGAGACCGTCAGCGGCGGCCGGCTCCGCCCGCACCGGCTCGCCGCCGGCGCGGGCCGGCGCTTCGGAGCCCGCCACGTGCACCTCGTCACCAACCGCGGGGACCGGCCGGCGGTCAGCGTGCACGTCTACCGGCCCGCGCTGCAACGGATGACCCGCTACCGCCTCGTCGCCGGCCAACTCCTGGTTGCCGAGGTGGCCGAGGCGGGGGTGGCCTGGTGACGCCGCCGCCCGCCGCACCCGTGCCCCCGACCCACGCCGCCCGGAAGGACCCGACGATGCCCCAGCGCCCCACCCGTACCGAGAGCTGTCCGGTCCCGCCACCCGGCTCGCGGGGTATCGACGAGATCCTCGCCGCCGCCCGTCGCCGGCTGCGCCGCCTCGATCCCGAGCAGGCCCACCTCGCGTACCGGGCGGGGGCGGTGCTGGTCGACATCCGCCCGGCCGGCCAGCGCGCCGCGCACGGCACGGTGCCCGGCGCCCTCGCCGTGGAGCGCAACGTGCTCGAGTGGCGCTTCGACCCGCGCTGCCCGTCCCGGCTGCCCGAGGCCGTCGACTACGACGTGCCGGTGGTGATCCTGTGCCAGGAGGGCTACACGTCCTCGCTGGCCGCCGCCGCGCTCCAGGACCTCGGCCTACACCGGGCCACCGACGTGGTCGGCGGGTTCGCCGCCTGGCGCATCGCCGGGCTGCCCACCCTCGGCCCCACCCCGCCGCTCCGACCCTCGTCCGCCGCGCCCCCGGTCACCACCGGCCGGGCGCCCCGCTGACCGCCACGCCGCACCCGGCGTGGCGGGCGCGACCGCCACTCAGGAGGCTCCATGTCCGTCGTCGCCATCTCCCCGCGCCCGCACCGGTCCGGCCGCCCCGACCGGGCCGCGCCGCCGAGGCCCCGCACGACGCCCACCGTGACCATCACCCTCGACCTGGGCGCCGCCGTGCTGACACCCGGCCTGGCCCGCCTGGTCGACCTGCTCGACGAACTCGCCGCGTCCGGCGCGGGAGTGGTCCCGACCGACGAGCACCAGGCCGTCCGCGCCGTGCCCGACCTGCGGCGCGACGCCGAGCCAGCCGCTCCGGCCGCGGCGGAGAAGCCCCACCCGGTACGCATCCTGGCCGGCACCCGGGTGGTCCGCCGGGGCGGCGTGCAGATCCCGCTGACCCGGATCGAGTACGAGTTGCTGCTCTTCCTCGCCGAGCATCCCCGGCGGGTGTTCACCCGGCTCCAACTGCTCGCCAACGTGTGGGGGTACGAACACGCGGTGGCCCGTACCGTGGACGTCCACGTACGCCGGCTGCGGGCCAAGCTCGGCGTCGACACGCCGGTGGTGACCACCGTGTACGGCGTCGGCTACCGGCTCGCCGACGAGGCCCGGATCGTGGTGGACCGCGACCGCTGAGGGCGGGGCGGCGACGGCGCGGCGTACCGGGCGGCCCGGTGCGCCGCGCTCACATTTTCGGTGCTGCCGCCGACGGCGACCCATTCAGGTGAACCGGTCAACCGGGTGGGGACCCCCCGTAACGGGTCATCTCGTCGCTCTGCTGTAATCAACGGACTCGTACGCAGAGCGAGCATCCGGCTCCGATGTGTTCGTCAATTGTCACAGTCATGCAACGTAGCCGCCCCTTGACCCGCGCACAGGCGCCCGGAAGCATCGATGAAGCGGTGTCCCGGGCCGTGGGGAAGCACTCGGACCAGCCAAGGAGGACCATGTCGGTCAGCCCCGCCTCGCCGCGCGCCGGATGGCATACGTCCCAACCCGCGGTCCCCGGTCGTCCTCCCGGCGGCCAGCGTCGTCCCGCCAACACCACCACCCCGGTGCTCACGGTCACCCTCAACATCCCGCTGGCCGGCGAGGAGTCGCTGAGCCCGGCTGCCCGGCGGCTGCTGGAAGCCGCCCGCGAGCTGCTGGAACGCGGCGACGCCGTGATCACCAGCGGCGGCGGGCCGGCGGAACGCCGGGTCGACGTGCCGGTCGGCCGATCGCCGAGCCGCCCGCTCGCGCCGGCCATCCCGAGCCTGCACATCCTGGCCGCGTCCCGGTCGGTGCTGCGCGACGGCGAGCCGCTGCCGCTTACCCGGCTGGAGTTCGACCTGCTGCTGCACCTCGTCGCCCACCCCCGCCGGGTGTTCACCCGGCTGCAACTGCTCAACGCGGTCTGGGGGTACGAGCACGCCGGCGTCCGCACCGTCGACGTGCACGTCCGCCGGCTGCGCGGCAAGGTCGGGGTGGACGTCCCCCTGGTCACCACCGTCTACGGCGTCGGCTACCGGCTCGCCGACGACGCCCGGGTCACCATCGACCGCACCGGCTGACCCGCCCGACCAACCCGCCGCGACCGGACGGAGCCCCGCACCGTTCGATCCGACGGAGACCGGGGGCTGACCGCCCGGTCGAACCCCGGCGAACGGCAGGATGGTCGGATGCGGATCCGCCCGATCACGCCAGAGCGTCTCGTCACCGAGCTGACCGACCGTCTCACCGGCGCCGCCGTACCCGGCCGGCTGCGGGTGGCCGTCGACGGCCCGCCGGCCGCCGACCCGGACGCGCTCGCCGGAGCGCTGGTCGACCCGCTGCGCGCGGCCGGGCGGCCGGTGCTGCACGTGCGCGCCGCGGACTTCCTCCGGCCCGCCTCGCTACGCCTGGAACACGGCCGGACCGACCCCGACGCGTACTACGAGGGCTGGCTCGACGAGGCGGGGTTGCGCCGCGAGGTGCTCGACCCGGCCGGTCCCGACGGCTCCGGCCGGGTGCTCCCGTCCCTCTGGGACGCGGCCACCGACCGGGCCAGCCGGGCCGCGTACGTCGAGTTGCCGGCCGGCGCGGTGGTGCTGGTCAGCGGGTCGCTGCTGCTCGGCGGCGGGCTGCCCTTCGACGTCACCGTGCACGTGGAGCTCTCGCCGGCCGCGCTGGACCGGCGGACCGATCCCGAGCTGCGCTGGACCCTGCCCGCCTTCGCCCGGTACGCCGACGAGGTCGCCCCGGCCTCCTTCGCCGACGTGGTGGTCCGCGCCGACGATCCGCGCCACCCGGCCCTGGTCGAGGCCGGCTGACCGGCGGTGCCGAGCCGGGCAGCCGGGCGGCATGCGGACGGCCCCGCCGGATTCGGGACGGCCGGGGACGGACCGGGCGGCGCAACAGCGCACGAATGCGATGGAAGACCGCGGAAATCCCCGGTTTGATCCTCGGAGGCGGCGGGTAATCGCCCGGCTCACAGAGCACGGGTGAGATCGCTCGTGCACCCCATCGATCCGTCCGGGGCGCTCGCCGCCCCGGACCGGTATGAGGCCCCGAGGAAAGGCAGGCAGCCATGCTCGTCCACGACACGACAGCCACGGGCCGTTCGCAGGCGGAGGTCGACCAGATCCGGCAGTCCCTGCGGTCGCGGTACGACGAGCTGACTGCGGAGTACGAGCAGGCCGTGCTGCAGAGCCAGGTGCTGCGCCTGGTCGAGGTCGGCGACACGGCCGGCGACGACCAGGCCGACAGCGGCACCAAGACCGCCGAGCGGGACACCGCACAGTCCCTGCTGCGCAGCATCCTGGACCGGCGCGCCCAGTTCGAGCACGCCCTCAGCCGGCTCGAGGAGGGCACCTACGGCTTCTGCGAGGGCTGCTCGGCCCCGATCCCGGTGGAGCGGCTGGAGATCTTCCCGTCCGCCACCTCCTGCGTGTCCTGCAAGCAGACCCGGGAGCGGCGGGCGGCCTGAGCGCCACCCGGGTTGCCGGTCGGTCCCCGACGCGGTGGACTCGCCCCATGGGTGAGATCAAGGTGGGCACCGCCTCGTGGACCGACCGGACCCTGCTCGACTCCGGCTGGTACCCGCAGACCGCGGACACCCCGGAGAAGCGACTGGCGTACTACGCCCGGCAGTTCCCGCTGGTCGAGGTGGACGCCACCTACTACTCGCCGCCGGCTGAGCGGACGGCGCAGCTGTGGGTCGACCGCACCCCGCCCGGCTTCACCTTCAACATCAAGGCGTTCAGCCTGCTCACCGGGCACCCGACCCGGGTCGGGGCGCTCTACAAGGACCTGCGCCCGGACACCGAGAAGAAGAACCTCTACCCGGACGACCTGCCGCCGCAGGCGTACGAGGAGGTGTGGACCCGGTTCCTGTCCGCGCTCGACCCGCTGGTCGCGGCGGACCGGCTCGGCGTGGTGCTGTTCCAGTTCCCGCCCTGGTTCACCATCAAGCGGGACAACAAGCAGTACCTCCTCGAGGTGGCGAAGCGGTGCGCCCCGCTACGACCGGCCGTGGAGTTCCGGCACGCCTCCTGGTTCGACGGTGACAACCGGGAGGAGACCCTCGGCTTCCTGCGCAAGCACCAGCTTCCGTACGTCTGCGTCGACATGCCGCAGGGGCACCGGTCGTCCGTACCGCCGGTGCTGGCCGCCACCGCGGACCTCGCGATGGTCCGCTTCCACGGCCACAGCGAGCGGTGGACCAGCAAGGACATCCACGAGAAGTTCGGCTACGACTACTCCGACCGGGAGCTGCGCGACTGGGCGCCCCGGCTGCGCGAGCTGGCCGGCGAGGCCGCGCAGACCCACGTGCTCATGAACAACTGCTACCGGGACTACGCCCAACGCAACGGCCAGCGGTTGCAGGCCCTGCTCGGCGTCGACTGACGGCCCGGGTTTCACCCGACCGGGGTGAGGCCGGCTCACCCTCTCCCCGGACAGTCTGGGCGGTGTGTGCGGTCCGTACGCGGCCGCGAGGCCGACAGGAGGTGGGCCATGACGGTGCGGGTGGTATCGGATCGACGCCGTGGCGGGGTGCTGCACGTGGTCGGGAAGTCCGCCGGCCCCCGGCGCGGCGAGCGGCCCGGTCGGTTCAGTCCGACCCGGCAGTGGCGGGGGCCCAGCGGGCCGCCGCGACGCACCGACGACCGACGGTGGGAAACCGACCTACGGGGGTGGGCAGATGGCTGAGCAGCTGAGTACCGCGATTGAGTCCTCCATCCAGAAGACCAACCTGATCCTCAAGGACATCGAGCAGGCCTACGGCTGGCCGAAGTCGCAACGCAACCAGTCCTACTGCGCGCTGCGTACCGTGCTGCACCTGCTGCGCGACCGGATGCCGGTGCAGGAGAGCGTGGAGTTCGCGGCGCAGTTGCCGGTGCTGGTACGGGGGATCTACTTCGACGGCTGGCAGCCGATGGACGTGCCGGTGAAGCTGAACCGGGACGACTTCCTGTTCGAGGTGCGGCAACGCTTCCCGTACGACGTCGAGGGCGGCACCGAACGCGTGGTCCAGGTGGTGCTCGACGCACTGAGCCGGCACATCACCCCGGGCCAGTGGGAGGACGTGAAGGACAACATGCCCAAGGACCTGGTGCAGAACTTTCCCTGACCGACCGTCCCGACCGGCCCGCCCCACCACCGGTGGAGCGGGCCGTTCGCGTCAGCCGGCGAGGTCGCCCGGCGCCGGCACGCGGCTCACCGGCCGGCCCGCCCGACCAGCCAGACCGGCGAAGGCCACCGCGTCGACGATCGCCGCGCCGCCGGGGTCGTTGTTGAAGTAGACGTACGCCGGTTCCGCGGCGTCGAACGTCCCGGCCAACCGGCGTACCCAGGAGGCGAGCGCGCCCCGGCCGTAGCGCGGCCAGGGCCGGGCCCGCCCCTCGTGCAGCCGCAGGTAGCCGAAGTCGGCGGTGCGCCACAGCGGGGTCACCGGGCGGCCGAGCCGGTCCGCCCAGACCAGCGCGGCGCGGCGGCGCTCCAGTGCCTGTCGCGTGTCGTCCGTCCACCAGGAAGGGTGCCGCAGCTCCACCGCCACCCGCACCTCGGGCGGGAAGAGGCGCAGCGTGGCGTCCAGCGCCTCCGGGTCGGCCCGCAGGTTCGGTGGGAGTTGCACCAGCACCGGTCCGAGCCGGTCACCCAGCCCGGTGGCCCGGCCGAGGAAGCGGGCCACCGGTTCGGCCGGCTCCCGCAGCCGCTTGATGTGGGTCAGGTAGCGGCTCATCTTCACCGCCACGCAGAAGTCGTCCGGGGCCCGGTCCCGCCAGGCGACGAAGGTGTCCCGCTCGGGCAGCCGGTAGAAGGCGTTGTTGACCTCCACGGTGGCGAACCGCGCCGCGAAGTGTTCCAGCCACAGCCGCTGCGGCAGCTTCGCCGGGTAGAAGCGTTCCCGCCAGTCCCGGTACTGCCAACCGGAGGTGCCGACCAGGATCATCGCCGCGGCCTAGGCGAGGTCGAGGCGGAAGACCTCGAAGGCGGCGCCGTGCCGGACGCCCAGGCGGGTGCCGGCCGGGCGGGCCAACCCCTCGAGGAACTCCTCCGCGTCGAACTCCAGGTCGTCGGGGTGGGCCACCACGGCGAGCGCCCGCTGCCAGTCCTCGGCCAGCGGCGTCAACGGCTCCGGCTGTCCCACGGCCACCTCCTCTCCGGCCTTCCCTCCGCCATCCTGGCACCGACCGGGCCGGCCCGCCGTCCACGCCCGGGCCCCCGGGTCCGGGTGACGCTCGGCGGGGCCCGGCGAACCGTCCGTGTCGCCGAGCCCCGGCGTCTACGGTGTGGTTAGAGGAGATCGCGCGTGGGGTACCACCCGCTCCACGACGAACCCCCCGACCGACGGCGGGGCGGCACACCCGAGGGAGCACCCATGGCACTCAACGACGACGACATGCAGACCACCGGTGGCGGCGGGGCCGAGGGCCCGGCCGACGGTGGCGCGACCCCGGGCCAGCGGGACGGTGGCGCCGATGGCGGTGCGGACCGTGGCGCGGAGCGCGGGGCCGACCGCGGCGCCGACAAGGGCGCCGAAGGTCCGGCCGACGGTGGGGCGACCCCGGGCAAGCAGGACGGCGGCGCGGACGGCGGCGCGGAGGGTCCGGCCGACGGTGGCGCGACCCCCGGCCAGCGCGACGGCGGCGCCGACGGCAGCGCCTGACCGATCGCCATGACGCACCTCGACGCGTCCGACAGATCCAGCTCGGCGCGTCTGACGCCGCGCCACGACCGGGAACCGTCGCCGGGCGGCGACGGCCGCCCGGCGGTTCCGCCTTCCGCCGCCGAGTCCCTCGCCCGATGTATCACGGTCGAGCCGGCCAAGTTCGCCGCCGACCACTGGGGACGCAGCCCGCTGCTGTCCCGGGCCGCCGAGCTGCCCAACCCGCGCGGCTTCACCGACCTGTTCAGCCCGGCCGACGCCGACGAACTGCTCAGCCGGCGCGGCCTGCGTACCCCGTTCCTGCGGATCGCCAAGAACGGCGAGCTGGTGCCGGCGGCGCGCTACACCGGTGGCGGCGGCGCGGGCGCCGAGATCGGCGACCAGGTCCTCGACGAGCAGGTCCTCCAGCTGTACGCCGACGGCGCGACCCTGGTCCTGCAGGGCCTGCACCGGACCTGGCCGGCGCTGGGCGACTTCGCCCGCGAGCTGGGCACCGCGCTGGCCCAGCCGGTGCAGGTGAACGCCTACCTGACCCCGGCCGGCAGTCAGGGCTTCGCCACCCACTACGACACGCACGACGTCTTCGTGCTGCAGGTCGACGGCCGCAAGCACTGGCGGATCCACCCGCCGGTGCTGCCCGACCCGCTCGAGCGCCAGCCCTGGGGCGGGCGGGCCGACGAGGTGGCCGCGACCGCCGAGGGGCCGGCCGCCCTGGACGTGGTGCTCGCCCCCGGCGACGCGCTCTACCTGCCCCGGGGCTGGCTGCACAGCGCTCAGGCGCAGGAGCGCAGCTCGCTGCACCTGACCGTGGGCATCCGGGCGCTGACCCGGTACGCCCTGGTCGAGGAGCTGCTGGCGCTCGCCGCCGACGATCCCCGGCTGCGCGCCGGGCTGCCCTTCGGCGTCGACGTGGCCGACCCGGACGCGCTGGAGCCGGAGCTGACCGAGACCGTGGAGGCGCTGCGCGACTGGCTGCTGCGGGCCGACCCGGCCGCGGTGGCCGGCCGGCTGCGGGCACGGGCCTGGCCAGCCGCCCGCCCGGCGCCGATGCGGCCTCTGGCCCAGGCCGCCGCGCTGACCGCGCTGGACCCGGACAGCCGGGTCGCGGTCCGGGGCGGCCTGCGCTGGCGGCTCGACCCGAGCGGGGACGGCCGGATCGCGCTGCGCCTGTTCGACCGCGCCATCACCCTGCCCGGCAGCTGCGAGCCGGCGCTGCGCGCCCTGCTCACCGGCGAGGTCACCCGGGTCGGCGACCTGCCCGGCCTCGACACCGACGCCGACCGCCTCGTCCTGGCCCGCCGCCTCCTCAAGGAAGCCGTCCTCACCCCCGCCTGACCGCCCTCCCGCCGGCCCTGCGTTGACCATGAAGTTGTTGTCATCCCGCGCGGTGTGTCGTGGCAACAACTTCATGATCAATTGGCGGTCACGGTCGGAGTGGCTGGCGGCACCGCCGGTTGCGGGGCGGGCGTGTCGGAGAGGGCGATGCGGCGGTGCAGCCGGCGCAGTGGCGCCGGTGCCCACCAGTTCACCCGGCCGGTCAGCCGCAGGAAGGCCGGGACCAGCGCGCCACGGATGAGGGTCGCGTCGACGATGATCGCCAGCGCCATGCCGATGCCGAGTTGCTGGAGGAAGACGACGCGGCCGGTGGCGTAGGTGACGAAGGAGACGGCGAGGATGGTGGCCGCGGCGGTCACCAGCGGGGCACTGCGACCGATGCCGAGGACCACGGAGCGGAGCGGGTCGCCGGTCCGGTCGTACTCCTCCTTTATCCGGGAGAGCAGGAACACCTCGTAGTCCATGGAGAGGCCGTACGCGACGCAGAACATCAGGATGGGGATGCTCGGCTCGATCGAACCGGTCGGCGTGAAGCCGAGCAGGCCGGCGAGGTTGCCGTCCTGGAAGACGAAGACCAGCGCCCCGAACATCACCGAAAGGCTCAGCAGGTTGAGCGCGGACGCCTTCAACGGCGCGACGACGCTGCCGGTCATCAGGAACAGGACGACGAACGTGACGGCGACGATCAGGGCGGCGATCAGCGGCAGTCGGTCCGTCACCCCGTCGCGATAGTCGGTGAGCTCGGCCGGGTAGCCGCCGACCAGGACCTCGAAGGGCGCTGGAGCGTCCCGCACCGCGCGGACCAGGCCGACCGCGTCGGCCTCCAGCCGGTCCGACGACGGCACGATGGACAGCCAGGTGCCGTTGCCCGTGGGGCGGGTCGCCGGCGGCGGACCGACGGCTACGCCGTCGACGTACGATCCCACCGCGGAGTCGACCCGCAGCGCGCCGTCCAGCCGGGACAGTCTGGCGGCGTACCGCCCGGCGGCCGCCGGGTCGGTCGTCCGCGAGACCACCTGGATTGCGTCGGCCTCTTCGGCGACGAAGCCGGCCCGGATCTCGTCGTACATCTGGCGGACCGGTGCGGTGGCGGGCAGAACCCGGTCGTCCGGGATGCCGAAGCGTACGCCGAGGAACGGCGAGCCGAGCGCGAGGACGGCCGCCAGCGCGATCCCGCCGAGCAGCAGCGGCCGCCGCATCACCAGGCCGGACATGCGATACCAGAAGCCGTCGGGCTCCGCGGCGGTCGCGCCCTGCCGGTCGGCTCGGCCGGGGCGAGCCAGCACGCGCCGGCCGAGCAGGGCCAGCGCTGCCGGCAGGACGACGGTCGCCCCGACCACCGCGGAGAGCACCACCGCGATGCCGGCGTACGCGAAGGAGTTGAGGAACGGGAACGGGAAGGCGAACAGCACGGCCAGTGAGGCGGCGACGGTGACACCGCTGAACAGCACCGTGCGACCGGCGCTGCCCAAGGTCCGACGGACCGCCACGGCGACGATCGCGGAGGAGTCGAGTTCCTCCCGGAACCGGAAGATGACGAAGAGCCCGTAGTCCACCCCGAGTCCGATCCCCATGACCAGGACGATGTTCGACGCGAAGGTGGAGATCTCGGTGACGGCGGTGGCTGCGCGGAGCAGGGCCAGCGAGCCGAGCACGGCGAACAGGCCGACCCCGAGGGTCACCAGCGCCGGGGTGAACCGCCGGTACACCCACCAGAGCAGCAGCAACACCATCGGCAGGATCACCAGTTCGGCGCGGATGAAGTCGGCGCGCGCCTGCTGCATCACGGTGCGGAACACCTCGTCGCCGCCACCGACCTGGACGGTGATGGTGTCGTCCTGGCGGGTGAAGGTATCGGCGAGCCCGGGCAGCAGGTTACGGCGAACCTCGTTGGCGTCGCCCGGCGCCCAGGCCAGCACCATGGCCTGGCGGCCGTCCTCGCTGCGCAGGGTGTCCGGGTTGTCGCGGGTCCAGTACGACCACGCGTCGCCCACCCCCGGGTAGCCGGCCAGTTCCCGGGTCAGCGCCTGCCCGGCGGCCACCACCTGCGCCGTGTCCACCGTCCCCTGGCGCGCTGTCACCAACAGCGCGACGTTGGGGCTACCGGTGTGGAAGGCACCGGCGAGGAGGTCCCGCGCCCGCATGGACTCCGACCCTGGGGCCTCGAAGCGGTTCAGGGAGAGAGCGTTGAGGGTCCCCGCCGCGATCGCCGCGGCTACGACCGTGGCGACGGCGGTCGCCAGGACGATCCACCACCGTCGACGTACCACGAAACCAGCCAGCATCAGACCTCCTGCTACGCTCGCTTTTGCGAGTGATCAGTCGCATTTTGTGGCAAGAATACGAGCGACCGCTCGTATTAGCAATGCCGGCTGAAGGAGGAGAGAGAGTGCCAGAGGAACCGACCGGGGTGGCACAGGTGCCGACGCGGCGCCGGCAGGCCCGGGGGGAACGCCGGATGGCCGAGATCCTCGACGCGGCAGCGGCGGTGTTCGCCGAGGTGGGATACGAGAACACCACCACCAACGCGATCGCTGCCCGCGCCGCCGTCTCACCCGGGTCGCTGTACCAGTTCTTCGCCAACAAGGAAGCGGTCGCCGCCGCGCTGGCCGACCGGTTCGTGGCGCAGATGCGGGCGGCGCACGCCGCAGCCTTCGACGCGACCGACTTCGCGGCCATCGACCTCGATCAGCTGCTCGACCGGATCGTCGACCCGATCGTGGCGTTCAACATCGCCAACCCCGGGTTCAAGGCGCTCTTCGCCCGCCCGGACATGCCGGCGGGCCTCGCGGACGCCGCCCAGTCGATCCAGTCGGCCCTGCTCGGCCGGGTCGAGGCGATCGTCGCCGACCGGGCGCCCGGCGTGCCGCAGGTCGAACGAACCCGTGTCGCCCGGGTCGCCATCCAGGTCTTCCAGGCAATGATCCCGCTGGTGACCGCCACCACGGGAGGCGAGCGCGCCGCAAACGTACGCGAGCTGAAGAAGGTTCTCCGCGGCTACCTCGCACCGGTCATCGGATGACCCTCCGTACCGCCCCCGTTGGCCCTCAGCGGGGGGCGAGGGCGAGCAGGAGGACGGTGGTCACCAGGCCGGCGGCGGCCACCAGGGTGATGGCACGCGGGGTCAGCACGGCATGCCGGCGGTCGGCCAGCAGCCGGGCCGGGGCCAGCCCCACCAGCGGCCCGAGCAGCGTGACCACCAGCGCCAGCACCGGCAGGCCGACCGCCAGGTCCCCGCTGGAGCCGTCGCCCAGCGCCCGCGCGCCCATCCCCAGCGCGTACGCGACCAGCGCGCCCCCGATCCCGCAGCCCACCAGCAGCGGGTTAGCCGAGCCGGGCAGCTCGCCTGCCTGGCGGGTGCGGTCCAGCACCTCGCGTACCCCGTGCAGCAGCGGCACCGGATCGCCGGTCGCATCCCGGGCCGGCCCGGGCAGCTCGCCCAGTCGCCGCCCGCCGCTGCCCATCCGGGCGCGCAGCTGCCCCCACAGGTGGGCGGCCTCGGCATCGACCCGCTCCACCAACTCCCGCGCCTGCGCCACCTCCGCCTCGGCCCGGCGGACCTGCTCGGTGGCCTCCGCCACCGCCCGGTCGGCGGTGGCGCACTGCTGCGCGTACCAGGTGTGCGCCTCGGCGCGCTGGGCGGCCACCCGGGCGGTCAGCTCGGCGAGCCGACGGATCTGGGCGGCGTACGTCTCACTGGCGACCGGTTCGTTCATCGGGAAGGACCATAGGGGATGATCACCTGGCCGGTGCGGTGCACCGCCCGGTCGAAGTACAGGCCCCGCCACGGGCGCGGGTACCAGTCCGGCCCGCCGGTGCCCGGGTAGAGCGAGGAGCCCAGCTCCGCGCCCTGCACGTCGAGCGCCACCCAGGCCCCGATCTGGTCGGTACGCGCCGCCGGGCCGCCCAGGTCGGCCCGCATCCGGGCCACCCCGCGCCACCAGGCCAGCACGTGCGTACGCCGCTCCGGGCCGTCGTGCAGGATCCGGCGCAGCTGCTCCAGCCCGGTCCGCCGGCCAGCCTTGCCGGCGAGCTGTCCGGCGGCCGCGTCGACCGCGTAGAGCAGCAGATAGTGCGGGCTGTTCGGGGTGCCCGGGGCGCCGAGCGAGTCGCCCACCTCGGCCATCAGCTCGGGGACGGTCTCCTCGTCGTACCAGGCGGCGTCGTCGGCGAGGTCCTCGTAGAGGGCGCGGGCGGCCGGGTCGGCGTCCGGGTCGAGGCAGGCGATGGAGAACCGGGCCGTGCCGGGGCGGTGCTGCCGGGCCAGCGAGCGGGCGGCGGCGTCCAGCACGGCGCACGCCTCGTCCACCCGGGTGCCGAGCACGGCCAGGTTGCGCCCGGGGGCCCGGGGCAGCCGCAGCGCCGCCGAGCGGGCCTGCACGTCGATGATCTCCCCGAGCAGCGCGACCGGGCTGCGCGGCACCCCCTGCTCCGGGGCGGTCAGCGCCCGGAAGTCCGGCGCCTCGGCCAGCTTCGGGATCGCGTCGCCGTCGAAGAGCCGGGCCGGGGAAGCGTCCTGCGGGCGCATCCGCCACAGCCGGTGCTGCAGTTCGCTCCACGTCTCCCAGTCGCCGGCCGACGGGATACGGGCCACCTGGTTCCCCTCGGCCAGCCCCGACTCGGCGTTCACCACCGCGTGGTGCCGGGGCAGCGACTGCGCCGCGTCGTTGCGCTCGGCCAGGATGCGCAGCGCCTTCGGCAGCGCGATCCGCAGGGTGAACTGGGCGACCAGGGCGGGTCGCCCCCACAGCGCCTCGATGCCCCGGACGTCCTGCGAGGCGAGCACCAGGTGGATGCCCTGTGACCGCCCGCGCCGGGCCAGGTCCTCCAGCAGGTCGGCGGCTTCCCGCGCGACCACGTCCCGGCCGGCCAGCAGCGCCTGGAATTCGTCCACCACGGCGACGATCCGGGGCCAGTGCCCGGTCGGGTCCACGGCGCGCAGCTCGGCCAGCTTGGTGACCTCGTGCTTCTTCGCCGCGTCCGCCCGGCGGCGCAGCTCCTCGGCGAGGAAGCGCAGCAGCGCCAGGCCGAACTCCCGGTCGGTGTTCACGTTGATCCCGACCAGCCGCATGTGCGGCAGCCAGCTCGGGTCCCGTCGGCCCTGGGCGAACCGCGCGAACGACACCCCCTCCTTGAAGTCGAGCAGATAGAACTCCAGCTCGGCGGGGGAGTAGCGGGCGGCGAGCGCGCCGATCCAGGCGAAGATCAGGTTGGTCTTCCCGGTGCCGGAGGGGCCGCCGATCAGCGCGTGCGGCGGGTAGTCGCCGAGGGTGAGCTGCACCGGCCGGCCGTGCGGGCCCTCGCCGATCGGCGCGGTCAGGCCGTGCGCCGAGTCCGCCCGCCAGTAGTCCTCGGTCGGGGGCAGCAGGTCGGTGAAGGGCGCCGGCGGCGGTCCGGCGTTGACCCGGGAGGCAGTCTCCCGGCACGTCTCGGTGACCAGCCCGGGCGGGGGCGGGGGGTCGAGCGCCACCGGCAGCCCGCCGATCCGGGCGTCGTCCGGCTCCACCACGACCCGGGTGACCGTGGGGTCGTCGGGCAGCTCGATGCCGCGGACCACCAGGTGCACCCCGCAGGCCGCCCCGGTCCGCACCACCCGGTCGAGCTGGCCGCGCTCGTGCCGGGACAGCTCGTCGCCGCCGAGCAGCACCGCCACCCGCCACGGCTCCGGCCGGCGGCCGGTGGTCGCGGCCAGCTCGCGCAGCGACGCGTACTCCCCGGCCAGCACGGTCTCGTTGATCCGGCGGATCTGCTCCACCAGGTCGTCCAGCAGCCGGCCCAGCCCGCCGGGGCCGACGAAGGTGAGCAGGCCGGCGGTGCCAAGCGGGGCGAACCCGGCGAGCCCGCCGCCCAGGTGCTCCGGGTCGTACCCGACGAGCCGGACGCTGCCCGGGTCGGCGCGCCCCAGCGAGCGCAGCAGCAGGGCCGGCACCACCGCGGCGATGCCCTCCCGGTCGCTGCCGGCGAGGTGCACGTGACCGGCGTCCAGTAGCGGCACCAGCGCCGGCAGCGGCTCCGCGCCGGGGATGCGCACCGTGCCGACGCGTACCGCGCCGGGGGTCTCTGTGCGGTCGGCGGGGGTGGGTCGCCACCGGTCCCACGGGGCGGACGCCGCGCCCGGCGCCTCCCGCTCGGCCGCGGCGGCGGCCCGCCGGGCCAGCTCGGCGATCCGCGCGGTGTGCCGGGCGTCTATCTCGGCGAGCCGGCGGTCGCGGGCGGCGCCCACCCGCTCCGGTACGTCCGCCGCGGCGCGCCGCACCCGGACCAGCCGGTCCCGGCGGGCGGCCAGGTCGGCGTCGGCGGCGGCCAGCCGGTGCCGGGTGGCCCCGAGTGCCTCGGAGAGCAGCCCCCGGACCCGCGACACCACCTGGGCGCGGACGTCAGCCATGCGTACCCCGTCCGGGTTCCCGCTCGTCGGCGTCGTTGGGCAGGTCGCGGCCGAGCCGGTCCAGCAGCACCCCGGTGACCACCCCGGCGGTGACCGCCGGATCCGCGGCGTGCGGTTGTTCCTGCTCGCCGGAACGGCGGGGCGGGGGCATCCGGCAGACCCGGGTCAGCAGGGTGTCCAGCACCGGCGGCGGCAGCCCGGGCAGCAGGTCGCGGACCCGCCCGTCCAGCTCCCGGCGCAGCCGGGCCAGGTCGTCGGCGCGGGGCGGGTGGCCGAGCAGTTCGCCGGCCAGCTCGCGCAGCAGTGGCGGGGCGATCGCGGCCAGCCCCAGCCCGACGTCGGCGTGTGCCTGGCGCAGCTCCGCGTGCAGCCGGGCCCGGTCGCCGGAGCGGACCCCGGTCACCACCCGGCGCAGCAGCTCGCGGGAGTCGCCGACCCGCGCGTCCGGCTCGTCCGGGGCGCCCTCCCGGCCGCCGGTCAGCTCCGCCACCCGCACCGACCACCAGCGCCGCATCGCTGGCTGCTCGCCCTGCTCGGCCGCTGCGTCCGGGGCCGCCGGCGGCGTCTCACCCCGGGGCGCGTCGTGCTTCGGCCGGCGCTGCTCGCCGGTCGGGGCGGGCGCGCCGTCGGCGGCCAGCCCGATCGCGGCCAGGTACGCGGACAGCTGCTCCTGGGCCACCCGCAGCGCGTACCCGGCGGTCTCGGCGTGCTCGGTCGCGGCGGACAGCTCCGGCACCCCCAGCGGGTTCGCCGATTCCTGCCGCACCCAGCGCAGCCGCTCGGTGGCCTGGCCGAACTTCTCCAGCGCCACGGCGAGCTGGGCCAGCGGCAGCTCCTCGGCGGCGGCGCGCACCTGCCCGCCGACGTCCTCGATGATGGACACGTTCCGCCCCCTACAGGGTGGCGACGTAGAGCTGCGCCTGCTCGACCGCGACGAGGGTGGCGGCGAGGCACTCCTCCAGCTCCTGGCTGGCCTGGGTCAGCGACGCCTGGGCCGCCTCCACCGTCTCGTGGCCGCTGCCCTCCAGCGCGCCGGCAAGGGTCTGCTGCGCCTCGGCCAGCTTCTCGCCGGCCGCCTGCACGGCTGTCTGCCCGTCACCTATCTGCTGGAGGGCGACATCGATGGCTGCCTTCAGCTCGGCGACGCTCGCCACGGGGGACCTCCTGGGGGCAAGGGAGATCTCCATTACAACCCATCCCGCCGGATGGGCGAACATCCGCCCTCGCGGTGTTCCTGCCCGGCTGTCCGATCAATCCCCTGACGTGCGCGGAAGCCCTTTCGCCCGGACGGCCCCGGTCCCGCCGGCGAACCGCCTGGTCCCGTGCACGAGTCACCCCGCCGGGCGTACCCCGGTCACCGCACGGGCCCGCGGCGCTGGACGTCCGGAGGCAGCCAGCGTGGCCCGTGCACCTCGGCGCCCAGCGCACCCACCCGGGCCCGCAGCTCCCGGTCGGCGGTGACCACCACCCGGCGTCGGTCCGGCGCCGCGGCGACCAGCTCGACCATGGTGTCGTCGCCGGACCCGGGTGCGGCGACCACGGCCACCCCCGGCGCGGCCGGCACGTCCCGCGCCGCGCCCTCCACCACCAGCACCACGTCCACCGGTGGCGGCAGCTCCGGTGGTACGCCCCGGTCGGCCAGCGGCGCGAGCGCGTCGCGCAGCCGCGCCGCCGCCCCGGCCCGGTCCCGCCACCAGCCGTCCGGCCGCGAGCCCACCACGTTCGCGCCGTCGACGATCAGCAGCGCCCTGTCCGCCATGCCCCCAGCCTGCCATCCGGAGGCGTTTGTCGCGCCGACCGCCGGGTAGCCACCGCCGACCGTGCCGCGCCAGTCGCCCGGCGGGGCGCGCCGCGTCTGAGGAGCGGAGGACAGAGATGATGGGACCCGGTGACTTCGGCTCCGACCCGTGGGACGAGTTCCTGGCCCGGTACTTCGGTCGCGGCGAGGGGGGACGCCGGCCGGCACACCGGGTCGACATCACCCGGCTGATGACCGCCGACGCGCGGGAGATGCTGGCCGACGCGGCCCGGCGCGCGGCGCAGAAGCACAGCAACGACCTGGACACCGACCATCTGCTCTGGGCGGCGCTGCAGCGGGAGCCGCTACGCGATCTGGTACGCCGCGCCGGCGCCGACCCGGACGCTCTGGTCAACGCACTCGGCGGGCGCGGTGACGGGGCGCCGCGCGGCGAGGTGCCGCCCAACCTGTCGCTCACCCCGGCGGCCAAGCGGGCGTTGCTCGACGCCCACCAGCTCTCCCGGGCGATGGGTGCCAACTACATCGGCCCCGAACACATCCTGATGGCCCTGCCGTTGAACCCGGAGTCCCCGGCCGGCCGGATGCTGGCCGCGGGCCGGATCCAGCCGGAGTCGCTGCAGGCGGCCAGCGCGGAACGCGGCGGCGCCCCCCGTCCGGACCGCGGCACCCCCACCCTCGACCAGTACGGGCAGGACCTCACCGAGCTGGCCCGCAACGACCAGATCGACCCGGTCATCGGCCGGGCCGACGAGATCGAGCAGGCCGTGGAGATCCTGTCCCGGCGGACCAAGAACAACCCGGTGCTGATCGGCGAGGCCGGCGTCGGCAAGACCGCGATCGTGGAGGGGCTGGCCGAGCGGATCTGCGACGGCGACGTGCCGCAGACCCTGATCGGCAAGCGGGTGATCCAGCTCGACCTCGCCGGCCTGGTGGCCGGCACCCGTTACCGGGGCGACTTCGAGGAACGGCTGAAGAAGGTGATCGACGAGATCCGGGCCCACAAGGACGAGCTGATCATCTTCCTGGACGAGATCCACACCCTGGTCGGCGCGGGTGGCGCCGGCAGCGAGGGCGGCATGGACGCCTCGAACATGCTCAAGCCCGCCCTCGCCCGTGGCGAGCTGCGGGTGATCGGCGCGACCACGCTGGACGAGTTCCGGCGCAGCATCGAGAAGGACGCCGCGCTGGCCCGCCGGTTTCAGCCGGTCTTCGTGCCCGAGCCGAGCGTCGAGGACACCGTCACCATCCTGCGCGGCCTGCGTGACCGCTACGAGGCGCACCACCAGGTCCGCTTCACCGACGAGGCGCTGGTCGCCGCCGCTGAGCTCTCCGACCGCTACGTCACCGACCGCTACCTGCCGGACAAGGCGATCGACCTGATCGACCAGGCCGGCGCGCGGGTGCGGCTGCGTACCCGTACCCCCGCCGAGGACGTGCGCGAGCTGGAGCGGCAGCTCGACGAGGTGCGCCGCAACAAGGAGCAGGCGGTCGCCGACGAGCAGTACGAGCGGGCCTCCCAGTTGCGCGACCGGGTGTCCGAGCTGGAGGAACAGGTCCGCCGGGCGAAAGGCGACGGGGAGAGCCCCGAAGTGCCGACGGTCGGGCCGACGGAGATCGCCGAGGTGGTCTCCCGAGCCACCGGCATCCCGATCAACCAGCTCACCGAGGAGGAACGCGACCGGCTGCTGCGGCTCGAGGGGTACCTGCACGAGAAGGTCGTCGGGCAGGACGACGCGGTCAGCGCGGTGGCCGAGGCGGTGCGCCGCTCGCGTGCCGGGCTGGCGGACCCGGACCGGCCGATGGGCAGCTTCCTCTTCCTCGGCCCGACCGGCGTCGGCAAGACCGAACTCGCCCGGGCCCTGGCCGAGGCGCTCTTCGGCGAGGCGGACCGGATGGTCCGGGTGGACATGAGCGAGTTCCAGGAGCGGCACACGGTCAGCCGGCTGGTCGGCGCCCCGCCCGGCTATGTCGGCTACGAGGAGGCCGGCCAGCTCACCGAGGCGGTGCGCCGCCGCCCGTACGCGGTGGTGCTGCTCGACGAGATCGAGAAGGCGCACCCGGATGTGTTCAACATCCTGCTCCAGGTGCTGGACGACGGCCGGCTCACCGACAGCCAGGGCCGCACGGTGAACTTCAAGAACACCGTCCTGATCATGACCAGCAACCTCGGGTCGGAGATGATCACCGGTACCCAGCGCACGGTGGGCTTCGGCGTCGGCGAGCCCGGCCGAGAGCAGGAGGCCAGCGAGCTGCGGGAGCGGCTGATGCGCCGGCTGCAGGAGAACTTCCGGCCCGAGTTCCTCAACCGGATCGACGAGGTGATCATCTTCCAGCGGCTGGAGGCCGAGCAGCTGCGGCAGATCACCGAGCTGATGCTGGAGGAGACCAAGCGCCGGCTGCACGCCCAGGACATCCAGGTCGAGTTCACCGCGGCCGGCATCGACTGGCTGGCCGAGCACGGCTACCAGCCGGAGTTCGGGGCCCGCCCGCTGCGCCGGGTGATCCAGCGGGAGGTCGACAACCGGCTCTCCCGGATGCTGCTGGAGCACCAGGTCTCGCCCGGCCAGAAGGTCGTCGTCGACGCGCGGGACGGGCAGCTGTCCATCGAGGTCGGCAGCGGGGACCGCGACTACGTCGCCGCCAGCACCTCGCACCCTCGATGAACCGGAAACGGGACGAGATGACCGAGCCGGAGGAGAGCCGGGAGGAAACCGAGCGGCGCGAACCGATCGTGAGCCCGCCGACGGCGAACCCGTCGCGGGTCAAGGTGCCGCCGGAGGGTGTGAAGAAGCAGACCGACGAGGGCGACCGGACGCCGTCCGGGCCGCCGCCGGAAGAGGAGGCGTGATGGTACGCGAACAGCGCGTGGATCCCGAGGTCGACGTGCTCTGGGACGACTTCCACGCCCTGGTGAACGTCCCCTCCGAGCAGTTGCGCCAGTGGCTGCTGACCCGTGGCTCGGGGGAGGAGTCGTTCGGCCCCGCCCCGAACATGGACCTGCCCGAGCCGGGCCGGCACATCCTGCGGGTGCTGAGCAAGCGCAAGGTGGACCT
The DNA here is from genome assembly GCF_040642675.1 of Micromonospora sp. NPDC047738. Lineage (NCBI taxonomy): Bacteria > Bacillati > Actinomycetota > Actinomycetes > Micromonosporales > Micromonosporaceae > Micromonospora > Micromonospora sp. NPDC047738. Next base: position 53,725 of record NZ_JBEYSO010000020.1, read on the forward strand.
CACCCGGGAGGACATCGAGGTGATGCAGGCGGCGGTCGACCGCATCCAGGACCTCATCGACGCCCGGCCGAGCGGCGGCAACGCCGACAACGAGTGGCGGTACTCGCTGCTCGACCTCGGGCACGACGTTCTGGTCGAACGCTGACCGGACCGGCCGACGGCACCCGGGGGAGTCCCGGGTGCCGTGCCGTGCGTTAGTCGGACGATTCCATGCTGGGTAGCTCCAAGCCGGCCGCGTCGGCGGCGGCCTGCCGCTCCGCGCGGGCCCGTTCCTCCCGGCTGAGCAGGTTGGCGTACTCGGTGATGTCCGCCGGGTCGGGCACCTCCGGCAGCCGGCGCAGGAACGCCTCCAGGTCGGTGGAGGCGGCGGTGTGCGCGGCGGCCGCCTGGCGCAGCAACTCCCGCTGGTCGGCGGCAGGGTACAGATCAGTCATGGCGCCCTGATACCCGCGCTCAGGCGGTTCGCACCCCGCCGGCCGCCGCCACCTGCGCACCGAAGTCGGGTCGACCCAGCAACCAGGCCAGGTAGTCCGGGTGCGGGGCCAGCGCGTCGGTGTACGCCGCCACGGCCGTCTCGAGCACCGTCTCGGCGACCCGGGCGGTCGGCGCGTCCGGGTGCCAGCCCAGCAGCAGCCGCCAGCGCAGCGGCGTACCGGCCAGCCGGCGGGTCACCAGGCCGGCGACGGGCCGGAAGGTGGCCTGGCAGAGGCCCACCGCCTCGCCGGCGTCCACCAGGTCCAGGCAGCCGCGCACGTCCGCCTCGTACAGCTTGCGGGGGGTGAAGCCGGCGCGGGCGCAGGCGGCGGCGAAGCAGTCGCCGAAGCAGCCCTCCCCGGGCGCCGCGACCCACTGCTCGTGCCGCAGGTCGACCAGGCGCACCTCGTCCCGGCCGGCCATCCGATGGGTCTGCGGCAGCAGCACGAAGATCGGGTCGACGGCGACCTCCCGCCAGCTCAGCCCGAACTCCGCCGACGGGGCGGCGTCCCCGCACACCCCGGTCAGCGCGAAGTCGAGCCGGCCGCCGGCGACCAGTTGGGCCAGCTCGTCCACCGACCAGGACGCGTACGTGCTGATCTGCACGTCGGGCCGCTCGGCGGCGAGCCGGTGCACCAGCCGGCCGAGGATCGGGCTGTTCACCCCGCCGAACCGGTACCGGGTCAGCGGGTCGGCCGCCCCGGCCAGCCGGGCCGCCTCGTCCTGCAGGCCCTTCATCGCCGGCAGCAGCACCCGGGCCCGGTCCAGCACCAGTTCGCCCAGCGCGGTGGGGCGGGCGCCGCGGCGGTCCCGGTCGAACAGCGGTCCGCCGAGGGCCCGCTCGATGCGCTGGAGCTGGGCGGTCAGCGCCGGCTGGGCCAGGCCGAGCATCGAGGCGGCCTTGGTGACGCTTCCCGTCTCCGCGATCGCGCAGACCACCCGCAGATGTCGCAGCTCCAGATTCATACGGTGACGGTAGGACCACGAACGGGGATGCGGAAGGGCCCGTCCGCCATCGGTGTACGCCGATCAGTCGGCCGTCCGTCGCCGCGGCGGCCGGAATCGGCTCAGTGCTTCCCCGGCCGTTCCAGATCGGACAGCTGGGTACGCCGGCCGGTCACCGCGTCGCGGACCTTGTCCAACACCCCCACCGCCGGCTCGACGAGCTTGTTCCACGGCGGGGTGGCCGGGGTGCCCGGGTGCGGCCGGGTCGGCGCCGCCTCCTCGGCGATCTCCCACCGGTTGCCCAGCCGGATCAGCTCGGCGTCGGTGGCCACCTCGCGCAGCGGCGCCACCAGCGCGGCGACCCGGTCGACGTGCCGGCGTACCCGGTCGGCCACCTCGGCCAGCGCCGGGTCGTCCGGCCCGGACAGTTCCCGCAGGGCGGTGAGCAGCCCGGCGTCCGCCTCGATCTCCCGGTCCACCAGTTCGGCGCCGGCCGGCACGGCGGCCCGGGCGGCGGGGAAGAGGTACTGCTCCTCGGCGGACAGGTGCCGGGACACCACGGCGGTGAGCACGTCGAGCACCTCGCGCCGACGCTCGGCGGGCAGGTCCGGGTCGGTGACCTGCCCGGCCAGGCCGAGCAGCGCGGTGTGCTCCCGCGCCACGAGGTCGATCAGGCTCCGGCCACCCGGCCGGTACACGTCGTCAGCGGCGGGCGGCAGCGGCGGCAGGGGGACGGTCATGGTGCACTCCTCGACTGATGGCCGGCGCGGGATCGGCGGCGCCGCCGGCCCCGGGTGAGCGGTGCGGGAACGCCACCGGCGGTACCCGTACCCGCGATCCGTGAAACCGCCCGCCGGGCGGGGCGGACCGGGCGTCGGGACCGGCTGGTATGAAGAAGCGATGACGAGCGACCCCGCCTCCGCCCGACCCGACCCCTGTGACGAGGTCGTGGACCTCTGCCGCGACCTGCTGCGCATCGACACCACCAACACCGGCGACAACGACACCAGCGTCGGGGAACGCCGCGCCGCGGAGTACGTCGCCGAGAAGCTCGCCGAGGTCGGCGTCGACGCGGAGCTGCACGAGTCCGCGCCGGGCCGGGCCAATCTGGTCGCCCGGATTCTCGGCACCGACCCGGGCCGGGACGCGCTGCTGGTGCACGGCCACCTCGACGTGGTGCCCGCCGACCCCGACGAGTGGTCGGTGCATCCGTTCTCCGGCGAGCTCCGTGACGGCTACCTGTGGGGCCGCGGCGCGATCGACATGAAGGACTTCGACGCCATGGTGCTCGCCGTGGTCCGCGGCTGGCAGCGCGCCGGGGTGCGTCCTTCGCGGGACATCGTGCTCGCCTTCACCGCCGACGAGGAGGCCGGCAGCGACTACGGCGCGCACTTCCTCGCCCAGCGGCACCGCCACCTCTTCGACGGCTGCACCGAGGCGATCGGCGAGGTCGGCGGCTTCTCCTACTCGGTTGACGAGCAGCGCCGGCTCTACCTCATCGAGACCGCCGAGAAGGGCATCGACTGGCTGCGCCTGCACGCCAAGGGCCGCCCCGGCCACAGCTCGATGGTGCACGACGACAACGCGGTCACCGCGCTCGCCGAGGCGGTCGCCCGGGTCGGCCGGCACCGCTTCCCGGTGGTCGTCACCGACACCGTGCGGGCGTTCCTCGAAGAGGTCTCCGACGTGCTCGGCATCGAGATCGACCCGGAGGACCCGGAGACCGCGATCGCCAAGCTCGGCCCGATCGCCAACATCATCGGCGCCACCATCCGCAACACCGCCAACCCGACCCGGCTGGCCGCCGGCTACAAGGACAACGTCATCCCCGGCCGGGCCACCGCCACCATCGACTGCCGCAGCCTGCCCGGCCAGTCGGAGCTGCTGGAGCGGCAGCTGCGCGAGCTGATCGGCCCGGACATCGCCATCGAGTACATCCAGCGCCAGCCGGCCCTGGAGACCACCTTCGACGGCGACCTGGTCGACGCCATGTCCGCCGCGCTGCGCGCCGAGGACCCGGGCGCCCGCCCGGTGCCGTACATGCTCTCCGGTGGCACCGACGCCAAGGCGTTCTCGCAGCTCGGCATCCGCTGCTTCGGCTTCGCGCCGCTGCGGCTGCCCGCCGACCTCAATTTCTCCGGGCTGTTCCATGGCATCGACGAGCGGGTTCCGGTGGACGGGCTACAGTTCGGCGTGCGGGTTCTCGACCGGTTTCTCCGCAGCTGCTAGCCGTGTCCGTCACGTCACCGTCGGCGCGGAATCTCCCCCCATCCGAAGGGACTGCCACACATGACCGACCAGCACGGTGAGCTGGACGCCGCCCTGGAGCGGGTGATCGACGCGGCGCGTGCCCACCTGGCCGCCGTCCGCGCCGCCCACGGCCGGATCGACGACGACAACGTCTGGCAGGCGTACGTCGCCCTGAACAATGCCTCGTTCGCCTACGACGAGCAGTTGCTCGACGCGTTCGGCGAGGTGACCCCGTGGGACGTGGAGTCGATCGACCCGAACGAGGCCGACGAGCGCTTCGGCGGCGTCGAGGGGGTCGAGGCCACCGACCCGCACCCGCGCGTCATCTCGGTCCGGCAGCGCCGGGACTACCGGGTGCCGAGCGTGTCCGCCCTGATCCGGGCGGCCGAGGCGGCCCGCCGCGAGGGCACCCCCGAGGAGGACGAGCCGGCCCCGGTCGAGGGGGTCGGCGAGGCCGTGCTGGAGCTGCTGCAGAGCGGTGACGGCTCGCTCAGCGCGCTGGACGTCCCCGAGCTGGAGCCGCTTGACGGCCTGGTCATGGTCAGCGAGGTCAGCAGCCCGGTCGACCTGGAGTCGTTCGACGACGACGACTCGCTCGGCCCGTTCCAGCCGGCCGCCGACGACCGTCTCGTGGGCCGCCTCGACGAGCACCCGTTCCTCGAGCTCGACGAGGAACACGACCACGCCCACTAGGCCACGCCGCCCCCGGGGCCTGACCGTCCGGTCCGGGCCCCGGGGGCGTACCGCGTCGGCCCGGTCCGGCCGTCCTCAGTACGACAGGCCCGGCTGCGGCTGGTTGACCCGGCGGCGGCGCAGCATCACCTGCCGCGTCCCGTCCCGGTACAGCCGCACCCGGGCCAGCTCCCATCCGGAGAACTCCGCCTGGATCGCCAGCTGCGCCGCGGCGGTCAACCGGTCGACATTCGCAGGCAACCGCAGCGGCGCGTATTCGTAGTCCATGCCCTCTATGCTGCCCAGCCCGGTGGTCCACCGCCACCCCCGGACGGTGACCCGGATCGCCGTCCGTCGGCCGGCATCCAGACGACGGGCCTCAGCCGTCCCGTTCCGGGTAGCCCACCGGCACCGCCGAGACGTCGTCGAGCGCGGTGACGATCTCCTCCGGCAGGGTCATCCGCTCCACCTGCAGCGCGCCGAGGAGCTGCCCCACGGTGCGGGCGCCGAGGATCGGCGCGGTGACCCCCGGCCGGTCCCGGATCCAGGCCAGCGCCACCTCCAGCGGCGACACGCCCAGCCCCCCGGCCGCGGTGGCGACCGCCTCCACGATGCTGGAGCAGCGCGGCTCCAGGTAGGTGGCGACGAAGCGCTCGAAGTGCGGCGACGCGGCCCGGGAGTCGGCTGGACGGCCGTGCCGGTACTTGCCGGTGAGCACCCCGCGCCCCAGCGGCGACCAGGGCAGCACGCCCAGCCCCAGCGCCGCGCAGGCGGGCAGCACCTCGCGCTCCACGCCCCGCTCCAGCAGCGAGTACTCCACCTGCGCGGCGACCACCGGGGCGCGCCCCGGCCAGGCGGCCTGCCAGGCGGCGGCCCGGGCGGTCTGCCAGCCGGAGAAGTTCGACACCCCCACATACCGGGCCTTGCCGGTGGACACGGCGTGGTCCAGGGCGGAGAGGGTCTCCTCCAGCGGGGTGTCCGGGTCGTATCCGTGCACCTGCCACAGGTCGACGTGGTCGGTGCCGAGCCGGCGCAGCGACGCCTCCAGGGTCCGCAGCAGGTGCCCGCGGGAGTTGTCCCGCCGGCGGCCGCTGCCCGGCCGCAGCCCCGCCTTGGTGGCGATGAGCAGCTCGTCCCGATCGACCAGGCTGCCCAGCAGCGAGCCGATCACCGACTCGGCGTCGCCGTCGGCGTACACGTCGGCGGTGTCGACGAGGTTGCCGCCCGCGTCGAGGTAGCTCTTCAGCTGGGCGGCCGCGTCGTCGGCGTCGGTGTCCCGTCCCCAGGTCATGGTGCCGAGCGCGAGCCGCGAAACCGCCAGCCCGCTTCGGCCGAGCGGTCGCTGTTGCATGGGTGAACCTTATTTCGAACCTCGCGTCACGGATATCCTCGCCCGGAGTCAAGTTCCTGCTCCACCCAGCCCGGCGAGCTGTGACGCGGTCGGGGGTGAGCCGGTGACCGGCTCGGCCACCGGCATTGCGTAACCTGATGCGACCTGTGGTGCGGACGGTGGGAGGACCAGTGCGACTCGGGCTCAGCCTCGGATACCAGACGGCGTGGAGCGCGCCGGCCGATCATCTGGCCCTGGCTCAGGAGGCCGACCGGCTCGGCTACTCGGTGGTGTGGGCGGCGGAGGCCTACGGCTCCGACTCGCCGAGCATGCTGGCGTGGATCGCCGGCCAGACCGAGCGGATCGACGTGGGCAGCGCGGTGATGCAGATCCCCGCCCGTACCCCGGCGATGACCGCGATGACCGCCGCCACCATCGACACGCTCTCCGGCGGCCGGTTCCGGCTCGGCCTGGGCGTCTCCGGCCCGCAGGTCTCCGAGGGCTGGCACGGCGTCCGCTTCGCCAAGCCCCTGGCCCGCACCCGGGAGTACGTCGACATCGTCAAGCTGGCGATCGCCCGCAAGGAGGTCGCGTACGACGGCGAGCACTACACGCTGCCGCTGCCGGACGGCCCGGGCAAGGCGCTCCGGTTGGGTTTCCACCCACCGCGCGAGCACATCCCGATCTACCTGGCCGCTGTCGGCCCGAAGAACCTGGAGCTGGCCGGCGAGATCGCGGACGGCTGGCTCGCCATCTTCTACGCGCCCGAGTTCGCCGAGGAGCAGCTCGCCGCGGTCCGCGCCGGCCGGGCCAGGATCGGCGAGGAGCTGAGCGGCTTCGACGTGGTGCCGTCCGTCCCGGTGGTGGTCGGCGACGACGTCGCCTCCTGCGCCGAGCTGGTCCGCTGGTACGCCGCCCTCTACGTCGGCGGCATGGGCAGCCGGGAGCAGAACTTCTACAACCAGCTCGCCATCCGGATGGGCTACGGCGACGCGGCCCGCGAGGTGCAGGACCTCTACCTCGCCAAGCGGCAGCGCGACGCGGCGGCCGCGGTGCCGACCGAGTTCATCGACCGCACCTCGCTGCTCGGTCCGAAGGAGCGCATCGCCGAGCGGATGCAGGAGTACGCGGAGGCCGGCGTCACCACCCTGTCGGTGACCCTCTTCGTCGCTGACCGGGAGAGCGGCGTGCAGACCCTGCGCACCGTCGCCGAGGCCCTCGAGCTGTCCGGAGTCGGCGAGTGACCTGGGTCGAGGCCATCGTCCTGGGCATCGTCCAGGGGCTCACGGAATTCCTGCCCGTCTCGTCCTCCGGGCACCTGCGGATCACCTCCGCGATCTTCTTCGGCCGGGATGCCGGCGCGTCGTTCACCGCGGTGACCCAGTTGGGCACCGAGGCGGCGGTGCTCATCTACTTCTTCAAGGACATCTGGCGGATCGTCCGTACCTGGGTGATCGGCATGTGGGACCGCTCGGTCCGGTCCAGCCTCGACTACCGGATGGGCTGGTACGTCATCGTCGGCACCATCCCGATCGGCGTCTTCGGCCTGCTGTTCAAGGACGCGATCCGCGACACGGCCCGGAACCTGTACCTGATCTCCTTCACGCTGATCTTCTTCGCGCTGGTGCTGGCCTTCGCCGAGTACTGGGGGCGGCAGACCCGCACCCTGGAGAACTTCCGGATGCGCGACGGCATCGTCATGGGCTTCGCCCAGGCGATGGCGCTCATCCCCGGCGTCTCCCGGTCCGGCGGCACGCTCACCTTCGGCCTGTTCCTGAACCTGACCCGGGAGACCGCGGCGCGGTACTCGTTCCTGCTGGCCATCCCCGCCGTGGTGCTGTCCGGCGTGTTCAGCCTCGGCGACGTCTTCGAGCCCGCCGAACCGGGCACTGCCGCACCCAGCGTGGCCCAGATGGTGGTCGCCACGGTGATCGCCTTCGCCATCGGCTACGCGGCCATCGCCTGGCTGCTGCGCTACGTCGCCCACCACACCCTGTACCTCTTCGTGCTGTACCGGGTGGCGCTCGGCACCCTCGTTCTGTGCCTACTCCTCACCGGGACGATCCAGGCCACGTAGCCCCTCTTCCTCGGCTGGCTCTCGCTTTTCGGGGGTCTGGGGGCGACCGTGCCCGGCTCCGGGCGGTCAGGCTTGATCCCTGCGCCGGTCACGGTCGCCCCCAGCCCCGTCGTGCGCCTTCGCCGCCCGTGCGTTGCGGTCTTCCTCTGGTACGTACCGCAGTGAGCTGCTGATCTTGGGCGGTGTTCTTCTGTTCTGCTGCTGACGGGAGCTGTCCAAGATCTGGAGACGCCAGCGTTCAGAGACACTGCTGGCCGGCACCCGTCTTGGGGTGCCGGCCAGCAGCTTGTACGCGTTTTCAGTTGGTCAGCTGATCAGGTGGGTCAGCTGTTCCAGTGCTGGGCGACGAGGTCGGCGGCCTGCTGTTCCCACTGGGCGTAGGCGTCCGGGTAGGCCGACACCTGCACGGTCTGGGCGGCCTTGGTCAGCGGCATGTCCTGCCAGCCGTCGATCTGCTTCAGACCCTTCAGGAACGCGGTGGTGGCGTACTCCGGGTTCGTGATCTGCTCCGGCGTGCCCCAACCACTGGAGGGGCGCTGCTGGAACAGGCCCAGCGAGTCGTGGTCATTGGCGTCGCCGAGGTGGCCCAGGTTCTCCAGCTTCGACTCCTGCAGACTCGTGGCGATCGAGATCACCGCGGCCCGCTCCGGCAGGCCCGCCTTCTTGGTGGCGGCGATGATCGCCTTCGCGTTCGCGGTCTGCTCGTCGTTCAGGGTGATCTTCGACTGGGCGCCCTGCACACCATGCGGCACCAGCTTGCCCATGTCCGGCTTGTCGGCCTGCACCGCCGCCACCGGGTTGGCGTGCACCGGCTCAGCAGCGTGGGCGGCGATCGGACCGGCGAACACACCACCGGTGAAAGCCAGACCAGCAACACCAAGAATGCTCTTACGCAGCATCGAGTTCATGACCAAAGCTCCATTCGGGGGTCGGCGCACACACCGCCCACGGGGGTGGGCAGGGCGCGCAAGCACCGTCAGGCGCTCAAAGGGGAAAGTCTTCGACCAGCGGCTCGCGGGGCGAGGGGTTCGCCTCTTCGCGGCGCCGGGACCATATCCAACGACCGGCGGCCCGCCAACATTCCGGGCCCGACCACCCCGGCACACGGGGCGGCTTCCTCGGTCGCGAGTCATGTGCAACGACCGCCGGCCTACCATCATTCCGACCTGGGCCGGCCAGCAAGCCTGCCTCGCGGGGCGCCTACCTCGGCCGTGCACCCGTGTTTCAACGACCCCCGGCCGCCCATCATTCCGGGCCCGGGATGCCGCCGACCACACCCACAAACCGGACATCGCCCACCACCACAGCCCGCCAAGTGGGCCCGAACCGCCCTTGATCCACTCCAGGTCGCGGAAACGGCGGTAACCGACACCCGCCTACACCGCCACATCCCCGACAGGGAGTCGATCACGGGCGGGCCAGGACGGGAGGCCACACTTTCGGCGAAACCGACGGCCGAGCCGGTACCCCCGCCGAGGCGCGGACCGTGTGCAGGTACGCACGCCGTACCCGGGGCGCGAACCACGCACGCCGGACAGCCGGACGGCGCAGGACCACGACGCGGGGTGTGGCCCGCCGTGACCGGCGTAGGGGTCAAGCCTGACCGCCCGGAGCCGGGCACGGCGGGCCACACCCCCAACCGCGACCAAAGCCGGCAGCGGCCCACGACGGGCGCGCGCGGCGGGCCACACCCGAACCGCAGCCGGAAGACAGACGCCGTACCGCCTAGGGTGGTCAGGGTGGCGACCCTTCTGCTTCTGCGACACGGCCGGACCACCGCGAACGCCGACGGCGGCCTGGCCGGCCGGCAGCCGGTCGAGCTGGACGAGACCGGTCGCGCCCAGGCCACGGCGGTCGGCGAGCGGCTGAAGGGGCTCCCCCTGGCGGCGGTGGTGACCAGCCCGCTGGTCCGCTGCCGGCAGACCCTGGAGCTGGCCCTGCCGCAGGCCGAGCCGGTGGTGGAGGAGGGGCTGATCGAGTGCGGCTACGGCAGCTGGGAGGGGCAGCCGCTGAAGAAGCTGGCGAAGGAGCCGCTCTGGCCGGTGGTCCAGCAGCACCCGAGCGCGGCCGTCTTCCCGGAGGGGGAGTCGATGTCGGCGATGTCGGCGCGGGCGGTCGCGGCGGTGCGTTCCTGGGACGCCCGGATCACCGCCGAGCACGGGCCGGAGGCGGTCTGGCTGGCCTGCAGCCACGGCGATGTGATCAAGGCGATCGTGGCCGACGCGCTCGGCGTACACCTGGATCTTTTCCAGCGGATCGTCGCGGACCCGGCGTCGGTGACGGCGATCCGCTACACGGCGCTGCGGCCGTTCCTGGTCCGGCTCAACGACACGGGCGGTGATCTGAGCGGGCTGGTGCCGCCGCCGCGGAAGCGCCGGCGGCGCGCGGCGCGGGCCACGGACTCGGACGCGGCGGTGGGCGGCGGCGCGGGGGCGGCCCCGTGAGCGCGAGGAGTGAACCGATGAGCCGGTCCGCCACGCCCGGGAACGGCCCCCGTGGGCGCCGGTGTTTCGCCCTGGGCGGATTCAGCGTCGGTGCGCTGCACGGCGGTTCCACCCGCCGGATAGGGTCGTGGGTATGACCCACCAGGTGCACGCCTTCGAGCCGCCGGAGCGGTTCGTCGCCGGAACCGTCGGCCCGCCGGGGGAACGTACGTTCTTCCTGCAGGCGCGCGGCGGTGGCCGGCTGGTCAGCGTCGCGCTGGAGAAGGTCCAGGTGTCCCTGCTCGCCGAGAAGCTGGAGGAGTTGCTCGCCGAGGCGCAGCGCCGGTTCGGCGTCCAGTTGCCGGAGGCGGCCCCCGTCGTCGGCGACAACGACCCGCTGGACACCCCGGTCGACGAGGAGTTCCGGGTCGGCACGCTGGGGCTGGCCTTCGACGTGGACAGCGCCACCGTGGTGATCGAGGCGATCGCCGCCGGTGAGACCGAGGTCGAGGTCGCGCTAGGCGAGGCCGACGACGACGAGGACGAGGACCCGGACGAGCCGGACGACGACCTCGACCGGCTGCGGGTGCGGTTGACCCCCGAGGCGACCCGCGCGTTCATCGAGCGGGCCCGTCGCGTGGTCAACGCCGGCCGTCCGCCCTGCCCGCTCTGCGGCCAACCCCTGGACCCCGCCGGGCATCTCTGCCCGCGGCACAACGGTTATCACCGGTGACCTCGTCGGAACTCCAGCCCCGACAGGACGGAGCCGCTGCGCTGCGGCTGCTCACCGATGGTGAGCTCACCCTGGAGGGGCGGCTGGTCGACGCCTCGAACACCACCCTGCGCGGGATCCTCACCCGCGACGGGGTGGCCGCGCGCTGCGTCTACAAGCCGGTCCGCGGCGAGCGTCCGCTCTGGGACTTCCCGGACGGGACGCTCGCCGGCCGGGAGGTGTCGGCCTATCTCGTCTCCCGGGCGAGCGGTTGGGATCTGGTGCCGCCCACCGTGCTGCGGGACGGACCGTTCGGCCCCGGCTCCTGCCAGCTCTGGATCGACGAGCCCGAGGACGCCGAGTCGCTCGTCGGTTTCGTTCCCGCCGACGCCCTGCCGCCACGCTGGTTCCTGGTCGCCGCGGCCCGGGACGACGACGGGGCCGCGTACGCCCTGGCGCACGCCGACGACCCGCGCCTGGCCCGCCTCGCCGTCCTCGACGCGGTGATCAACAACGCCGACCGCAAGGGCGGTCACGTCATCGTGGGCCCCGACGACCGGATCTACGGGGTCGACCACGGCGTCTGCTTCCACGTCGAGGAGAAGCTGCGTACGGTGCTGTGGGGCTGGGCGGGCCGGCAGCTGCCGCCGGACGCGGTGGAGATGCTGGACGGGCTGGCCGGGCAGCTCACCGGTACGCTCGGCGACGAGCTGGCCGAGCACCTCACCATCGGTGAGGTCGCCGAGTTGGCGGCCCGGGTGGACCGGCTGCGGGAGAGCGGGCGGTTCCCGTTGCCCCCGCAGGAGTGGCCGGCAATGCCCTGGCCGCCCATGTGAGCCGTTGTCGCGTTGATCACTTGAGGCGCGGCACCCGAGCGCCTGACGGATCGTTAGGCTGACGGTCATGGAGTCTTGGGTGGGACACGAGGTGCCACGGCTGCCGGGCAAGGGCCAGCCACTGGGGTTGTACGACTCGGCGCGGCAAGGTGTCCACTCCAGTGAGCCCGACGGGGTCGCCTCGATGTACGTCTGCGGCATCACCCCGTACGACGCCACCCACCTCGGGCACGCGGCCACCATGATCGCCTTCGACCTGGTGCAGCGGATGTGGCGGGACGCCGGCCTGTCCGTGCGGTACGTGCAGAACGTCACCGACATCGACGACCCGCTGCTGGAGCGGGCCGAGCGCGACGGCGAGGACTGGAAGGTCCTGGCCATGCGGGAGACCGCCCTGTTCCGGGAGGACATGGAGGCGCTGCGGATCATCCCGCCGGAGCACTACGTCGGCGCGGTCGAGTCGATCCCGGACATCGCCGAGAAGGTCCTGGTGCTGCTCAAGGACGGCGCGGCCTACCGGCTCGACGACGGCACCGGCGACGTCTACTTCGACCTCAGCGCGGCCCCCGAGTTCGGCTACGAGTCGAACCTCTCCCGGGAGCAGATGCTGGAGATCTTCCCGGAGCGTGGCGGCGACCCGGACCGGGCCGGTAAGCGGGACCCGCTGGACCCGCTGCTGTGGCGCGGGGCCCGGGAGGGCGAACCGTCCTGGCCGGGCGGCGAGCTCGGCGCCGGGCGCCCCGGCTGGCACATCGAGTGCACGGTGATCGCGCTGAACCTGCTCGGTGACCGGATCGCCGTGCAGGGCGGCGGCAACGACCTGCTCTTCCCGCATCACGAGTGCTCGGCGGCGCACGCCGAGCGGTTGACCGGCCAGGCGCCGTTCGCCGACCACTACGTGCACGCCGGCATGATCGGCCTAAACGGGGAGAAGATGTCGAAGTCCCAGGGCAACCTGGTCTTCGTGTCCCGGCTGCGGGCGGACCGGGTCGACCCGATGGCCGTCCGGCTGGCCCTGATGAGCGGGCACTACCGCACCGACCGTTCGTGGACCGACGAGCTGCTCGCCGCGGCGCAGGAGCGGCTGGCCCGCTGGCGGCGGGCCGCCGCCTTGCCGGCCGGGCCGGCTGGGGACGAGCTGCTGGCCGGGGTGCGCGCCCGCCTCGCCGACGACCTGGACACGCCCGGCGCCCTGGCCGTGGCGGACGCCTGGGCCGCGCAGGCCCTGGCCGGGGTCGCCGACGACGCAGCCGCCCCGAAGCTCTTCGCGGACACCGTCGACGCCCTCCTGGGTATCCGCCTCTAGGTGCACTGATCGGGGACGTTGGTCAATCGCGTGAAGTAGGCGGACCCGTGAAGGCGTAGCCCGCGGCCTGACGTTTCGCTTCGTCGTGATGGGTTGTTTCGGCGTCACGGAGGGCTTGGGTGGTGACCCGGGAGGCGAGCAGGAGCGCGGCGAGCACGAGTCCGAGGGCTGCGGCGATGAAGGGGGCGCGGATCCCCAGGCTGCGTCCGAGCAAGCCGCCGGCGAGGGCTCCGAGGGGGACGACACCCAGGACGATCAGGCGGTAGGCGGCGGTGACGCGGCCGAGGAGTTCGTCGGGGACTGCTGCTTGGCGCAGGGTGCTGACGACGATCTGGTTCAGCGAGGTGGCAATGGCGGCGCAGAACATGCCGGCAAGGGCGAGGGGTGTGTGGTGACCCAGGCCGAGGATGGCGTAGCTGGCGGCCGGGGTGAGGGCGGCGAGCCAGGTGGTGGGGCCGCCGCCGATGCGGGGCACGACGTGTCCGGCGAGTAGCGAGCCGACGATCGCACCGGCGGCGGGAACGGCGACGAACAGGCCGTAGCGCGACATGGGCATTTGGTACGGACCGGTGATCAGCAGAACGAGCACCCCGCCGGTGGCCGAGCTGAAGAAGTTGATTGCCGCCGAGATGAACGCGACTCGGCGCAGCAGGTCGTGGCGCCAGAAGTGGGCCCATCCGGAGCGGATGTCCTGGGTGATTGTGGTCGGGGTCGAGCGGCGGCCCTCCTGTTCCTCGCTGGTGGGGCGCAGCGCGGGCAGCAGCAGAGCTGCCAGGCCGGCGAGCGCGAACGCGGCCGCGCCGGTGTAGAAGGCCGCTGATGCTGCCAGCGCGAACAACGCCGCTCCGGCAGGCGGACCGATGAAGGTGTTGATGACGGACTGGGTCGCGAACAACCGGCCGTTGGCGCGCTCGAGCTGCTCGCGTGGCACGAGACGGGGTGGGATGGTCAGTGCGGCGTTGTCGACCATCGTCTCGGCGCAACCAGCCAGGAACACTGCGGCGTAGAGCAGTGCGACGTGGCGCCATCCGTTCGCCAAGGCCACGGCGAGCAGCGCGAACGCGGCCGCGCGCAGCCAGTTACCAGCGGTAAGTATCCGGCGTCTGTCCATCCGGTCGGCGATCGCGCCGGCGGGGAGGGTGGCGACCAGCCAAGGCAGGAACTGCACCACCGTCATGCCCGCCACCACGAGCGGGTCACGGGTCAGCGTGGCGACGAGCAGCGGTGCCGCGGCCTGCAGCAGCCCGTCGGCGAGGTTTGAGGAGGCTTGGGACGCCCACAGCGCAGTGAACGGTGTGCGTGGGGCGGCGGCAGGCACGATCAGTCTCCTGGTGGTTTCTCATGGGTGATTGGCCGATTGGGAATGAGCATGCCAGGAGGCTGTCTCACATGCAATAATGCTTTTGGCCATGAGAGGAGCTGGTGGTGAGGTTCGGTCACATCGCGGGCGACCGCATGCTCGACCTGGTGAACACCGTTGACTGGCGCCTCGGCGGGTGCGACCGCACCGAGAAGCTGAAGACCTTCTCCGACGTCGTCGACTGGTGCGTCGAGTCCGACCTGATCAGCGGAGACGAGGCCGTGGCCCTGCGCGACCTCGCCGGCCGGGACGACGTCTGGGCCGAGCGGGAACGACAACAGGTCATCGAAGCGCGCGAGAAGGTCTACGCAGCTCTCTTCGATGATGACCCCGAAGCCGCCGCAGACCTCGCGGGCATGTACCGGGCGGCGATCGCCGCAGCCGACCTGGTCCGCACGGGCGACCGCTGGCAATGGCGAGACCGGGAAATCGACCTCCGCCTGCCCAGCAATCGCATCGTCCGCGGGCTCGTGGCTCTCACCCAGCGCGACGACCTCGACCGCCTTCACCAGTGCGAAGACGCCAAGTGCGGCTGGGTTTACCTCGACACATCACCGCGGCGGAACCGCCGCTGGTGCAACACGAAGGACTGTGGCGACCGCAACCGCGCCCGCGCCTACTATGCCCGACAGAAGGCGAAGAGCCAGCCCTAGGCCTTCGCGTCCGCGTGGCGGACCCAGCCGCCACCGGCGGCCCCTCTTTCCCGCCGGAACGTGTGGCTGTTTCGCCGCGGACAACCACTCGTTCCGTGCATCTCCCAGCAGGACTGCGGGGGGCCGGCGGGCGGTCAGCCGAGGACGAGCCCAGGGTCCGGGTCGGGTTGCTCGGCCGGGGCCGGGATCTTGTACTCCTCGGTGAGGGTGGTCATCGGGCCGGGCCACGTCGCCTGTGCCACCTCGATCGGCTTGCGCCGCTCGTCGTAGGCGACGTGCAGCAGGTGCAGCACGGGGGTGTCCGGGCGGATCTGCAGGGTCTCCGCCTCCTCCCGGCTGGGCTGCCGGGCGCTGATCGTATCGGTCGCGGTGACGTACCTGCGGCCGGTGGCATCCTCGGCCTCCTGGTAGAGCGGGCGGCCGAACGCCTCGGCCCGCTCCAGCGAGGTGCCCGCGGTGTCGGTCGGCAGAAACCAGGAGGCACCCACCTCGACCGGCGACTCGTCGGTGCGGACCAGGTGCCGCCGGCAGAGCAGTTCGGTGCCGTCGGGCACCCCGAACGCGTCGGCCACCTCGGGCGGGGCGGGGGCCGGGCCGACCGAGACGAGCTGCTGCCGGTATCGGGCGGCGAGGTCGGTGTGGTAGCCGCGGAAGCCGCCGTACCGGCCGCGGGAGAGCCGGTTGAGCCGGCGCCGGGTGCCCCGGACGTACGTACCGGAGCCGGGTTTGGTGATCAGGATGCCCTCGACCCGCAGCTGGTCGACGGCGCGCTGCACCGTCTGTTTCGCGACGCCGAACATCTCGGCGATGGCCGGGATGGACGGCAGCCGCTCACCGGGCCCCCAGTCGCCGCGGCGGACCTGGGCCTTGAGCTGCGCGGCGATCTGCCGGTGCGGGAACTCGGCCGCTCCCGGGTTGATCTGCATGCCCGCCTCCTCATCACAGCTAGGTTCCTAGGTTGTCCTAGCGGAGGTGACCACGCCACCCCGGACACGCGGAAAAACCGGCCCCGGACGTGGTGTCCGGGGCCCGGCGGGCTTGATCAGGGAGCGGCTACCAGGAGCCGGCGGTCGGGCCGGCGGAGCCGCCGCGGCGGCGCAGGTACTTCTCGAACTCCTGGGCGATCTCGTCACCGGTGAGCGGGGTGATGCCGGCGTCGCCGACCCGTTCCTCCAACTCGCGGACGTACTCGCCCAGCTCCGCGTCCTGCTCGGCGGCGCTGCGCACCCGCTGCTCCCACTCGGCGGCCTCCTCGGCCAGGTCGGCCATCGGCACCGGCAGGTCGAGCACCTCCTCGACCCGGTGCAGCAGCGCGAGGGTGGCCTTGGGGCAGGGCGGGTTGTTGGCGTAGTGGGGGACGTGCACCCAGAACGACACCGCATCGACCTCGGCCCGGGTGCAGGCATCGTGCAGCACCCCGACGATGCCGGTCGGCCCGTCGTAGCGGGTGGGGGTCAACTGGTAGCGCTTGGCGGCGTCCGCGTCCGACGCGCTGCCGCTGATCGGCAGCGGCCGGGTGTACGGCACGTCGGCCAGCAGCGCGCCGAGCAGCACCACGCGCTCGACCTCCAGGCTGTGGCAGATCTCGAGGACCTGCTCGCAGAAGGTACGCCAGCGCATGCTCGGCTCGATGCCACGGACCAGCACCACGTCCCGCTCGGTGCCGGGCGGGCTGGCCACCATGAAGCGCGTGGTGGGCCACTCCACCCGGCGCGTCTCCCCGTCGGCCATGGTGATGGTCGGCCGGCTCACCTGGAAGTCGTAGAAGTCCTCCGGGTCCAGCTCGGCCACCTGCCGGGCCTGCCAGACCTGCTCCAGGTGCTCCACGGCGGCGGTCGAGGCGTCCGCGGCGTCGTTCCATCCCTCGAAGGCCGCGATGGCGACCGGGGACCGCAGCACGGGCAGTCCGTCGAACTCGGTCACGCCGCCACCTCACCCTGCTCGCCGGGAGCGGTGTCGGGCCGTCGCCCGGACGTCCGCCCGCCTGCGACAACTCCAGCTCGGCGCGTCTGACGCCGCGCCGCGACCTGGAGCCGTCGCACGGTCGCGTCCCTGTTGTCCTTCACGTCCGCCAGCCTACGTGTCGGCGCGGGTTGCGGCCCGTCGGCCGCGCCGGTCCGCCGGGGTGACCAACCCGGCCGAAGCGGATTAAAGGGACGGGTGATCCCGCTGACAGTATGTGGGAAGGCACGGTTGCGATATCCCCGTGCCGACATAGCGCACTAACCTGGCTCTGTGCGGACTTCGTTGCTCGATGTGCTGGCGGACCGGATCCTCATCGCCGACGGGGCGATGGGGACCATGCTCCAGGCGGCCGACCTGACCCTGGACGACTTCGACGGCCTCGAGGGCTGCAACGAAATCCTCAACGTCACCCGGCCGGACGTCGTCCGCGGCGTGCACGAGGCGTACCTGGCGGCCGGCGCGGACTGCGTCGAGACGAACACCTTCGGCGCCAACCTGCCGAACCTCGCCGAGTACGGCATCGCCGGCCGGATCCGGGAGCTGTCCGAGGCGGGGGCGCGGCTGGCCCGGGAGGCCGCCGACGCGTACGCGACGCCGGACCAGCCCCGCTTCGTGCTCGGCTCGATCGGCCCCGGCACCAAGCTGCCCACCCTCGGCCACGCCGCGTACGCGTCGCTGCGGGACGCGTACCAGGAAAACGCGGCCGGCCTGATCGTCGGCGGGGCGGACGCGCTCATCGTGGAGACCTGCCAGGACCTGCTCCAGGTCAAGGCCGCGGTGATCGGGTCGAAGCGGGCGATGGCCGAGCTCGGGCGACAGGTGCCGATCATCTGCCACGTCGCCGTCGAGACCACCGGCACGATGCTGCTGGGCAGCGAGATCGGGGCGGCGCTGACCGCGATCGAGCCGCTCGGGGTGGACCTGATCGGGCTCAACTGCTCGACCGGCCCGGCGGAGATGGGTGAGCACCTGCGCTACCTGTCCCAGCACTCGCGGATCCCGCTGTCGGTGATGCCGAACGCCGGTCTGCCCGTGCTGACCGCGGAGGGCGCGTACTTCCCGCTGACGCCGGTGGAGATGGCCGACGCCCTGGAGCAGTTCGTCGCCGAGTACGGCGTGTCCCTGGTCGGCGGCTGCTGCGGCAGCACCCCGGAGCACATCCGGGTGCTGGTGGAGCGGCTGCGCGGGAGACGGCCGGTGGCCCGGGAGCCGCGGCCGGAGGCGGGCGTCTCGTCCATCTACCACCACGTGCCGTTCGCCCAGGACGCCAGCGTCCTGATGGTGGGGGAGCGGACCAACGCCAACGGCTCCAAGGCGTTCCGGGAGGCGATGCTGGCCGGCGACTGGCAGGCATGCGTGGAGATCGCCCGCGGCCAGGCCCGGGACGGCTCGCACCTGCTGGACCTCTGCGTCGACTACGTCGGCCGGGACGGCACGCAGGACATGCGGGAGCTGGCCGGCCGGTTCGCCACCGCCTCCACGCTGCCGATCATGCTGGACTCCACCGAGCCCCCGGTGATCGAGGCCGGGCTGGAGATGCTCGGCGGGCGCTGCGTGGTCAACTCCGTCAACTTCGAGGACGGCGACGGCCCCGAGTCCCGCTACGCCCGGGTCATGCCGGTGGTCAAGGAGCACGGCGCCGCCGTCGTCGCCCTGCTCATCGACGAGGAGGGCCAGGCCCGCACCAGGGACTGGAAGGTACGCGTCGCGGTCCGGCTGATCGAGGACCTGACCGGCCGGTGGGGGCTGCGCCGGGAGGACATCCTCATCGACGCGCTGACCTTCCCGATCGCCACCGGTCAGGAGGAAACCCGCCGCGACGGCATCGAGACGATCGAGGCGATCCGGGAGATCGCCGCCCGGTATCCGGGGGTAAACTTCACCCTCGGCATCTCCAACGTCTCCTTCGGGCTGAACCCGGCCGCCCGGCAGGTGCTCAACTCGGTCTTCCTGCACCAGTGCGCGGAGGCCGGGCTGACCTCGGCGATCGTGCACGCCAGCAAGATCCTGCCGATGTCGAAGATCCCAGACGAGCAGCGCGAGGTGGCGCTCGACCTGATCTACGACCGCCGCCGGGAGGGCTACGACCCGGTGCAGCGGTTCATCGAGATCTTCGAAGGCGTCGACGCGGCGTCGGCGCGCGCCACCCGGGCCGAGGAGTTGGCCGCGCTGCCGCTGGACGAGCGGCTCAAGCGGCGGATCATCGACGGCGAGCGCAACGGCCTGGAGGCCGACCTCGACACGGCCATGGCCGAGGGGCGCTCGCCGCTGTCGATCATCAACGATCTGCTGCTCGACGGCATGAAGGTGGTCGGTGAGCTGTTCGGTTCCGGCCAGATGCAGCTGCCGTTCGTGCTCCAGTCCGCCGAGGTGATGAAGACCGCGGTGGCATACCTGGAGCCGCACATGGAGAAGACCGACGACGACGGCAAGGGGCGCATCGTGCTCGCCACCGTCAAGGGCGACGTGCACGACATCGGCAAGAACCTGGTGGACATCATCCTGTCCAACAACGGCTACGAGGTCGTCAACATCGGCATCAAGCAGCCGATCAACGCGATCCTGGACGCCGCCGAGCAGCACCGGGCCGACGCGATCGGCATGTCCGGCCTGCTGGTCAAGAGCACGGTCATCATGAAGGAGAACCTGGCCGAGATGGCCGCGCGCGGGGTGGCGGAGCGGTGGCCGGTCCTGCTCGGCGGGGCGGCGCTCACCCGCGCGTACGTGGAGGACGACCTGCGGTCGATGTTCCCGGGGCAGGTGCACTACGCCCGGGACGCCTTCGAAGGGTTGTCGCTGATGGACCGGGTGATGACGGCCAAGCGGGGCGGCGCGCCGATGGTCGACCCGGAGCGGGAGGCGGCCCTGGCGGCCCGCCGGGAGCGGCGGGAGCGGCAGCGGGCGATGGTGCGGGAGGCGCTGCCCGAGCTGGACGACGCCTCGGTCCGCTCCGACGTGGCCGTTGACGTGGAGGTGCCGAAGCCGCCCTTCTTCGGCACCCGGGTGGTCAAGGGGCTGCCGCTGGCCGACTACGCGGCACTGCTCGACGAGCGGGCCACCTTCCTCGGCCAGTGGGGGCTGCGGGGCGCCCGAGGCGGCAAGGGCCCGTCGTACGAGGAGCTGGTGGAGACGGAGGGCCGGCCGCGGCTGCGGTACTGGCTGGACCGGCTGATCGCCGACCAGGTGCTCGAGGCGGCCGTGGTGTACGGCTACTTCCCGGCGTACGCGGAGGGCAACGACCTGGTGGTGCTGGACGAGAACGGGCACAGCGAGCGGGCCCGGTTCTCGTTCCCACGGCAGCGGCAGGAGCGGCGGCTGTGCCTGGCCGACTTCTTCCGGCCGAAGGGCGAGGAGCTGGACGTGGTGGCGTTGCAGCTGGTCACCGTCGGGCAGCCGATCAGCGAGTACACGGCGAAGATGTTCGCCGGCAACGAGTACCGCGACTACCTGGAGGTGCACGGCCTGTCCGTGCAGCTCACCGAGGCCCTCGCCGAGTACTGGCACCGGCGGATCCGGTCCGAGTTGACCCTGCCGAGCGGGCGTACGGTGGCCGACGACGACCCGGCGGACCTGGCCGGCCTGCTGCGCACCGACTACCGCGGCTGCCGGTACGCGTTCGGCTACCCGGCCTGTCCGGACCTGGAGGACCGGGCGAAGATCGTGGAGCTGCTGGGCGCGGACCGGATCGGCGTGCAGTTGTCGGAGGAGTTCCAGCTGGTGCCGGAGCAGGCCACGGACGCGATCGTGGTGCACCACCCGGAGGCCAACTACTTCAACGCCAAATAGTCGAGGCAACTGGTCTGACCTGCACTTCAACCCCGTCCCTCACCAGCATCCGGTCCGGTGGCATATTGCCGTCAGGTGATCTCCGAGCACACGAGTTTGCCCTAGATCGACTCCGACTTGGTGGGCCGACGGGCATGCGTCAGCGGGGCGGCGAGGCCTGTTCCAGTGGGCGTCCGTGGGCTCGGATCATGTCCGAGACGGCGACGCCGAGCAGGACGGCGGCAGCTGCTGCGGCGACCCCGAGTGGCGGCAGGCCGACCATCACGGGCGCTACGGCCGCAAGTACGACGATCCCGATCAGTCGTGGCCGGGACACGCGGGCGAAGGCCACGTGCTCGAATACTGCGCGCCCGGCGAGGTAGAGCGCGGGCCCGCCGAGGATGGCGCCGACCCAGGCCGGTTTGGCGTGTCCGGATGGATCGTTGAGGACGAGCTCGGAACCGGCTGAGGTGGCGACGATGCCAGCCACCATGAGCAGGTGGGAGAGCTCGGCCGACCGACCGAGCCGGCCGGGATCGGCGGATGCCGCGATGGCCTCGCCCAAGATCTGGCCGGCTCGGTAGAAGTAGATCCGCCACAGCAACACCGTGGTGACGAACGACAGTACAAGGGCCGATATTCGTTCAGCCACGATCGGACCGTGCAGAAGAGTCGATCCGGTGGTCAGGATCGTCTCACCAAGCGCGACGATGACGAACAGCCAGTAGCGTTCGGCCAGGTGCTCGCCCGCGACGGCCCACGGGGACACCCGCGCACGCCCCAGCCCCGGTACCGGCCAGCCGAGTACGCCCCCCAGGTAGTCGATCGCCAAGGCCAGCAGCCACAGCAAATTGCGCGTCAGCTCCGGTGCGAAAGCTCCGGCGAGCCACGGTACGGCCGACGCGCCGAACCAGACGAGCGCCAGCATGTTGACGCGGCGCAGATCATGGCCCCGCAAGGTGAGTACGAAGAAGAGGGTGCGGCCCACCTGGATCGCCACGTACGTGCTCGCGAAGAGCAGACCGGTCTCGGCGAGAGCCCCGGATATCGCGACCGCCAGGAACAGGCTCCCGAGCATCGTCGCGAGGACAACGAACTGGATCGCCGGCTGCAACGGGTCGAACCGGCTGGTCATCCACGCCGTCTGGGTCCAGATCCACCAGATGGCCAGGAACAGCAGCAGAGTCTCGCCGTTTTCCGAAAGGGTGGTGGTCAACGTCTCGGCGACGCGGCCGGTGGTGTAGTCCAGCACCAACTCGTTCACGATCCGGGTGAGCGCGAAGACGTACACCAGATCGAAGAACAGTTCCAGGAAGGTCGGCCGCTGCGGACTCCCACGCTTGCGCAGCAGATTGGCCACTCTGTTCGTCGTCACCGGCCCGCCCGCTTCGTCGGCTTCTCGCTGAAGCAGTCGTACCACGTCGCCGTGTCGCCCACGGATCAGACGCACCTCCCGATGGCTGAAGGGCCTGACCGCCAGCGAGGTCTGCTGCCGCGCCCAGCGTCGTGTTCTCCCAACCAGGCAACGGCCTGTCCGGCCGACTGAGCCAGGGACGCGGCAGCGGTGCCCGCGGCGACTGGCAGGATCGTCGCAATGGAGAGCTTCACGTCTTGGGACGGCACGGAACTGGCGTACCGAGTTGTCGGCTCCGGGCCTCCGTTGGTGTGCATTCCGGGTGGCCCCGGCCAGACGGTGGAATACCTGGGCGAGCTGGGCGGGCTCACCCGCAGCCGTACCCTGATCCTGTTGGACAACCGGGGCACCGGCGCGTCGGGTGTTCCCGCCGATCCCACCACCTATCGGGTCGACCGCCTCGTCGATGACGTGGAAGCGCTGCGCCAGCACCTGGGCCTCGACCGGATGGACCTGTTCGGGCATTCCGCGAGCGGCGGGATCTGCCTGCTCTATGCCGCCCGGCATCCCGCGCGGCTTGATCATCTGGTGCTGGTCGCTCCGTCGTTGCGGGTGGTCGGCTTGCCGTCGGACCTCGACGTCGACCGGGTGCTCGCCGCGCGGGCGTTGGGCGCTCGCCGGGCTGCTGGTGGTCTGGGTGGTGCTCCTGGCGGTGGCGATCCGGCTGCTGCGTCGGCGGCCGGTGTTCGTGCCGTTGGTGCCGTTGGCGGCGGTGCTGATCTGGCTGGCGGTGGTCTCGGCCGGTGGCGCGTGGCTCGGTTGGACCGCCTGACGGGCCGGCCCGTGGGTGGGCCGGCCCGCAAGCGACGCGGTCAGTACGCGTAGGTGACCGAGATGGTGCTGTTGGGGCAGCTGTTCGCCCAGCTGGTCAGGGCGCTCTTCTCCGCGCTGTCGACGGTCAGCCGCCAGCGGATCTTCACGGCGACCCACTCGTTGATGTACCGGCAGCGGGCGGAGGCGTACGGAGGCATCCAGGTCGCCGGGTCCTGGTCGCCCTTGGCCTGGTTGACGTTGTCGGTCACGGCGGCCAGGGCGCGGGAGTCGCCGAGGTCGTTGGCGTACGCCTGGCGGCGGCTGGTGGTCCAGTTGCGGGCGCCGGAGTCCCAGGCCTCGGCGAGGGGGACCATGTGGTCGATGTCGAGGTCGCTGGTGAGGGTCCAGTATGCGTTGTCGTAGTAGGAGTACCAGCGGCCGCCGGACAGGGAGCAGCCTGAGCCCTTGGTGGGCTTGGTGGTGGCCTCGGCGATGAGGACCTCGTTGCGGGTGTTGCAGCCGTTGCCGTCGGCGTCGATCCAGTGGGGGAACAGGTCGCGGTTGTAGCCGGTGCGGACCTCGGTGGCGACCGGGAGGCTGGCCACCGCGGTGGTGAGCGGCGCCGAGTAGCTGGCCGCCCAGGCGGGCTGGGTGAGGCCGAGGGTGGCGGCCACGGTCGCGACGAGGCTGATGGCCGCCGCGCGCAGGGTGCGGTTCATGATGCTCCGTCCGGAGGGGAATGACTGCCTCTATATAGACACGCATGGAAGTAACGGTCTAGATCAATTTCCGTGAACGGCGGATGAGCGTCGGGCGTACCCTGCCCGCCGCGCCCATCGTGGAAGCCGCCGGGTCGACCGCGGCTCCAACCGCCCTCCACCGTCCGCGCGGAGGCTGGCCGGGGCGGCCGCCGTGTCCCGGTGTCGAACAGCCGGCCGAGGGTATGCGGACTTGAACGCTCGGACACCTGAACAGGCCGAAAGATGCGGGCGCCGGGAGGCCCTGGCGAGGATAAGGTGACGAGGGAAGGGGACGACGATGGCCGACGAAACGCCAGTCAAGGTTCGGCCGGCCACGCCCACGATCGTCGGCGTGCCAGCCGACTCTCCCGAGGAACCGCCGAGCAGCCTCGACCTGTGGGCCCAGGCCCAGGTGCTGCACCGCTGTTTCGGCGACGACGACGGAGAGCCACACATCATGCGCGGCCTCGACTGAGACCGGGCCGCACCCCAGGTCGGCGGATGACCGCCGACCTGGCGGCGCGTGATCCGCCGCCGGCCGGTCGGGTCGGACAGGTTCCCGGAGGGGTACGGCGACCTTCGGTCAGCCCAGCCGGGCGGCGCGGGCGTGCAGGTAGCGCTGCTGGGCCAGGTTCATCGAGCGGCGGGCCGCCGCCAGGTACGCCTGCCGCGCCGCGTCCGTCTCCCCGGCCAGTTCGAGCAGGTGCGCGCGGGCGGCGTACCGGCGGGGGTCCTCGGCGACCCGGCGATCGGCGTCGAGCGCGTCGAGCAGCGCCAGCCCGGCCCGGGGCCCGCGGGCCATGGCCACCGCGACCGCGTGGTTGAGCCGGACCACCGGGTTGTCGTGCAGGGCCAGCAGCATCTCGTACAGGGCGACGATCTGCGGCCAGTCGGTGGCCGCGACGCTGGGCGCCTCGTCGTGCAGGGCGGCGATCGCCGCCTGGAGTTGGTACGCCCCGACCGCGCCCCGGGGCAGCGCCGCGCCGACCAGACGGGTCCCCTCGGCGATCTGCTCACCGCGCCAGCGGCGCCGGTCCTGCTCGGCCATCGGCACCAGCGTGCCGTCCGGCCCGGTGCGCGCCGGGGTACGCGCGTCGGTGAGCAGCATCAACGCCAGCAGCCCGGTCGCCTCCGGATCGTCGGTGAGGCGGTGCAGCAGCCGGGCCAGCCGGATCGCCTCGGCGCGCAGATCGGTGCGGTGCAGCTGCTCGCCGGCCGTGCTCGCGTACCCCTCGTTGAAGATCAGGTAGAGCACGTGCAGCACGGCGTCGAGCCGGGCGGCCCGTTCCTGCCCGGCGGGCAGGGCGAACGGCAGCCCGCTGTCCCGGATGCGCTGCTTGGCCCGGGTGATCCGCCGGGTCATGGTGGCCTCCGGCACCAGGAACGCCCGGGCCACCTCGGCGGTGCTGAGCCCGCCGACCGCCCGCAGGGTGAGTGCGATCTGCCCGGCCGGCGGCAGCGACGGGTGGCAGCACAGGAAGAGCAGGATCAGCGAGTCGTCGGCGTCATCCGACGGCCGGTCGGCGGGCGGTGCCAGCCACCGGTCGGCCGGGACCTGGCGGGCGACGCTGTCCTCGCGGCGGCGCCGGGCCTGTTCGGCGCGGAGCAGGTCGGTCAGCCGGCGGGACGCGACCGTGATCAGCCACGCCTTCGGGTCGTCGGGCAGGCCGGAGCCGGGCCAGCGGGTGGCGGCGGCGAGCAGCGCCTCCTGGGTGGCGTCCTCGGCGGTGTCGAAGTGCCCGTACCGGCGTACGAGCGCGCCGAGGACCTGCGGTGCCAGGGCGCGCAGCAGGTCCTCGACGGTGTCGTCGGCCACCGGTCAGCCCTGAAGGTCCTCGAAGCCGTCCACGATCGGGCGCACGTCGACGTACTCGCCCTCGCCGTCGGGGTTGACGAACCGGGCGGCGATCTCGGTGGCCCGGTCGAAGCTGGCGCACTCGACCAGGGTGTAGCCGGCGAGGACCTCCTGCGTCTCCGCGTACGGGCCGTCGGTGACCACGGGCGCACCGCCGCGCAGCCGGACCCGGCGGGCGTGCACCGGGGCGGTCAGCCCCTGCGCGTCGACCAGTTCCCCGGACTCGGCCAGCTCCTTGTGGATGCTCACCATGTGGGCGTGCATCGCCGCGATCTGCTCGGGGCTCATCGGCGGCCGGTCGCCCGGCCGCCCGGCCAGGGTGTCGTAGTCCTGCTGGCTGCCGTAGAGCATGATCAGGTACTTCACGGTATCTCCTCTCGGGAGGCGCCTCGCGGGCGCCGGTCACCCGGGACGTCGGAGCTGGGGCGTCGCCCCGGACACCAGCCTAGGGGCGGGTGAACCCGGCCGGCCGGATCAGCAGAGCCGCCGATTGGTTCGGCCCCGCACAGGGCAGCGTTGACGGGCGCGGCCGTCCTACCGTGGCGGTCATGACGGCGGTGTTGGTGACCCTGGGGGCGGTGGCGGCATTGGTGGCGGCGTTGTTGGCGTACGTCGGCTGGCGGGACCGGCGCCGCCGCAGCGCCGACGATGACCCGGCGGTGGTGCGGGCGGCGCGGGCGGAGCGTCATCGGCGGGCGGCCGAGCGGGAGCACGCGCAGAGCGACGCGTGGAACCGGGGCGGCCACGGCTTCACCGGCTGAACGTGGTCCAGTTCGACCCGCAGCAGGCGTTGCTGGTGTACGCCGGGCTGAACGGTCGCCGGCGGGGGGCGTAGCTCACGGGGTGGGCATCATCGGCGCGCGGTCGGGGTACTGCGCGTCCCGGGACTCAGCTGGGGAGGCGAGGGTGGGGCAGCAGGCGGCAGGTCGACGTCGGGGACCGTTGGCCGGGCTTCTGGTGGCCGCGGTGGTGGCGGCCGGCTGCATGGTCGGCGGGGGCGACCAGGGGGAGCCGCGGCAGCCCGGCCCGCGGCAGAGCGGAGCGCCGGCCTCTCCGGGGGCGCAGACCACCCGGGCGGACGGCACCACCGGTGTGGCGGAGTTCGAGCAGGACTTCCGCGACGCCGTGGGCATCGCCGAGCGCTACTGGACGGCCGAGTTCAGGGCCTCCGGGCGGCGGTTCCAGCCGATTCGGCGGGTGGTGCCGTACACCAGGGCGGGCGAGGTGTCCTGCGGCGGTGCGGCGGTGCCGCGCAACAACGCGGTCTACTGCTCGGCCGGGGACTTCATCGCCTACGACGTGCAGTGGTCGGTGTCGGCGTTCCGGCAGGTCGGTGACGCGTTCCTGTTCTATCTGCTCGGCCACGAGTACGCCCACGGCGTGCAGGTCCGCCTCGGCATCCGCTACGACTTCACCATCCAGCAGGAGTTGCAGGCGGACTGCATGGCCGGGGCGTACCTTGGGGACAACGTGCGCTCCGGGACGCTGACCCTGGACGAGGGTGACCTGGACGAGTTCCGGGAGGGGCTGCTGGCGGTCGGTGACGATCCGGATCAGCCGTGGTTCGCCGAGGGCTCGCACGGCACCGCCGAGCAGCGCACCGACTCGTTCTTCCGCGGCTACGAGAACTCCCTCGACGCCTGCGGTCTCGGCTGAACGGGTTCGGCGAGGGGCACCCGGACTGTGCCGGGTTTGTCCGGGTCCGACGGGGGGTACACAGCCGGAATGAGCGCCGTCCCCGTCGCGCACCGCACGGTCGACGTCAACGGCATCCGTACCTTCTACCGGGAAGCCGGGCCGGCGGACGGTCCCGTGGTGCTGCTCCCGCACGGCTACCCGTCGTCGTCCTTCCAGTTCCGCAACCTCATGCCGGCGCTCGGCGACCGGTGGCGTCTGCTCGCCCCCGACCTGCCGGGCTTCGGATACACCCGGGCCGATGCCGACGGCTTCCCTTTCACCTTCGACGCGTACGCCAGCTTCCTGCGCCGCTTCACCGACGCGCTCGGCCTGCGGCGCTACGCGATCTATCTGCACGACTTCGGCTCACAGTTCGGGCTGCGGCTGGCCATCAGCGCGCCGGAACGGGTGGCCGCGCTGGTGATCCAGAACGGCGACATCTACGAGGACCAGCACGGGCCGAAGTACGCGCCGCTGAAGAAGATGTGGGCCGATCCCAGCCCGGCCGCCCTGGCCGAAGTGGCCGCGCACGTCTCCGAGCAGGGCTTTCGCGACGAGTTCATCGGCGAGGTGCCCGAGGAGATCGCCGAACGGATCAGTCCCGACCTGTGGACGCTGTCCTGGGCTCAGGTGGGCCGGCCGCCCGGGCCGGCGAACCTCATACGCCTGCTCGCCGACCAGCGCACCACCGTGCAGTGGTTCCCGCGCCAGCAGGCGTATCTGCGGGAGCACCAGCCACCCACCCTCGTCGTCTGGGGGCCGCACGACGGATACATGCCGGAGGGCGCCGCGCGTGCCTACCTGCGGGACCTGCCGGACGCGGAACTGCACCTGCTCGACGGTGGGCACTGGCTGCTGGAGACGCACCTCGCCGAGGTGGTGTCCCTGATGCGTGACTTTCTCGGCCGCGTGCACCCGTAGCCCGTTCGCGCTACCTCGGACAGGCCGGTGGCTCCGGCCCGCGTCATCCGGATCACCCGCGGCCGGCCCGGATCGCTGCTCCGGGCGCCGGGTTGGCAGGATCGAGGCCAGCCGCCGTCCGACCCGAGGAGGCCCCCGCTGAGCAGCAAGCACCCCGCCGCCGTGCTCTTCGACATGGACGGCACCCTGGTCGACAGCGAGAAGCTGTGGGACGTCGCGTTGCAGGAACTCGCGGCCGTGTACGGGGGGACCCTCTCCGACACCGCCCGCAAGAGCATGGTCGGCACCAGCATGGCCGCGTCGATGCGGATCCTGCACGACGACCTCGGTCAGCCGGAGCGGGACCCGCAGGCCAGCGCCGAGTGGATCAACGCGCGGATCCTGGAGCTGTTCCGCAGCGGGCTGCAGTGGCGCCCGGGTGCGCTGGCGCTGCTGCGCGCGGTCCGCGCGGCGGGGATCCCCACCGCGCTGGTCACCTCCAGCGTCCGGCCGTTGGTCGAGGTGGCCATGGACACCCTCGGCCGGGACAGCTTCGACGCGGTGGTCTGCGGTGACGAGGTGGACTCGGTCAAGCCGCACCCGGAGCCGTACCTGACCGCCGCGCGGCTGCTCGGCGTGCCGATCGCGCGGTGCGTGGCGATCGAGGACTCCGCGACCGGGGTGGCCAGCGCGCTGGCCGCCGGGGCGGCCGTGCTGGCCGTGCCGGCGGAGGTGCCGCTGCCGCAGACCGACGGCGTACACCAGTTGGAGAGCCTGACCGGGGCGGACCTGGAGCTGCTCGCGGCGCTGCTCGGCGAACCGCCGGTCTGATCCGGACCCGGCGGAGGGCCCCCTGCCGGGCAGGGGGCCCTCCGGGTGGGCTCACTCGTGGGCGATGGCGCCCAGCACGTTGATCCGGGCGGCCCGGATCGCCGGCAGGACCGCGGCGACCACCCCGATGATCGCGGCCAGGCCGAGCATCACCCCGATCTGACCCCAGGGCAGGATCAGGTCGTTGATCCCCTCGTCCTTCAGCGCCCGGACCACGGCGGCGCCGAGGCCGCTGCCGACGACGACGCCCAGCAGCGCGCCGAACACCGAGATCACCACCGCCTCTACGGTGATCATGCGCATGGTCTGCGCTCGGCGTAGCCCGATCGCCCGCAGCAGCCCCAGTTCCCGGGTGCGTTCCAGCACGGACAGCGCCAGGGTGTTCACGATGCCGAGCACCGCGATCACGATGGCCAGCGCCAGCAGGATCTGGATCATCTGGAGCAGCCCGTCGAGCGAGCCGGTCTGCTGCTTGATGAACGCGTCCCGGTCGGCCACCGACACCTCGGGGGAGTCCGCGAGCAGCCGTTCCACCTGCGGCTGGACGTCGGCCACCCGGGTGCCCGGGGCGAGTTGCAGGTAGCCCTGGATCGGCTGCGGGATGGCGAAGTCGCGGGCCGCCTGCGGCGGCAGCACCACTGGGTTGGTGAACTGTGAGCTCTGGTAGATGCCGCTGACCGTGTAGCTGCGGGCCTCGCCGCGGGACAGCTGCACGTTCACGGTCGAGCCGACCGAGACACCGCGGGACTTGGCGGTGTCGGAGCTGAACAGCATCTGGTCCGGGCCCAGCCGGCTGATGTCACCGGCGGTGGGCTTCGCCCCGAAGATGCGCTCCAGCGCGGCCACGTTGCTGGACGCGGCCACCCAGGTCCGTTGGCCGTTGACCATGGCCATGTCGCCGTACTCGCCGTCGACCAGCTGCACGCCGGGCAGCGCGGCCGCCTTGTCCAGCACCGCCGGGTCGAAGCTCGGCGGTCGTGGGCCGCTCTGCGATCCGGCGATCACCAGCTCGGCCTTGATGGTGTCCTTCGCCAGGGCGCTGATGCTGCCCTTCGCCGAGTCGAGGATCACCGTGACCCCGGTGACCAGGGCGATGCCGACCATCAGCGCGGCGGCCGTGATCGCCGTACGGCGGGGGTTGCGCCCGGAGTTGAGCCGCCCCAGCTTCCCCGGCACCGACCAGGCGAAGATCGCGCCCAGCAGGGAGACCACCGGGCGGCTGATCAACGGGGTCAGCAGCGCCACGCCGATGAAGGCGAAGAGCACGCCGCCCAGGATGGTGGCCAGGGTGTTGCCGCCGGCGTTGCCGCTGAGCCCGAGGAAGAGCAGCGCGGCGCCGACCGCGGTGACCAGCGCGCCGGCCACCGTGATCCGGGTCAGCGGCCGGTCGGGGGTGGCCACGTCCTGCATCGCCGCGATCGGCGGGATCCGGGACGCGCGCAGCGCCGGCAGCAGCGCCGCCACCACGGTGATCACCAGGCCGACGGCGAACGCGCCGATCACCGCCGCCGCCGGTACGCCGATTCCGGCCAGGGTGAGCCCGCCGGCCAGGTTGCCGAACGCCCACGCCAGCAGCGCGCCGATGCCGATGCCGGCGGCCAGGCCGAACACCGAGGCGATCAGGCCCACCGCGATGGCCTCCAGCACCACCGAGCCGATGATCTGCCGGCGGCTCGCCCCGACGGCCCGCATCAGGGCCAGCTCCCGGGTCCGCTGCGCGACGATGATCGAGAAGGTGTTGAGGATCAGGAACGTGCCGACCAGCAGCGCCACCGCCGCGAAGCCGAGCAGGATCCGGTTGAAGAAGGACAGCGCCTCCTTGAAGCCCTGCGCGGCCTCGGTGGACAGCTGCTCGCCGGTCTTGACCACGTATCCGTCACCCACGGCGGCGGCCACCGCGTCGCGCAGCGACTCGTCGGTGACCCCGCCGGCGGCCTTGACCGTCACGCTGTTGAAGGTGTTCGGCTCGCCCAGCATCAGCCGCTGTGCCGTCGGGGTGGTGAACATGATCTCGTTGCTGCCGCCGATCGAGTCGCGGCCGCCGCTGTAACCGAAGATTCCGACGATGGTGAAGTCCTGCTTCGGCTCGAGGGGGGTGAGCACCCCGACCCGGTCGCCGAGCTTCACCTTGCCCGCGGTCGCCAGGCCCTGGTTGATGACGATCTCGTCGTCGGCGCGCGGCTCGTGCCCCTCGCGCAGTCGCAGCTGCTCGGACTCGCCGGTCCAGTTCTCGCCCAGCTGCGGCGGGCCGAACGAGGCGACCGCCTTGCCGTTGCTGCCGATCAGGCGGGCCCCGTCGGCGGCGACCACGCCGGTGGCCGTGGCCACCCCGGGCACCGCGCGGACCTTGTCCACCGTCGCCGCCGGCACCGGCGCCGCCGTCTGCTCGCCCTCCATCTCCGACACCGCGATCTTCGGCTTGGCGGCGACGTTGACGTCCACCCCCTCGTACGCGTCGGCGAAGATCGCGTCGAAGGTGCGGCCGAGGGTGTCGGTCAGCACGAACGCGCCGGAGACGAACATCACCCCCAGCACGACCGCCAGGCCGGAGAGGAACAGCCGCAGCTTCCGGGCCAGCAGGCTCTTCAGTGTGGCCCGGATCATCAGCCGTTCACCTCGGCCGGGGTGTCGAGCTTCTTCATCGTGTCCAGCACGGTGTCGGCGGTCGGCTCGATCAACTCCGAGACGATCTGCCCGTCGGCGAGGAACACCACCCGGTCGGCGTACGCGGCGGCGGTCGGGTCGTGGGTCACCATCACGATGGTCTGGCCGTGCTCGCGGACCGAGTTGCGCAGGAAGTTCAGCACCTCGGCGCCCGAGCGGGAGTCCAGGTTGCCGGTCGGCTCGTCGGCGAAGATCACCTCGGGGCGGGCGACCAGCGCCCGGGCGCACGCCACCCGCTGCTGCTGGCCGCCGGAAAGCTGCGCCGGCCGGTGCCCGAGCCGGTCCCGCAGGCCGACCGTGTCGATCACCGTCTGGTACCAGGCCGGGTCCGGCTTGCGGCCGGCGATCGACAACGGCAGCAGGATGTTCTCCTGCGCGGTGAGCGTGGGCAGCAGGTTGAACTGCTGGAAGATGAAGCCCACCTTGTCGCGGCGCAGCTTCGTCAGCCCGGCGTCGTTGAGGCCGGTCACCGTCGTGTCGCCGATCGCGACCGTGCCCCTGGTCACCGAGTCCAGGCCGGCCAGGCAGTGCATCAGCGTCGACTTGCCGGAGCCGGACGGGCCCATGATCGCGGTGAACCGGCCCCGCTCGAACTCGGCGCTCACCCCCCGCAGCGCGATGACCTGCGCCTCGCCGCTGCCGTACACCTTCCACACGTCGCTGGCCCGGGCCGCGGCCTGCGCCTGCCGGCCTACCATCGCGGTCACGTCATCTACCTCTTCCGTCTGCCTGCCGATCCGCACCGCCCCCGCTGGTCAGTGCGGCAGTTCCATCCTCGGTGCCGCCGGTGGCGGATCCGTCCGACTCCGGGGGGAGCCGGCGCCGGAAATCCCGCTGAGGGTCGCCCCCGAGACCGGCTCAGGGTCACCCCTGATCCGGCGGCGCCGACGATAGGACCTGACGCCACGTCACGCTCAACCCTGCCGGCCGGACGATGGTCACGGTAGGTGACGGTCGCCACCCGGTCGGAACACTCAGCCGCCCGGGCGCACCAGCCCCGTCTCGTACGCCAGCACCACCGCCTGCACCCGGTCCCGCAGCCCCAGTTTGGTCAGCACGTGCCCGACGTGGGTCTTGATGGTGGTTTCGCTGACCGACAGGGCCCGGGCGATCTCCGCGTTGGACAGCCCGCGGGCCATCTGCACCAGCACCTCCCGCTCGCGCTCGGTCAGCGAGTTGAGGGCCTTCGGCGGGGCGGCCGCCGGGTCGGGCAGCGCGTCGGCGAAGCGGTCCAGCAGCCGCCGCAGGATCCGGGGTGCCACCACCGCCTCCCCGGCGGCCACCGTCCGGATCGCGGTGACCAGATCCTCCGCCGGTACGTCCTTGGCCAGGAAGCCGCTCGCCCCGGCCCGCAACGCGCCGACCACGTACTCGTCCAGGTCGAAGGTGGTGAGGATGAGCACGCGCACCGGCAGCCGGGCGTCCACGATCGCCCGGGTCGCCGCCACCCCGTCCATCCGCGGCATCCGGATGTCCATCAGCACCACGTCGGGCAGCAGCCGGCGGGACAGCTCCACCGCCTCCAGCCCGTCGCCGGCCTCGGCCACGATGTCCAGGTCGTCCTCGGTGCCGAGCACCATCCGGAAGCCGGTACGCAGCAGCGGCTGGTCGTCGGCGAGCAGGATCCGCACCGGTCGTGGCTGCGCCGTGCTGTCGGTCATCCGTCATCCCTCGTCGTGCCGGCCGGGCCGGGAACGGTCATGCCGGTACCGCCCCGGCGGACTCGAGCGGGATCCGCGCGTACACCCGGAAGCCGCCGCCCGGTCGCGGACCGGTCCGCAGGATCCCACCGTAGAGGGCGACCCGTTCCCGCATGCCGACCAGCCCGTGCCCGATCCGGTCGGCCGCCGGCGCCGGGCCCCGGCCGGTGTCGGTGACCTCCACCGCCAGGACGCCGTCGGCGACGGTGAGCTGGACCAGCGCGGTGGCCCGGCCGGCATGCTTGAGCGCGTTGGTCAGGGCCTCCTGCACGATCCGGTAGACGGTCAGCGCCACGCCCTCCTCCATCGGCCCCGGCGTGCCGTCGATCCGCAGCGTCACCGGCAGGCCCGCCTCCCGGACCTGCTCGACGAGGGCCTCGATGCCGGTCAGGCCCGGCTGCGGGGTCAGGTCGGCGGTCGGTTCGGCGTCGGTGCGCAGCACGTCCAGCAGCCGGCGCAGCTCGCGCAGGGTGGCCCGCCCGGTCTCCTCGACCGTGGCCATCGCCTCGTCCGCGGCGTCCGGGTCCCGGCGCAGCACCCGGCGCGCCCCGGTGGCCAGCACCCCCATCACGCTGACCTGGTGGGCGACCACGTCGTGCAGCTCCCGGGCGATCCGGCGCCGCTCGTCGGCGACGGCCTGCTCGGCGAGGGACCGCTGGTTCGCCTCGGCGATCCGGGCCCGTTCGCGCAGCATCCGGGTGGACTGCCGGCGCGCCTGCACCGCCCGGCCCACCGCGTACGCCACCGACGCGGTGAGCAGGTTGTTGAGGACCAGGTACGCAGGGCCCATGTCGAGCACGCCCTTCAGCGGCGCGGCGAGGTTGGCCAGCACCACCGGCACCCACAGCAGCAGCGCGGCCAGGGTGGCCGGGCGCGGCCGCTGGTGCGCGGCCATCGTGTAGGTGAGCACGACGAAGGTCAGGCTCTGGGTGGCCGGCGCCTGCCGCAGCAGCACCGGCACGGCCAGGGTGGCCACCGCCGCGGCCACCGCCGGCCACGGCGCGACCCGGCGCAGCGCCACCGGGACCGCACCCACCGCGTTCCAGCCCAGCGCCGTCCACAGCTGCGCGGGCCGCAGCTCGGGCGGCGCCAGCAGCAGCAACACCGTGGAGAGCAGCACCAGGGCGACCGCCGTGCCGGCGTCGACGGCCAGCGGTCGACGGCGGGCCCAGGCCCGCACCCGGTTGGTCATGCCACGACGCTAACCGCCGCCCGGCGCGCCCCCTCGTCGCCGATGCCGAACCCTGCCTCCTCCGTGAGAAGGAGGGTCACTCGTCCGCTCCGGGGGCGACCGGCCGGGACCGGGCGTCGGTCAGCGGGTCACCCGCGCCGGCGGCCGGGAACGGCGGCGGGGTCCCGCCGAAGCTGGGGCACAGCGCCTGGTGGCTGCACCAGTCGCAGAGCCGACTCGGCCGCGGGCGGAAATCCTGCCGCGCGGTGGCCTGCTCGATCGCCTGCCAGAGCGCCACCACCGTGCGCTCGAACCGGAGCAGCTCCTCCGCGTCCGGGGTGTAGTCGCACACCTCGGCGTCTCTGAGGTAGAGCAGCCGCAGCACGCGCGGCACCACGCCGCGGGTCCGCCACAGCACCAGGGCGTAGAACTTGAGCTGGAACAGCGCCCGCGCCTCGAACGCCTCCCGCGGTGCCCCGCCGGTCTTGTAGTCGACCACCCGCAACGCGCCGTCGGGAGCCACGTCGAGCCGGTCCAGGTAGCCGCGGATCAGCAGCTCATCGTCGACCACCGCGGAGATCAACGCCTCCCGCTCGGCCGGCTCCAGCCGGCGCGGGTCCTCCACCGCGAAGTAGCCCTGCAGCAGCGCCGCGGCCGAACGGAGGAATTCCGCCGCCCCCGCCGTGTCGTCCGCGGCGAACAGCGTCGCCAGCTCCGGCTGCTCGGTGACCAGCCGGTCCCACTGCGGGGCGACCAGGTCACCGGCCGATTGCGGGGTACGCGCCGCCGCCGGCAGGTCGAACAGCCGCTCCAGCACCGCGTGCACCAGCGTGCCCCGGGCCTGCTCGACGGTGGGACGCTCGGGCAGCCGGTCGATGCTGCGGAACCGGTAGAGCAGCGGGCAGGTCTTGAAATCCGCCGCCCGCGACGGCGACAGCGACGCCCGCACCGTGGATGGCGCCCCCGCCGGGGAGTCGTGCGTGTCGATCACCGGTTCCGCCGTCATGCCCGGAAGGTTAGGGCACCGGTGTGACAGGGCCGACGTCGCCGCACCGGGGCATGATCGGCGCCGCGTAGCATCGACCCGGTGGAGCACAGGTCCCGACCACCCCGCCGGCCCGGGCTGACCATCGGTCGGGTGTTCGGGGTGCCGCTGCGCGTGGACGCCTCGATGCTCCTGCTCACCCTGGTCGTCACCGTCCTGTACGCCAGCCTGGCCCGCCGGCAGCTCGAGGTGGGTCACCTCGGCGGCTGGCTGGTCGGCCTGGGCTTCGTGGTCTCCCTGCTCGGTTCGGTGCTGCTGCACGAGCTCGGGCACGCCCTGACCGCCCGCCGGTACGGCATCGGTGTGCGCGGGATCACCCTGGAACTGCTCGGCGGGTACACCGAGATGGACCGGGACGCCCCCAGCCCCCGAGTCGACCTGCTGGTCTCCCTCGCCGGCCCGGCCGTGTCCGCGGTGCTCGGCGCCGCCGCCGTGGCGGCCACCCTCGCGCTGCCCGCCGGCACCATCGCCCACCAGCTCGCCTTCCAGTTGGCGGTCAGCAACGTGATCGTCGCGGTGTTCAACAGCCTGCCCGGACTGCCGCTGGACGGCGGGCGGGCGCTGCGCGCCGCCGTCTGGGCACTCACCCAGGACCGGCACCGCGGCACCGAGGTGGCCGGCTGGGTCGGCCGGGCCGTGGCCGTCGCCACCATGGCCGTGGTCGTCCTGCTCACCCTGCGCCGGGCGATCGCGCCGCTGGCCCTGCCGCTGATGCTGCTGGTCGCCGTCACCCTGTGGCGCGGCGCCGGGCAGTCCATCCGGATGGCCCGGATCAGCCGGCGCCTGCCGCTGGTCGACCTGTCCCGGCTGGCCCGCCCGGTGCTGCCCGTGCCCCGCGGCACCCCCCTCGCGGAGGCGCAGCGCCGCCGCGCCGAGGGACCGGTTCCCGACGCGGCACTCACCGTCGTCGACTCCGCCGGCCGGCCGGTCGCCCTGGTCGACCCGGCCCGGGCCGCCGCCGTACCGCCGGAACGGCAGCCCTGGCTGGCGGTGGACGCGGTCTCCCGCGACCTGGACTCCCTGCCCGCCCTGCCGGTGGGCGCGGACGGCGAACGCGTGATGGAGATCGTGCGCACCCACCCGGGCGCACAGTACGTGGTGACGGCAGGCGAAGATGTCGTCGGCGTTCTGCACATCGCGGATCTGGCTCAGCTCCTGGAACCCAAACGGAAGACGAACACGTGACCGCACATTCCTCCGCCGTCCCGGCCGACCCCGCCGCCGCGGCGCTGCCTCCCGTGCACCGGGGGCCGTTCCGGCCCGGTGACCGGGTGCAGCTGACCGACCCGAAGGGCCGGATGCACACCGTGACGCTGGAGCCCGGCAAGGAATTCCACACCCACCGGGGGATCCTCAAGCACGACACGCTGATCGGTCTGCCCGACGGCAGTGTGGTCACCACCGCGGGCGGCGGCACCGCGTTCCTGGCCCTGCGGCCGCTGCTGTCGGACTACGTGCTGTCCATGCCGCGCGGCGCCCAGGTGATCTACCCGAAGGACGCGGCGCAGATCGTCATGATGGGCGACATCTTCCCCGGTGCGAAGGTCCTCGAGGCCGGCGCCGGCTCCGGCGCGCTGTCCTGCTCGCTGCTGCGCGCGGTCGGTACCGAGGGCGAGCTGCACTCGTTCGAGCTGCGGGAGGATTTCGCCAAGATCGCCGAGCGGAACGTCGAGGCGTTCTTCAACGGCCCGCACCCGGCCTGGCGGCTGCACGTCGGCGACGTCGCCGAGTGCCCGGAGACCGGCTTCGACCGGATCATCCTGGACATGCTCACCCCGTGGGAGATGCTCGACATGGTCGAGCGGGCGCTCGTCCCCGGCGGCGTCCTCATCGGGTACGTGGCCACCACCCCGCAGCTGTCCGAGCTGGTCGAGGCGCTGCGCGAGCGTGGCGGCTGGACCGAGCCGCGCGCCTGGGAGTCCCTGGTCCGGGACTGGCACGCCGAAGGGCTGGCCGTGCGTCCCGACCACCGCATGATCGCGCACACCGCGTTCCTGGTCTCCGCGCGCAAGCTCGCCCCCGGGGTCACCGCCCCGCCGCGGCGCCGCAAGCCCAGCAAGGGCACCGAGGCGTACGTCCAGCGCCGGCAGGCCCTGCGCGAGGCGGAGGCGGCCCGGCAGGCGGCGGCCGGGCCGGAGCAGGAGTCGGGCGAGGCGTGACCCCCCGGCGGCACGGACGGGCATGAGCGAGCGGATCATGTGTCCCGGCGGGGACGACACCGAACGGGCGGAGACGGTGGCATGAGCGAGCGAACGGCGTGCGGCGGACGCCGGGCCCGCCTGGGCGGGCGGGACCGGCGGCGGCGCGGCAGCGGGACGAGTGAGCGCAGCGAGCGGATCGTCGGGCTCGGCGCGGCCGACTCTCTCGTCGCCAGCCGGCGGGAGGCGGCGGCATGAGCAGCCCCGGCTACGGCAACGGCGACCTGCCCGCCGTTTTTCCCGACTGGTCGCCCTACGCCGATCTGGAGTCGGCCACGCGGGCGTACCTGCGCGATCCCGACATCGCCCTGGAGGCCCTCGGCGGGGTGCTGCGCGGCGCCTCCGTGCTCGGCTTCACCCTGGAACGCTTCGTCAACGAGGTCAACGGGGTGTGGCAGGAGGTGGTCGTCTGTGACGGCAGCCGCCTGGTCCTCTGGCACGGCGAGGACGTGCCGCCCGGCGAGGGGCCGCCCGGGTCGATGACCTCCTCGCTGCGGGTGGTGCCGGTCTCCACGATCACCGAGGTGGGCTGCCGGCGGCGGCTCACCCGCACCGACAGCGGCGCGATCCGGGTCGACAGCATCGACGTCTACCTGCTGCTCAGCTCCCTGGACGAGGCGCCGCCCGGCGACGAGATCACCGGCGCGCCCCGGCACGACGCGCTACGGTTCGGCAAGACCCTCGACGACGGCGGCGCCGGGCAGATCGCCCGGCTGGAGGAGTTCGCCCGGATGGTCGCCTCGGTGGTCGGCCGCCCCCTGCTGTAGAGACGGCGGCGGGCCGGGGACGTCCCCGGCCCGCACCGCCTCGAACGTCGGGGGTCAGTCCTCGGCGTCCGGCCCGGCCACCTCGACACCGTCGCCGGCGCGCACCACGTGAATGCACTCGCCCGGGCACTCCTTCGCCGAGTCGATCACCTCGAGGCGCAGGTGCTCCGGCACGTCCACCCGGGCCCCCGCGGCCAGCTGTAGCTGGCCGTCGGAGCCCTTGACGTACGCCAGGCCGTCCAGGTCGAACTCGAAGACCTCGGGCGCGTACTGCACGCACAGCCCGTCGCCCGTGCAGAGATCCTGGTCCACCCAGACCTGAAGCTGGTCCGTCGCGACCTCTGCCACCGGTGCACCCCCCATGTTCTCCCGTCCCACGGCCCGACGGTACCCGAACGGCCGTACCCGCCCGGCGACCAGCCCTTGGCGATCAAGCTTCGGTGACGGGCGCGTTGCGGAGGACCGAATCGGGCTCACAGCGGCTAGTGTTAGCTCAGAACGTTCGAGCCCCCGGGGAGGTGGGACGTGGCACGCAGCGACGACGCGGACTCGCGCGCCGCACGGTGGGAGAAGGAGGCCCACGATCTCTCCACGCAGGTCGCGTTCCTGCAAGAGGAACTCGCCCTGGTGCGGCGCAAGTTGACCGAAAGCCCCCGACACGTCCGGCAGCTCGAGGAGCGGCTGGCGGCCACCCAGGCCCAGTTGGCGCGGCTGACCGAGAACAACGAGCGGCTCGTGAGCACCCTCAAGGAGGCTCGCGCGCAGATCGTGACGCTCAAGGAGGAGATCGACCGCCTCGCACAGCCCCCGAGTGGCTACGGCGTCTTCCTGGCCAAGCACGACGACGGCACGGTGGACGTCTTCACCGGCGGGCGCAAACTTCGGGTTGCCGTCTCGCCCTCGCTGGACGTCGACGAACTGCGTCGCGGCCAGGAGGTCCTGCTCAACGACGCGCTCAACATCGTGGACGCGTTCGGCTACGAGCGGGTCGGCGAGGTGGTGATGCTCAAGGAGGTGCTCGCCGGACCCGATGGCGCTCCCGGTGACCGGGCGCTGGTGGTCTCCCACTCCGACGAGGAGCGGATCGTGCACCTCGCGGAGACCCTGATCGGCACCTCGATAAGGGCCGGCGACTCGCTGATGATCGAGCCCCGCTCGGCGTACGCCTATGAGCGGATCCCGAAGAGCGAGGTCGAGGAGCTCGTCCTGGAGGAGGTGCCCGATGTCGGCTACGAGGACATCGGTGGCCTTCAGGCGCAGATCGAGCAGATCCGCGACGCGGTGGAACTGCCGTTCCTGCACTCCGACCTGTTCCGCGAGCACCAGCTCCGGCCGCCGAAGGGCATCCTGCTCTACGGCCCGCCCGGCTGCGGCAAGACCCTGATCGCCAAGGCGGTGGCCAACTCGCTGGCCAAGAAGATCGCCGAGCGGCGCGGCGAGGAGAAGCACACCAGCTTCTTCCTCAACATCAAGGGTCCCGAACTGCTCAACAAGTACGTCGGCGAGACCGAGCGGCACATCCGGTTGATCTTCCAGCGGGCGCGGGAGAAGGCCGGCGAGGGCACCCCGGTGATCGTGTTCTTCGACGAGATGGACTCCGTGTTCCGCACCCGCGGCTCCGGCGTCTCCTCCGACGTGGAGAACACCATCGTCCCGCAGCTGCTCAGCGAGATCGACGGTGTGGAGGGCCTGGAGAACGTCATCGTCATCGGCGCCTCCAACCGGGAAGACATGATCGACCCGGCGATCCTGCGTCCCGGCCGGCTCGACGTGAAGATCAAGATCGAGCGGCCGGACGCCGAGGCGGCCAAGGACATCTTCTCCAAGTACATCCTGGCGGGTCTGCCGCTGCACGCGGACGACCTGGCCGAGCACGGTGGCGACCCGCAGGCCACCGTCGCCGCGATGATCGACGCGGTGGTGCTGCGGATGTACTCGGAGACCGAGGAGAACCGGTTCCTCGAGGTCACCTACGCCAACGGCGACAAGGAAGTCCTCTACTTCAAGGACTTCAACTCCGGCGCGATGATCCAGAACATCGTCGACCGGGGCAAGAAGATGGCCATCAAGGAGTTCCTCACCTCCGGGCGCAAGGGGCTGCGGCTGCAGCACCTGCTCGACGCCTGCGTCGACGAGTTCCGCGAGAACGAGGACCTGCCCAACACCACCAACCCGGACGACTGGGCGCGCATCTCCGGCAAGAAGGGCGAGCGGATCGTCTACATCCGCACGCTCGTCTCCGGCGGCAAGGGCGCCGAGGCCGGCAGGTCGATAGAGACCGCCAGCAACACCGGCCAGTACCTGTAGTCCGACGCACGACCGGAGGCCCGTGGCGCCCGCGCCGCGGGCCTCCGCGCGTCCGCGTCCGGCCCCGCCGTGAGCGAGCGCAGCGAGCGAACTGCTCAGCGCCGTGATGCCGCACGCGGCGCCGACCGCAGCGAGGCGGTGGCGCGAGCCGCCACACCGTACGCCCCCGGGCCGCCACGCCCCCATCCCGCGTGACGACGACTACGCTCGACGTGACGGGGGGACCGGGACGGCGAGCGGAGCGGGCAGGTCGATGAGCGTAAGACGGATCATGGGCACCGAGGTCGAGTACGGCATCTCCGTGCCCGGCCAGGCCGGGGCCAACCCGATGGTCACCTCCTCGCAGGTGGTCAACGCCTACGGGGCGCGCCCGGAACTCAACCGGGGTGGCCGGGCCCGCTGGGACTACGAGGAGGAGTCGCCGCTGCGCGACGCCCGCGGCTTCACCTACTCCGGCGCCGCGTACGACCCGGCGGAGGCGCTCGCCGACGAGGACCTGGGGCTGGCCAACGTCATACTCACCAACGGGGCCCGGCTGTACGTCGACCACGCCCACCCGGAGTACTCCACCCCCGAGGTGACCAACCCCCTGGACCTGGTCCGCTGGGACAAGGCGGGGGAGCGGGTGATGGCCGAGGCGGCCCGGCGGGCCGCCACCATCCCGGGCACCCACCCGATCCACCTCTACAAGAACAACACCGACAACAAGGGCGCCAGCTACGGCGCCCACGAGAACTACCTGATGCGGCGGCAGACCCCGTTCGCCGACATCGTGGCGTACCTGACGCCGTTCTTCGTCACCCGTCAGGTGGTCTGCGGCGCCGGCCGGGTCGGCATCGGCCAGGACGGCGGCCAGAGCGGCTTCCAGATCTCCCAACGGGCAGACTTCTTCGAGGTCGAGGTGGGGCTGGAGACCACCCTCAAACGGCCGATCATCAACACCCGCGACGAGCCGCACGCGGACGCCGACAAGTACCGCCGGCTCCACGTCATCATCGGCGACGCCAACCTGTCGGAGATCTCCACGTACCTCAAGGTCGGCACCACCGCGCTGATCCTCACCATGATCGAGGAGAAGGCGCTCGGCCCCGACCTCGGCATCGCCGACCCGGTCAGTGAGCTGCGCGCGGTCAGCCACGACCCGTCGCTCAAGCACCTCATGCGGATGCGCGATGGCCGCAGGCTGACCGCCCTGGACGTCCAGTGGGCGTACCTGGAGCGGGTTC
Organism: Micromonospora sp. NPDC047738; assembly: GCF_040642675.1. Lineage (NCBI taxonomy): Bacteria > Bacillati > Actinomycetota > Actinomycetes > Micromonosporales > Micromonosporaceae > Micromonospora > Micromonospora sp. NPDC047738. The sequence continues at coordinate 95,741 of NZ_JBEYSO010000020.1, forward strand.
GGTCCTTCGTGGACGACCGGTACGGCACCGACGTCGACGAGCAGACGGCGGACGTGCTCGACCGCTGGGAGAGCGTGCTCGACCGGCTCGGCCGCGACGCCTTCCTCTGCGCCGACGAGCTGGACTGGGTGGCCAAGCTGCGGCTGCTGGAGGGCTACCGGGAGCGGGAGAAGCTCGGCTGGGGCGCGCACAAGCTCCAGCTGGTCGACCTCCAGTACTCCGACGTCAGGCCCGAGAAGGGGCTCTACCACCGGCTGGTGACCCGCGGCGCGATGCGGACGCTGCTCAGCGACGAGCAGAGCCGCACCGCGATGACGGAACCGCCGGAGGACACCCGGGCCTACTTCCGCGGCCGCTGCCTGGCCCAGTACGCCTCCGAGGTGGTCGCCGCGAGCTGGGACTCGGTCATCTTCGACGTGGGCCGGGAGTCGCTGGTCCGGGTGCCGATGATGGAACCCGAGCGGGGCACCCGCAAGCACGTCGGGCAGCTGTTCGACCGGTGCGAGAGTGCCAAGGACCTGCTGGAGACGCTGACCGGCGGCTGAGCCGGATGCCGGAAAGCCCGTCCCGCGCTGGAACCCGGCGCGCGACGGGCTTTTCGTCGTCTGCGCGAGGTAAGTTGATCGCAGGGATCGTGGAGGAGGCAACGATGGCGACCCAAGAAGGCGGCCAGACCCAGTCCGGCAAGTCGCACGAGGAGGTCGAGGAGGTCACCGCGCAGGCCAACCCCGAGGTTGCTGAGCGGCACGCCGAGATCACCGAGGACGTCGACGACCTGCTCGACGAGATCGACTCCGTCCTGGAGGAGAACGCAGAAGAGTTCGTGAGGGGATACGTACAAAAAGGGGGGGAGTGATTATATCAGGGTGAAACGGACATGCCGCTTCCCTTGGATGATCGAGACGGCCGGCGCCGTTGCCGCGACTGCGGGGAATGGAAGCTGCTCGATGAATTCTGCGCGAGCAGCAAACGTCCCAGCGGTCGCGGCAGCTATTGCAAGCCCTGCTTCAACGAGCGGTCGAAGGCCAGTTACGCCAAGCGAGTGAGCGAGAGGTACGGCCGAGAGGTGAAGCCTGCCCGGGAACTCCCGGACGGCCACCGCTTCTGCGCCGACTGTGGAACCGTCAGGCCCGTGGCTGACTTCCCGCGCAATCGCTCCGACAGCACGGGTTACGCCACGTACTGCAAGCCCTGTCACAACACACGTACCAGCGAGACCAAGCAGCGGCTCTACGGCGGCAATCGCGAGTACCACCTGCGCCGGCGTTACGGGGTAGGGCAGAAGGAGTTCGACGAGCTCCTCGCCGAGCAGGGTGGAGTCTGCGCGGTCTGCGCCGCACCCGATCCGGAACATGTGGACCACGATCATCGCACCGGGTGGGTGCGCGGGATACTCTGCTTCAACTGTAATGGTGGTCTTGGCCAGTTCCGTGACAGTCCCGTGCGGCTGGCCAGGGCGATCACGTACCTGAGAGGAACCACGTGGCAGCGGGTTTTGATCCATCCGGGCGTCTACCAGATGTGTTCACCAACGCGGGGACGTCCTCCTTCACAGCGTTCCTGAGCAAGGTGGCCCCCGAGATGCTGCCCGGCCGGCGGCCGCTGCCGCCCGGCATGGCCGCCGACATGGCGCCGCACGCGACGACCATCGTGGCCATCTCGGCCGCCGGTGGCGTGGTGATGGCCGGCGACCGGCGCGCCACGATGGGCAACCTGATCGCTCAGCGGGACATCGAGAAAGTGCACCCGGCCGACGCGTACTCGCTGGTCGGCATCGCGGGCACCGCGGGCATCGGCATCGAGCTGATGCGACTGTTCCAGGTGGAACTCGAGCACTACGAGAAGATCGAGGGCGCCATGCTCTCGCTCGACGGCAAGGCCAATCGGCTGGCCGCGATGATCCGGGGCAACCTGGGCGCGGCGATGCAGGGCCTCGCGGTGATCCCGCTGTTCGCCGGGTTCGACCTGGCGGCCAGCGACCCGGCCCGGGCCGGCCGGATCTTCAGTTTCGACGTGACCGGCGGCCCGTACGAGGAGACCGGCTACGACGCGATCGGGTCCGGCTCGCTGTTCGCCAAGTCGGCGTTGAAGAAGCGGTTCCGGGCGGGCCTGTCGATCGACGACGCGGTGCGGCTCGCTGTCGAGGCGCTCTACGACGCGGCCGACGACGACACCGCGACCGGTGGCCCGGATCTGACCCGCCGGATCTACCCGGTGGTGATGACCGCGACGGCGGAGGGCACGCACCGGCTCACCGAGGCCGAGACGGCGGCGATCGCGGAGAGCGTCGTGGCCGGCCGGATGGAGAACCCGGGCGGCTGACCCCGCTCCCACCTCACCCGTCAGCAGTCCGCAGCACAGCGCCCGAAGGAGAACCGCCGCCGTGGCCATGCAGTTCTACGCCTCGCCCGAGCAGATCATGCGCGACCGTTCCGAGTTGGCCCGCAAGGGCATCGCCCGGGGCCGGAGCGCGGTGGTCCTGAGCTACGAGGGCGGGGTCCTCTTCGTCGCGGAGAACCTGTCCAGCACCCTGCACAAGGTCAGCGAGATCTACGACCGGATCGGTTTCGCGGCGGTGGGCCGCTACAACGAGTTCGAGAACCTGCGCCGGGCCGGGGTGCGGATGGCCGATCTGAACGGCCTGAGCTACGACCGGCGGGACGTCACCGGCCTGGCGCTGGCCAACGCGTACGCGCAGACGCTGGGTGCCATCTTCACCGAGCAGTCGAAGCCGTTCGAGGTGGAGGTGTGCGTGGCGGAGGTGGGTGCCACGCCGGACGACGATTCGCTCTACCGGGTGACGTACGACGGTTCGGTCAACGACGAGCCGGGCCGGATGGCGATGGGTGGCCAGGCCGAGGCGATCACCGGAGTGCTGAAGAACGAGCACCGGCCGGAGATGTCGCTGTCCGAGGCGATCCAGGCCGCGGTGAAGGCGCTCGGCAGCGTGGGCGGGGAGGGCGGGGCGGCCCGTACCATCGCCGCGAACCAGATGGAGGTGGCGGTGCTGGACCGCCGCCGGGTGGGGCGGACGTTCCGGCGGGTCACCGGGGCGGCGTTGACCGCGCTGCTGGAGGGGGACGCGAGCGCGGACACCGCGCCGGCGCCGGGGCGGGCGCAGACCCCGACGTCGCCCACCGAGGAGGCGAAGAAGCCGACCACGTCGGCTGGTTCGGCGGACCTGGAGGGCCAGCAGGGCGAGCAGTCGGGGGACTGACGGTCGGGCCCGGCGCGCGCCCGGTGCGGCGCGGCTCGCCTGGGTGACGCCGCCCGTGGCGGGCCGGGCCGGCAGACGTCGCGCGGCGAGGCGGCGGCGGATCCCGGTGGACGTGCCGGACCTGGTCGTCGCTGCCCGGCGGATCAGCGGTGCGGCTTGAGCGGCTGCCACCAGGCGCGGTTGGTCCGGTACCAGCCGACCGTCTCGGCGAGCCCGCCGTCCAGGTCGACGGTGGGCACCCAGCCGAGTTCGCGGCGGGTGATGGTGCAGTCCAGCGAGTAGCGGCGGTCGTGGCCCCGGCGGTCGGCGACCGGCCGGACGCGGTCCCAACCGGCGCCGCAGGCGGCGAGGAGGCGGCCGGTGAGGTCCCGGTTGGTCAGTTCGGTGCCGCTGCCGAGGTGGTAGACGCCGCCGGCCCGGCCGTTGAGCTGGGCCAGCGCGATGCCGTGGCAGTGGTCGTCGACGTGCAGCCAGTCGCGGACGTTGCCGCCGTCGCCGTACAGCGGCACGTCGTGCCCGTCGAGCAGGTTGGTGGCGAACAGCGGCACGATCTTCTCGGGGTACTGGTACGGGCCGTAGGTGTTGGCGCCGCGGGTGATGACGACGTCGAGGCCGTGGGTGCGATGGTAGGCGAGGGCGAGCAGGTCGGCGCCGGCCTTGCTGGCCGAGTAGGGGGAGCTGGGCCGCAGCGGCGTCTGCTCGGTCCACGAGCCGGTGTCGATGGACCCGTACACCTCGTCGGTGGAGACCTGCACGAACCGGCCGACCCCGTGGCGCAGGGCGGCGTCGAGCAGGATCTGGGTGCCCACCACGTTGGTGGTGACGAACGGGGCGGCATCGGTGATGGAGCGGTCGACGTGGGATTCGGCGGCGAGGTGCACGACGACGTCGTGACCGGGGACGGTGGCGTCGACGAGGGCGGCGTCGCGGATGTCGCCGCGGACGACCCGCAGCCGGGGGTCGGCGCGTACCGGGTCGAGGGCGGCGTCGGTGGCGGCGTAGGTCCAGGCGTCGAGCACGGTGAGGGCGTCCACCGGCACGTCCGGCTCGGCGCCGGTGAGCAGCCGCCGGACGTACGCCGATCCGATGAAGCCGGCGCCGCCGGTGACGAGGATTCTCACGGCTGGGACCGTACCCGGCGGTGGGATGCGCGGATGCGGGGAATGCCAGGCTCGGTGCGGATGAGACCACTGGGTTGAGCGCTGCCCAATTGGGGCCCCGGGCGGCTAATGTCACATCATGGAGCGGCGAATCTTCGGCCTCGAGACCGAGTACGGCGTCACCTGCACCTATCGCGGGCAGCGCCGGCTGTCCCCCGACGAGGTCGCGCGGTACCTGTTCCGGCGGGTGGTGTCGTGGGGCCGGTCGAGCAACGTGTTTCTGCGCAACGGGGCCCGGCTCTACCTGGACGTGGGCTCGCACCCGGAGTACGCGACGCCGGAATGCGACTCGGTGACCGATCTGGTGGCCCACGACCGGGCGGGGGAGCGGATCCTGGAGGGGCTGCTCGTCGACGCGGAGAAGCGGCTGCACGACGAGGGCATCGCGGGTGAGATCTACCTGTTCAAGAACAACACCGACTCGGCCGGCAACTCGTACGGCTGCCACGAGAACTATCTGGTGTCCCGGCACGGCGAGTTCGGCCGGCTCGCCGACGTGCTGATCCCGTTCCTGGTCACCCGGCAATTGATCTGCGGTGCGGGGAAGGTGCTGCAGACGCCGCGCGGGGCGGTCTACTGCCTGTCGCAGCGGGCCGAGCACATCTGGGAGGGCGTCTCCTCGGCGACCACCCGGAGCCGGCCGATCATCAACACCCGGGACGAGCCGCACGCGGACGCGGAGCGGTACCGGCGCCTGCACGTGATCGTCGGCGACTCGAACATGAACGAGGTGACCACGCTGCTGAAGGTGGGCACCGCGGACATCGTGCTGCGGATGATCGAGGCCGGGGTGGTGATGCGGGATCTGACGTTGGAGAACCCGATCCGGGCGATCCGCGAGGTGTCGCATGACATCACCGGCCGGCGCAAGGTGCGGCTGGCCTCCGGCAAGGAGGTCTCCGCGCTGGAGATCCAGCAGGAATACCTGGCGAAGGCGACGGAGTTCGTGGAGCGCCGGGGCGGGGACCAGACCGCGAAGCGGGTGGTGGATCTCTGGGCGCGGGTGCTGCGGGCGGTGGAGACCGGGGACCTGGACCCGGTGGCCCGGGAGATCGACTGGGTGACGAAGCTGCGCCTGATCGAGCGGTACCAGCGCAAGCACGACCTGCCGCTGTCGCACCCGCGGGTGGCGCAGATGGATCTGGCGTACCACGACCTGCGGCGTGGGCGGGGCCTGTACGGGCTGCTGGAGCGGCGCGGCGAGGTGGACCGGGTGGCCACCGACCCGGAGATCTTCGAGGCGAAGGAGACGCCGCCGCAGACCACCCGGGCGCGGCTGCGGGGTGAGTTCATCCGGCACGCGCAGGAGAAGCGGCGGGACTTCACCGTCGACTGGGTGCACCTGAAGCTGAACGACCAGGCGCAGCGGACGGTGCTGTGCAAGGACCCGTTCCGGGCGTACGACGAGCGGGTGGAGCGGCTGATCGCGAGCATGTGAGGCGGCGGCCGGTGCCGTGGGCACCGGCCGCCCGCTCACGGGTACGCTGGCGTCGCGATGAACACTTCCGAACCCTCCGGCCGCGACCGTGGCACCGAGAAGCTCAACTGGATCGACCGGCGCCGGGAGAAGATCCGCGCTGAGATCGAGCGGAACCGCCGTGGCGAGTACAAGGTGCCGACCTGGGTGCTGGGGGTGGTGCTGGCGCTGATCGTGGTCGGCTGGTTGGCGTTCATCTTCCTCGCCGGCTGAGTCCGGGTCCGGCCGCGCCGGCTGCGGCGGCGGGCGCCGCCCCGAGGCCGGTCAGTTGTACGGCATGCTGGGGAACCAGCCGATGCCGAAGCGGGCGGGCAGTCGCACGTCCCAGTAGACGACGGTGAAGATGCCCAGGGCGACGAGCAGCGCGCCGGTCACCACGGCGGCGCGGCGGGGGTCGGCCATCCAGCGCAGGAAGCGTCCCCGGCTGACCACGACGACGATCGCGAAGATCAGCGTGACGAGCAGGATGTTGCCCAGCGACTGCAGGGTGAAGGCGAGTGCCCCGTAGAGCGGGTTGCCGGTGTCGGCCGCCCAGTGGAACAGCTTGTTGAACATCGGGTAGGGGCGCCCGATGAGGAAGCCGCCGACCAGCGCGCCCATCGTCACCACCCGGCCGACGGGCCGGTGGGCGAAGACGTCGGGGAGCAGGCCGAGCGCGGCGAGCCCGAGGTAGGTCAGCGCCAGGCCGATCACGCCGAACACGACAGACGACTGGATGAGGCGGACCGGGACCCCGCCGACCACGTCGGTGGAGAGTTGGGGGAGCCGGTCGCCGAGCAGGACGCCGATGGCGCCGTAGCCGGCCGAGACCGTGATCATGCCGAGGGCCAGCCAGCCGACGGGACGGAGCAGGGACCGCAGCGGCGCGGCGCTGGCGTGGCGGCCGGACGCCTGGCTCATCGGGCCGACCGAGGCGGCCATGGCGATGTTGCAGGCGGTGAAGGTGCCGGCGAAGCCGGAGACGAACGCGAAGAGCAGCCCGGCGGCGGTGCCGGTGATCGCGGTGGCCTTGGCGTCGTGGCCGAGCACGGTGTTCGCGACGTTGTCGCCGATGACCTTGTCGACCAGCTCGAACGACCACAGGACGGCGAGCAGGACGCCGGCTGCCGCGCTGAGCAGGGCGACCCGGAGGCGGCGCCCGGGGCCGGGTGCCGGGGTGAGGAGTTGGCGTTCGGGGAGCTGTCGCAGGGACATGGCGCCTCGCATTCCGCTACGGGGCCGCGCCGTCCCGCGGCGGGCCCCTGCGGTGACGGGCGGGGAGGCCGGGGTCGATGCGGCCGGGGTCGGATACCTGGACAGGATGGGGGCGGCCGGGCCGGCGGGGCGTCTTCGGCCGTGCGGTCTTCGCGGCTGGTCGGCGAGTGGGCGGTCCGCGGCGGACCGGCCGGCGCCGGGGACAGCGCACGGGGGAAGTTGCCGCCCCGCCCGGGGGCCTGGCAGGTTGCCGGATGGACCGGGTTCGCAGTCGGCCACGGCTGGCTCGGGTGGGAGGCGACGTCATGGCACATATCGATCTTGACTTGGACGAGAAGGCCCACCCGGGCATCAACGGGCCGATGCGGTTCCGTCCCGAGACCGCGAAGCCGCTGAACGCGCTCGCCGAGCAGTTGCTGCGCGCCCCACACCCCACGCTGACCGCAGGCGAACGGGAGCTCATCGCCGCCTACGTGTCCGGCCTGAACGAGTGCACGTTCTGCTGCTCGTCGCACTCGGCGTTCGCGGCCGCCCAGCTGCCGTCCGGGATGCCGCTGGTGGAGCAGGTGCGCCGGGACGTGACCACCGCGCCGGTCAGCGAAAAGCTGCGGGCGCTGCTGCGGATAGCCGGCGCGGTGCAGCGCAGCGGCCGGGAGGTCACCCCCGAGCTGGTCGACGCGGCCCGCGCGGCGGGCGCCACCGACCTGGAGATCCACGACGCGGTGCTGATCGCCGCGGCGTTCTGCATGTACAACCGGTACGTCGACGGCCTGGGCACCTGGGCGCCGCAGGACCCGGCGGCGTACGAGCGGTCCGCCGCGCACATCGTCGCGCACGGCTACGGCGCGAGCTGAGCGTCGGTCCGCCGCCGGCCGGACGGCTCAGCCGAGCAGGCGGGCCGCGTGCCGGCCGGCGGCGGCCGCGGCCAGGAAGTAGGCGTGGTCGGCGTCCAGGCCGCGGCCCATGGTCGACAGGCCGACCGGGCTGGCCCGCAGCGCCGCGTCGAGCCCGTCCGTGGCCACGGTGACGATCCGGTGCCGGTCGGCGAGCGGGGCGAGGGCCTGGTCCACCTCGGCGGCCAGGGCCGGGTCGAGGCGGTCCGGCACGACCAGCTCCGCGGCGGCGAGGGCCACCCGGCCGTACGCGGTGAGGCTGTGGTGGGAGACGCCGCGGTGCCGAGAGCGCGGATCGGCGTCGGAGATGCGCAACGAGCCGACCGCCCGGCCGCCGAGGGTGGCGACCGCGTTGACCGCCTCGCCGACGGCCACCCCGGAGAAGCCCCAGCGGGTGCCGGTGCCCAGGTTGCCCGGCCCCTGGGCGACGATCGCGAGGTCGGCGTGCAGCACGTGCCGGGCGGCGAGCAGCCCGCTGTGCAGGGTGCTGGCCTCCAGGTCGCCGCCGAACGCCTGGCCGACGCTGACCGTGCCGGCGAGGTGGTCGGCGAGCCCGGCGAGGGTGCGGGAGAACCAGGCCGGCAGCGCCCCGCCGTCGGTGAGCAGGTAGGCCACCCGGGCGTGCGGGGCGTCGGCGTGGACGCCGGCGAGGATCGCCGGCAGGGCCGAGTGCAGGTCGGCGGTGACCACCGGCATCCCGTGCAGGCTGTCCGCGGCGGCCAGCACCGCGTGGTGCGGGGAGGCCTCCTCGTCGACGCCGAGCAGGATCGGTTGCAGCGGGGTGTAGCGGGCCTTGACCAGGTGGCCGGCGCCGCGGCTGTCGGCGGCCTGCGGCGGGTCGGCGGGGAGCCGGTCGGGCAGGGCCACGACCAGGGCGTATCCGCCGGTGCCGAGGCCCATCAGCAGGGCGCCGGCGTTGAGCAGCACCCAGTCGCCGGGTTCCGGGTCGCCGACCAGCGCCGGGTAGGCCAGGGCACGCATCCGGCCGCCGTCGGGCAGGTCGACGTCGAGTTCCGTCGCGCCGGCCCACCGCCGCCGTACCGCCGTGACCGTGCCGGACCGCCATCGCACCATGCCCAGGAAACTATCGGCCGTCGGCGGGCCGGGGCGCGTCCGGGTGGCCCGGCGCGCGTCAGAAGGTGTCGGTCTGCTGGTCCACGGGCCGGTCGCCCTCGTTCTGGGTACGCCGGGCCCGGCCGCGGTCGGTGCCGGGCATGGACCGGGTGGGGTCGAGGAAGACGTACCCGATCTCGGGGTAATGCTCGGTGAGCCGCCGCTCGGCCTCGTCGGCGGCGGCCTCGATGTCGGCGCCGGTGGCGTCGTTGTGGAAGTCGACCTTGGCGGCGACCAGGATGTCGTCCGGGCCGAGCACCATGGTCATCAGCGTGTGGACCCGGTCCACGGTGGGCAGCGAGGCCAGCTCGTGCTCGATCTTCCGGTGCACGCGCTCGGAGACGGCCCGGCCCACCAGCAGCGAGATGTTGCTCCGGGCCAGGATGGCGGCGACCACCAGCAGCAGCACGCCGATCAGGATCGAGGCGATCCCGTCGTAGAGTTCCTCGCCGGTGAGTTCGGACAGCCCGAGGCCGACGCCGGCGATGAGCAGGCCGATGAGGGCGGCGGTGTCCTCCAGGAAGACGGCCTTGACGGTGGTGTCGGCGGTCAGGCGCAGGTAGCGGCGGGGGGTGGCCCGCCAGCGGCGGGACTCGCGACGGATCTGCCGGACCGCCCGGGTCAGGGACACCGACTCCACCACGAAGGAGACCACCAGCACGACGTACGACGCCAGGTAGTTGCCGCTGTGTTGGTGCACGAGGATGGTGGTGACGCCGTGGGTGATGGCGAAGCCGGCGCCCACCACGAAGGTGAACAACGCGGCGAGGAACGCCCAGACGTAGCTCTCCTTGCCGTACCCGAACGGATGCCGGGTGTCGGCGGGCCGAGCCCCGCGGCGCAGCGCCAGGTAGAGCAGCACCTCGGTGGTGGTGTCGGCGACCGAGTGGGCGGCCTCGGAGAGCATCGCCGCCGACCCGGAGAGCAGGCCGGCGATGGCCTTGGCGACCGCGATGGCGAGGTTCGCCGAGCCGGCCAGGATGACCGTGCCGACGCTCTCGCGCTTGACTTCCGCTTCCGCCATGCGCTCACCATATGGCCGGTGTCGGCGCTGCGCCGGTCGAGCGGGACGGCCCGCGTTGGGCGGGGCCCGGCCGCCTCGGGTGCGGCGTTCCGCGCGGCGCGCCCGCGTGGGTGCACGCCCAGGACGCGCGGGCTGCTAGCGTTCACACGTGTCCCGGACCCGTACCGAACGCCTGGTCAACCTGGTGATCTGCCTGTTGTCGACGCGACGGTTCCTCACCGCCGCCCAGATCGCCGCGACCGTGCCCGGCTACGAGCACGACCCGGACGACGCCAAGGACCACGAGGCGTTCCAGCGCAAGTTCGAACGGGACAAGGCTGAGCTGCGCGAGCTGGGGGTGCCGCTGGAGACGGGCACGGCCAGCGTCTTCGACGCCGAGCCCGGCTACCGGATCGCCCCCCGCGAGTACGCCCTGCCCGACATTCCACTCGAACCGGACGAGGCCGCCGCCGTCGGCATCGCCGCGCGGCTGTGGCAGCACGCCGGCCTGGCCGCCGCCGCCTCGTCGGGGCTGGCGAAGCTGCGCGCCGCCGGCATCGACGTGGACCCGCAGGCCACCCTGGGCCTGGAGCCGATGGTCACGGTCGACCCGGCGTTCGCCCCGCTGACCGCCGCCGCCCGGGACCGGCGGGAGGTCAACTTCGACTACCGGGTGCCGGACCGGGACGCCCCGACCCGCCGCCGGCTGCAGCCATGGGGCGTGGTCTGCTGGCGCGGCCGGTGGTATGTGGTCGGCCACGACCTGGACCGCGAGGCGGCCCGCTGCTTCCGGCTGTCCCGGGTGGTGGGCACGGTCCGGGTGACCGGCCAGCCCGGGGCGTACGAGCCGCCCGCCGGGGTGGACCTGATCAGCCACGTGGCCCGCTGGTCCGGGCCGGTGGAGCGGACCGGCCGGGCCACCGTGCTGGTCGCCCCCGGCCGGGCGGCCGGGCTGCGCCGCTGGGCGGTGGAGATCAGCTGCGGGCCGGACGGCGACCGCCTGGTCCTGCCGTACGCCGACGCGGACTACCTGGCCGGCCAGGTGGTCGGCTACGGCCCGGACGCCCGGGTGCTGGAGCCGCCGGAGGTCCGCGAGGCGGTCATCCAGCGGTTGAAGGAGATCGCCGCCCGGCACGACGAGCTGGCGGTGGCTGGGGGTGCCCGGTGACCCGCCCGGCGGCCCGCGGTGGCCGCGCCTCGGCGGACCGGCTCGCCCGGCTGCTCAACCTGGTGCCCTACCTGCTCGCCCGCCCCGGCATCGAGATCGCCGAGGCGGCCGGCGATCTGGGGGTGACCGAGCGGCAGCTCCGCGAGGACCTGGAGCTGCTCTGGGTGTGCGGGCTGCCCGGTTACGGCCCGGGCGACCTGATCGACATGGCGTTCGACGGCGACCGGGTGACCATCACCTACGACGCCGGCATCGACCGGCCGCTGCGGCTCACCCCGGACGAGGCGCTCGCCCTGGTGGTGGCGCTGCGGATGCTGGCCGAGACACCCGGGGTGGCCAACCGGGAGGCGGTGGAGCGGGCCCTCGCCAAGATCGAGAGCGCGGCCGGAGACCTCGCCGGCGCCCCGGTGGAGGTGCGGCTGCCCGGCGACACCGCCCGGGTGCGTGAGCTGCGGGCGGCCGTGGAGCGGGGCCGGGCGCTGCGGATCACCTACTACACCGCGGCCCGGGACGAGACCACCGAGCGCACCATCGACCCGCTGCGGATGCTGATGGTCGGCGGCCGGGCGTACGTGGAGGCGTGGTGCCGCCGCGCCGAGGCGGTCCGGCTGTTCCGGGCCGACCGGATCGACGCGGTCACCGAGCTGGACGAGGCGGCCGTGGTGCCGCCGCAGGCCCGCCCGCACGACCTCAGCGACGGGGTGTTCCGGCCCTCGGCCGACCTGCCGCTGATCACCCTGCGGGTCGGCCGGGGCGAGCGGTGGATCACCGAGTACTACCCGTGCGAGCGGGTGGAGGCCGACGGTGAGCAGTGGCTGGTGTCGCTGCGGGTCACCGACCTGGGCTGGGCGCGGCGGTTCGTGCTCGGGCTCGGCCCGGACGTCACCGTGGTCGCCCCGGCCGAGCTGGCCGAGCAGGTCCGCGCCCAGGCGGCCGCCGCGCTCGACGCGTACGCGACGCCGGTGGATCGCGCCAACCCGGCGGTGGCCGGCCGCACCCAGTAGGCTGACCGCCGTGGTGACGTGGATCGTGCTCGGGGTCGTGCTGTTCCCGCTCCTCGTGCTGGCCCTGGCGGTCCGGCCGGTGCTGGCGCGGCTGCCCCGGCTGCGCCGGGCGGCGGTGGCCCTGCAGCGCCGCCAGGCCGAGGCGGAGGCGATGCGGTCGGTCGCCGAGGAACTCCAGAGCCGCGCCGAGGGCCTCCAGGAGCGGCTGACCGTCACCCAGGAACGGCTGGCGTTGATCAAGGCCAGGCGCGGAAAGTGATCGACGGCGGTCGGTCCGGCGGGCGCTAGCTGCGCGGTCCCGGGCGGTTCCGCGCACGATCGCGCCGCCGCAGGTGGTTGACGGGACACTTCGGGTTGGTCGAGACTTCACCGACCGGGCCCGCACCGGCAGGCCCGTCAGGGTGGCAAGGCCCTTCGACCCACGTACGATGGGCTGCGACCACCCCTGACCGACATTTGAACGACTGGAGCTTCCCATGGGTGCCCTCAAGCCGTGGCACATCGCCGTACTCGTGGTCGTGCTGATCCTGCTGTTCGGCGCGAAGCGGCTCCCCGACGCGGCCCGTTCGCTGGGCCGCTCGCTGCGGATCATCAAGGCGGAGACCAAGAGCCTGCACGACGATGACCGCGACCTGGCGGAGAAGGCCGACGCGCAGGCCGGCTACCAGCCGCTCCCGCCGAACCCGGCCCAGCAGCAGCAGTACGCGCCGCAGCAGCCCCCGCAGCAGCAGTACGCGCCGCAGCCGCAGCAGCCGGTCGACCCGGTGCAGCGCGTCCGCGAGAACTGATCCGGAGGGCCCACCACCGTGGCCTTCGCGTTGAAGAAGCGCGGCCCGAGCAACTTCGAGCGGGCCTCCGACGGCTCGATGACGCTCATGGAGCACATCCGTGAGCTGCGGAACCGGCTGTTCCGGGCGTCGTTGGCGATCGTCGCCGGCCTGGCCGCCGGCTTCTGGCTCGCCGACCCGGTGTTTCTGGTGCTCAAGCGGCCGTACTGCCGGCTGCCCGGCACAACGGACGCGCTGGGGCACTGCCAGGACCTGCTGGCGCTGGCGCCGACGACCGGTTTCCTCCTGAAGCTGAAGCTGGCGCTCTGGCTCGGCCTGATCATCGGCGGGCCGGTCTGGCTCTATCAGCTCTGGGCCTTCATCGCCCCGGGTCTACACCGTCACGAACGCAAGTGGGCGTACGTCTTCGTGGCGATCGCCGCGCCGCTGTTCGCCGCCGGCGCCGTGCTGGCCTACTTCGTGGTCGACAAGGGCCTCGGGTTCCTGATGGAGTCCGGGGTGGGCGGGCTGTCCAACCAGTTCGAGGTCAGCGCGTACATTTCGTTCGTCACGAACATGATCCTGCTGTTCGGGGTGGCGTTCGAGTTCCCGCTGATCCTGCTCATGCTCAACTTCACCGGGGTGGCCAGCGCCCGGCGGCTGCTGAGCTGGTGGCGCGTGGTGATCTTCGTGTCGTTCGCGTTCGCGGCGATCGCCACCCCGGACCCGGGTCCGTTCGGCATGACGCTGCTGGCGGCCGCGCTCTCCCTGCTCTACTTCGTCGCGGTCGGCGTGGCCTTCCTCAACGACAAGCGGCGTGGCCGGGGCCGGGAGATGTACGCGGGCGTCGCCGACGACGAGGTGTCGCCGCTGGACCTGTCCACCGAACCGATCGAGGCCGGAACGCGCGTCGACGCCTCCGCCCCGATCGGAACGCCCGAACCGATCGACGCGCCGGCGCCGATCGAGCGCCGCTACGACGACATGACCTGACCTGACCGGATCGCTTGCCGCAGGTACACCGGAACGCCGTCCCTGGCCGGGGACGGCGTTCCGCGTATCGGGGCTGTGTCGCAGGTCCACCCTGCCCGCCCGCGCCGACGACGGCAACCGGGTATCCGGGGCGGCCCGGGTGGGCGGATACTGGCCGCCGTGATCGACGACCGCCCGCCGCGCCGCCCCGACCTCGCCTCGGCGCTGCGTTTCCTCATCGAACTGGTCGCCTGGGTCGCCACGCCGTGGGCGCTCGCCCCACACTCGGTGGCACTGGCGGTCGCCTCGGTGCTGGTACTGATCGGCCTGCCCACTGTCCTGGCCACCCCGGGGGACAAGAAGCATGCGATCGTGCCGGTGCCCGGGGTGGTCACCGTCGCGCTGGTGGTTTTGCAACTGGTCGCCGCCGCGGTCTCGGCGTGGTTCGCCTGGCCGCGGCCGGTCGCCGTGGCGGTGGCCGCGCTGGCTCTTGCGACCGTGGTCACCGAACTGCCCCGCTGGCGCCGGCTTGCCCCGCTCGGCCGCGACGGCCGCCCGTCGGGCCGATCCGCGTAGCGGGCGGCATCAGGCCACCCGCCGGACGGCTCCTTCCGGTGGCGGCGGCACGGCGTCCGGGTGCAGGATCGCGGCGATCGCCTCGGCGCCGTCGACCAGGCGCGGGCCGGCCCGCACGATCAGCCCGTCCGCGTCGAGCGCCCAGACCTCCGCGCCGGGAAAGTGCGGAACCACCGTCGCGGCCTGCGCGACCGCCCCGTCCAGGTGGTATCCGCACGGCGCGACCAGCACCACCTCCGGGCGGGCCGCCTGGAGCGCCGGCCAGGTGGTCGGCGTCGACCGGGTGCCCGGGTGGGCGGCCACCGGTTCCCCGCCGGCCACCCGGACCAGGTCCGGGATCCAGTGCCCGGCGCCGAACGGCGGATCCACCCACTCCACCACCGTCACCCGCCGCCGGGGCCGGCCGGCCACCGCCGCGCCGACCGCCGCGAGCCGCGTGCGCAGGCCGTCCACCAGCGCCTCCGCCCGGTCGGGCACCCGGGCCGCCGCGCCGACGGCCCGGATCGTGCCGAGCACGTCCGGCAGCGTGTACGGGTCGAGCGACAGCACCTCCGCCCGGCAGCCCAGGTGGGCCACGGCGTCCGCCACCCGCCCGGAGGGCAGCGCGCAGACCCGGCACAGGTCCTGCGTGAGGATCAGGTCGGGGTCCAGCCCGGCCAGGGCGCCCGCGTGCAGGGTGTAGAGGTCCGCGCCGGCGGCGAGCTGCGCCCGCACGTACGTGTCGATCTCGCCGGGGCTCATGCCGCGGGTGTCCCGGCCGCCCACCACCACCGTCGTGCCGGCCCGGTACGCGGCCGGCACCGCGCACTCGAAGGTGACCCCGACCAGTTCGTCCCCGAGGCCGAGCGCGTAGCCGATCTCGGTGGCGGAAGGTAGCAGGGACACGATGCGCATCCCGCCATCCTGCCCGCCCGCACCACGCCGGCGGCACCGCCCCGCAGTTCCGACGATCCGGGCGTCCGGCCCGGACCTCGGCGATAGTCTGAGGCGGCGCCGGAGCAGGATCCGGTCGCGTCCGTCGTCGCCGCCGCTGGGCCGCACCACCCGCCGGGCCGCCCGGTGCGACGGCCCTCTCCTGGGAGGCGTGCGGTGTCCGATCCGATCGAGGCGTACTTCGCGCGGCTCGCCCGTCGGCCTCCGGAACGGCTGCACCGCCGCACCGCCGGCACGGTCCGGTTCGAGCTGGACGGGCCCGACGGCGTCGACGTCTGGCATCTGACCATCGCCGACGGCCGGGTCACGGTGTGCCGCGAGCGGCGCGACGCCGACACGGTCTTCCGCACCGACCGGGACTTCTTCGCCCGGATGGCCCGCGGCGAGGCGAAGCCCCTCCCGGCATGGCTGCGCAACGACATCACCGCCGAGGGGCGGTTCCGTTTCGTGATCCTGCTGGAGCGCCTCTTCCCCGCGCCGGCCGGGGGACGCCACCCGCGGGCCGTGGCGGGCGGACGTGGGGAGCGCGGATGACGTCGAACCTGGTCCGCGTGATGGACGGCAACATCTTCGTGCTCAGCGAGGACAACGGCGACATCGAGGCGACGCCCAGCAACCCCAGCGGCTTCTTCGACTTCGACACCCGGTTCCTGTCGCTGTGGCGACTCACCCTGGACGGCGACCGCCTGCACCCGCTGTCCCTCGCCGAACGGGACCATGTCACGCTGCGCTTCTTCCTCGTGCCGGGCGCCCCGACCCACTACGTGGACGCCAAGTCCTCGGTGATCCGGGAACGCTCCATCACCGGTGGCGTGTTCGAGGAGCGGCTGACCGTGCTCAACCACGACCGGGTGCCGGTGGACTTCACCGTACGGCTGGACGTGGCGAACGACTTCGCGCCGATTCGCGCCATCGATCAGGAGCGCATTCCGCCGGGGCGGTTCTACCAACGGATCGAGGAACGCCGCCTGCGCCTCGGCTACCGGCGGGAACGGTTTCAACGCGAGACGGTGGTCTCGAGCAGCGAGCCGGCGCGGATCGATGAGCGCGGGCTGACGTACGCGGTGCGGGTGGCTCCCAAGCAGGGCTGGACGACCACGCTGCGGGTGCGGTCGCTGGTGCCACGCCCCGACGGCCGGGACGTCCGGGAGGTGTTCGAGGGGCGACCCCGGCGCAGCGCCGCCGAGCGGCACCAGGACCTGACGGCGTGGGTGGACCGGGCGCCCCAGCTCTGCTGCGACTGGGACGCGCTGACCGACGCCTATCGGCGCAGCCTGGTGGACCTGGCGTCGCTGCGGTATTCGCCGCTGACCCTGCCGGACGAGGCGATGCCCGCCGCCGGCCTACCGTGGGTCGCCACTATCACCGGGCGGGATGCCATCCTGACCAGCTTCGAGGCCCTGCCGGTGGCTCCGGAACTGGCCACCGCGACGCTGCGGATGCTCGGCATCGACCAGGGCTCGGTGCTGGACGACTTCCGCGACGAGGAGCCGGGCAAGATCCTGCGCGAGTTCCGCTACAGCGAGCTGGCGGCCTTCGAGGAGCGGCCGGACTCCCCGTACTTCGGCAGCGCCGATACCACGCCGCTCTATGTGATCCTGCTCGACGAGTGCGAGAAGTGGACCGGCGACGCGGACCTGGTGCGGGAGTACGAGCACGAGGCCCGCGCGGCGCTGCACTGGATCGACGAGTACGGCGACCTCCTCGGCGACGGCTACATCCGGTACCTGCGGCGCAACGAGCAGGCCGGGCTGGAGAACCAGGGCTGGAAGGACTCCCCGGAGGCGATCTGCCATGCCGACGGGCGGCTGGCCGCGCCGCCCGTGGCCCTCTGTGAGCTGCAGGGGTACGCGTACGACGCGAAGCTGCGCGGGGCCCGGATGGCCCGGGAGTTCTGGGGCGACCCGGTGTACGCCGAGCAGTTGGAGCGGGAGGCGGCCGCCCTGCGGGAGCGCTTCGACCGGGACTTCTGGATCGCCGACCGGGGTTACTACGCGCTCGCCCTAGACGGCGACGGCCGGCAGGTCGACGCGCTGGCGTCCAACATGGGCCACCTGCTGTGGAGCGGGATCGTGCCGCCGGAGCGGGCCGGGCAGGTCGCCGAGCACCTGCTCGGCCCGCGGCTCTTCTCCGGCTGGGGCGTGCGGACCCTCGCCGAGGGGCAGGCGCGGTACAACCCGCTCGGCTACCACGTCGGCGCCGTGTGGCCGTTCGACAACGCGCTGATCGCCTGGGGGCTGCGCCGGTACGGGCTTGTCGCGGAGGCCGGCCGGATCGCCGAGGCCATGATCGACGCGTCCCGGTACTTCCAGGGCCGGTTGCCGGAGGCGTTCGCCGGTTATCGCCGCGAGCTGACCCGCTACCCGGTGCGCTACCCGACGGCGAACAGTCCGCAGGCGATGGCGACCGGTACCGTCTTCCTGCTGTTGCGCGCCCTGCTCGGGCTGGAGCCGTCCGGGGAACACCTGCTGATGTCGCCGTCGGTGCCACCCCGGTTCGGCCGGGTGGAACTGCTCGACGTGCCCGGACGGTGGGGCCGGATCGATGTGATCGGCATCGGGTTGGCCCGCCCTCGGCCCTGACCGCCCCGCCGCCCCAGGGTCCGCCGACCCCCGCTTAGCCTCACCTGGCTGCGCCGTGGTTCCCCGGGCGGCGTGGCCGGGCGGTGAGCACGGGTTTCTCCCCTGGTGAGCGGGGTGGGTCGTGCCGTACGGTGCTCGCCGTGACCGCGCACGATCTTGTTCCCCTCGGCCCCGTCGCCGTGCTGGCCAATCCGACCGCCGGCCGTGGGCGGCACCGTGGCCTGCTGCCCGGGCTGGTGGATCGGCTGGCGGGCGCCGGCCGGCCGGTCCGGCTGCTGGAGGCGGCCACCCCGGACGAGGCCGAGGCGGCCTGCCGCGCCGCGGTCGCCGACGGCGCCGCCGCGCTGGTGGCGGTCGGCGGGGACGGCACGGTGCACCGGGCGTTGCAGGCCGTCGCCGGTACGGCGGTGCCGTTCGGCCCGGTCCCCGCCGGCACGGGCAACGACTTCGCCGCCGACACCGGCTTCCCCGCCGACCCGGTCGCGGCCGTCGAGGTGATCGTCGACGCGTTGCGGGGCGGCCGGACCCACCCCGTCGACCTGGCCCGGCTGACCAGCGCCGACGGTGGCGTCCGCTGGTACGGGGCGGTGCTGGCGGCTGGCTTCGACGCCATCGTCAACGAGCGGGCCAACCGGATGCGCTGGCCCCGCGGGCCCCGCCGCTACGACCTGGCGATCCTGGTCGAGCTGGCCCGACTGCGGCCGCGCCGCTACCGGCTGCGCCTCGACGGCGTGGAGCACGAGCTGGACGGGGTGCTCGTCGCGGTCGGCAACTGCGCCAGCTACGGCGGCGGCATGCGGATCTGCCCGGATGCCGATCCGACCGACGGGCTGCTGGACGTGGTGGTGGGCGGACGGTTCGACCGGCGCACCCTGATCCGGGTCAAGCCCCGTATCTACCAGGGCACGCACGTCGCGCACCCACTCGTGCGCAGCTACCGGGCCCGTACGGTGGAGCTGGACGCGGCCGGCATCACCACCTACGCGGACGGGGAGCGGGCGTTCGACCTGCCGGTGCGGATCAGCGCGGTGCCGGGGGCGGTGCGGCTGCTTCGCTGACCGGGCCGCCGGGGGTGACCTTGGCGGCCGCTGCCCAGCGGGTCGCCGAGCCGGCGTTGCCCGGGCATCGCCGACCTTCCCGTGTCCCCGAGCTGGGGCGGATCATGCGTCGGGACGCAGGGCCAGGTCGAGTACCGCGCCGAGCCCGTTGGGACTGCCGGCGTCGGCGCAGGGCAGCACCAGCACGGCGCAGCCGGCCTGCACGGCCCCCGCGTCGGCGGGGGTGTCGCCCACCATCAGCGCCCGCTCGGGATCGACGCCGAGCATCCCGCACGCCCGCCAGAAGATCCCCGGGTCCGGCTTGCAACGTCCCACCTCGTACGACAGGGCGTACGCGTCGATCAGGCCGTCGAGCTTCCAGGCGGCGAAGAGCGGCCGGAGGTCGAAACCGATGTTGCTGACCACCGCCACCTTCACCCCGGCGGCCCGCAGCGTGGTCAGCACCGCCTCGGTGTCCGGGTACGGCACCCAGCCGTCCGGGATCAGCACCCGCTCGTAGAGCGCGTCGGCGAACCCCTCGATGCCGACGTCGACCGTCTCCGCGAGCCCGGTGTACGCGCCGCGGTGGGCGTGCGGGTATAGGTCACGGTCGGCCCACAGCTCGGCGAGCCGGGGCGGTACCCGGGCCGGCAGCGGGCCGCCGGCCCGCCCGGCGGTCAGCAGCCGGTCGGCCAGCGCGGTGGCCCGGACCCGGTCCAGCTCCACCCCGCACGCCGCCGCGGCGGCCTGCACCCACTCGCGCGGCTCCTCCACCTGCGCGAGCGTGCCGTGGAAGTCGAAGAGCACCGCCTCCACGGGCCGGCGGGACGTGCTCGGGCGGACGGCGTCGTCGGCGCCGCTCGAGGCTTGGGGGGATTCGGCATGGTCCGGCACGTCGTGCACCCTACCGACCCGCACCGACCGCCCTGCCGGACGGCCTTGGCCGGTGGTCGTCGGCCGTACCGATTAATCTTGAAGGCATGTCGAGCCCCGCCGAGCGGTACGCCGCGGCGCGCCGCCGGGCCGCGCAGGCCTCCGCCTTCCCGGCCCTGCACGAATTCGCCCAAGAGCTGGGGTTCGGCCTCGACGACTTCCAGCGCGAGGCGTGCGAGGCGCTGGAGCGGGGCAGCGGGGTGCTGGTCTGCGCGCCGACCGGCGCCGGCAAGACGGTGGTCGGCGAGTTCGCCGTACACCTGGCGCTGCGGGGCGGCCCGACGGCGGCCGACGGCGGCGGGCCGCCCATGCGGCGCAAGTGCTTCTACACCACCCCGATCAAGGCGCTGTCCAACCAGAAGTACCACGACCTGGTGGACCGCTACGGCGCCGAGCAGGTCGGCCTGCTCACCGGCGACAACGCGATCAACGGCGACGCCCCTGTGGTGGTGATGACCACCGAGGTGCTGCGCAACATGCTCTACGCCGGCTCGGCCACGCTGGAGGGCCTGGCCTACGTGGTGATGGACGAGGTGCACTATCTCGCCGACCGGTTCCGCGGCGGGGTGTGGGAAGAGGTGATCATCCACCTGCCCGCCTCGGTCACTCTGGTCTCCCTGTCGGCGACCGTCTCCAACGCCGAGGAGTTCGCCGACTGGCTGGTCACCGTGCGGGGCGAGACCGCGGTGGTGGTCAGCGAGCACCGGCCGGTGCCGCTCTGGCAGCACATGTTGGTCGGCAAGCGGATGTTCGACCTGTTCCACGACGCCGACGCCGCCCGCAAGCACGACGTGCACCCCGAGCTGCTGCGCTACACCCGGGACACGATGCGCCGCCTCGAGCTGGGGGAGGGGCGCAGCGCCGGCCCCGGCGCCGGCCGGCGCGGCCCACGCTGGCGCGGCCCGATGCGTCCCGACATCGTCGACCGGCTCGACCGGGAGGGGCTGCTCCCGGCGATCCTGTTCATCTTCAGCCGGGCCGGCTGCGACGCCGCCGTGCAGCAGTGCCTCGCGGCCGGGCTACGGCTCACCACCCCCGAGGAGCGGGCGGAGATCCGCCGGGTGGTCGAGTCCCGGGTCACCGCCATTCCCGGCGAGGACCTCTCCGTCCTCGGCTACTGGGAGTGGCTCGACGGGCTGGAGCGCGGGCTCGCCGCCCACCACGCCGGCATGCTGCCCGCGTTCAAGGAGGTCGTCGAGGAGCTGTTCGTCCGCGGCCTGGTCAAGGCGGTCTTCGCCACCGAGACCCTGGCGCTGGGCATCAACATGCCGGCCCGGTGCGTGGTGCTGGAACGCCTGGTGAAGTTCAACGGCGAGGCGCACGTCGACCTCACCCCGGGGGAATACACGCAGCTCACCGGGCGGGCCGGCCGGCGGGGCATCGACGTCGAGGGGCACGCGGTGGTGGTCTGGTCGCCGGAGACCGACCCCCGGCACGTCGCCGGCCTCGCCTCCACCCGCACCTACCCGCTGCGGTCCAGCTTCCGGCCGTCGTACAACATGGCGGTCAACCTGGTCGGCAGCGTCGGCGCGGAGCCGGCCCGGGCGCTGCTGGAGTCCTCGTTCGCGCAGTTCCAGGCGGACCGGTCGGTGGTCGGCCTGGCGCGGCAGGTGCAGCGCAACACGGAGATGATCGAGGCGTACGGCGCGGAGGCGGCCTGCCACCACGGCGACTTCGACGAGTACTTCGCCCTGCGGGTGGCCATCGCCGACCGCGAGCGGGCGCTGGCCCGGCAGGGGCAGACCCAGCGCAAGGCGGCCGCGATCGCCTCGCTGGAGCGGCTGCGGGTGGGTGATGTGATCCGGGTGCCGTCCGGGCGGCGGGCCGGCCTGGCGGTGGTGCTCGACCCGGCCACCGGCGGCTTCGGCGAGCCGCGCCCGCTGGTGCTCACCCAGGACCGCTGGGCCGGGCGGGTCACCCCCGGCGACTTCACCACCCCGGCCGAGGTGCTCGCCCGGATCCGGGTGCCCAAGCACTTCAACCACAGGTCCCCGGCGGCGCGGCGGGATCTCGCCGCGGCGGTCAGCGGCACCGGGCTGGACCGGCACGGCGGCCGGCGGGGCGGGCGCTCCAAGCAGGCGGTCGGCGAGGACCACCGGCTCAGCCAGCTCCGCGCCGAGCTGCGCCGGCACCCCTGCCACGCCTGCCCGGACCGGGAGGAGCACGCCCGCTGGGCGGAGCGGAGCCGCCGCCTGGAGCGCGACACCGAGGAGCTGCGCCAGCGGGTCGCCGGCCGGACCGGGTCGCTGGCCCGTACCTTCGACCGGATCGTGGCGCTGCTGACCGCGCGGGGCTACCTTTCCGCCGACGGCGAGGTCACCGACGCCGGCCGGATGCTCGGCCGGATCTGGACCGAGGCCGATCTGCTGGTCGCCGAGTGCCTGCGCCGGAAGGTGTGGGACGGCCTGTCCCCGGCCGAGCTGGCCGCCGCCGTGTCGGTGGTGGTATTCGAGGCCCGCCGGGACGTGGACGAGCGGGTCTCGCTGCCGCGTGGGCCGGTCGCCGACGCGGTCGACGAGACGCTGAAGCTGTGGAGCGACATCGAGGCGGACGAGGCCGCCCGTGGCCTCGCCGTCACCCGGGAGCCGGATCTCGGCTTCGCCTGGCCGATCTACCGGTGGGCGCGCGGCGAGGCCCTCGCCAAGGTCCTCGCCAGCGGGCACCAGATCGACGGTGAGATGCCCGCCGGCGACTTCGTCCGCTGGGCCCGGCAGGTGGTCGACCTGCTGGGTCAGCTCGCCGACTCCGGCGGCGCCTCCACCGAGCTGCGGGCCACCGCCCGGCAGGCGATCGCCGCCGTCAAGCGGGGGGTGCTGGCCTACCACGGCGCCGCCTGATCAGGCGTGGCCGCTGCCGTCCCGGCGGCTCCGGCGGCGGGCGGGAGCGACGCCGCCGGTCAGGACCCGGTGGCGACGGCGTCCACCAGGCGGCGGCACGAGCCGGCGAGGTTCCACCGCTGCGCCAGCTCCAGCAGCCGGTCCGGGTCCGCGGGCGCGGTCGGCAGCGCGGTGGCCAGCTGCGGCAGCGGTACGTCCGTGGCGACCCGCACCACCTTCGGCGCGACGGCCAGGTAGTCCCGGGCCGCCTCCAGCTTGGTCCGCAGCCCGGGGGCGAAGCCGGCGCCCCGGTCGTCCAGGGCGGCGAGGATGCCGTCCAGCCCGTCGTACCGCTCGATCAGCCGGGCGGCCGTCTTCTCGCCCACCCCGGGCACCCCGGGCAGCCCGTCGCTCGGGTCACCGCGCAGGGCGGCGAAGTCGGCGTACCGGTCGGCGGGGACGCCGTAGCGGGCCCGGACGGCCGCGTCGTCGCAGTCCTCCAGCTTGGAAACGCCCCGCCCGATGTAGAGCAGCCGCACCTGGCGGGCGTCGTCGACGAGCTGGAACAGGTCCCGGTCGCCGGAGACCACCTCAGCCGGGCCGGGCTGGGTCACCGACAGGGTGCCGAGCACGTCGTCGGCCTCGTAGCCGGTGGCGCCGACGGCGGTGATGCCGAACGCGTCGAGCACCTCCAGGATCATCGGCACCTGCGGGGAGAGGGTGTCCGGGACCACCTCGCCGCCCTCCGGCGCGACCCGGTGCGCCTTGTACGACGGCAGCAGCTCCACCCGCCACGCCGGGCGCCAGTCGTGGTCGAGTGCGCAGACCATCCGGTCGGGCCGGCGGGTGCGGATCAGCTGGGCCAGCATGTCGAGGAAGCCGCGGACGGCGTTGACCGGCTGGCCGTCGTCGGTCTTCGCGGCGGACTCGGGGATGCCGAAGTAGGCGCGGAAGTAGAGGCTGGGGGAGTCGATCAGCAGGATCGGGGGTCGGTGTGCCACGGCACCAGCCTGGCACAGCGGTGTGACGAGGTGGGGGACGGCGATCGGTGCCGCCCGGCCGTCAGCCGCCGTCGCGGCGGTACAGCGTCTCCCGGCGGGCCACCCGCTGCAGCGCGTAGCTCGCGACCAGCAGGACGACCGCCAGCACCACCTCGACCCAGGCCAGGGTCCCGCTGGCGACGATCAGGCCGACCAGGAGCAGCGCCAGCCCGACCACGGCGAGGACGCCGGCCCACAACAGCCGGCGACGCCGTACGGCCCCCCGACCGGTCTCCGACACCGCCCCGCCTCCCTGGACTCTTTCCCCCAGGTTATCCACGTCGACCGGCCGGTGGACCGATAACCGGTGGGTGGCCCGGTGCGCGCCCGGCAGACTGACGGCATGGCGTTCGTACCCGGCCTGACGCTCTGCCGGCGCTTCCACGACGAGGTGCTCGCCCCGCTGCTGGCCCGCCGCCTGCCCGCCGTCCGGTACGCCGCCGGGCTGCTCGACGGCGGCTCGGAGCTGCTCGGGCTGGACACCCCGCGCTCCACCGACCACGACTGGGGGCCGCGTACGCAGCTCTTCGTCGCCGATCCCGCCGACGTCGCGCCGGTGCGTGCGCTCCTGGACGCGGAGTTGCCGGCGGAGTTCCTCGGCTGGCCGACCCGGTTCGCCGGCGGCCCGGACGTCCGGCTGGGCGTGGTGCGGGCCGACGGCGACCGGCACGGGGTGAGCGTCGACGAGCTGGGCGGGTGGCTGCGCGGGCGGCTCGGCTGCGATCCGCGCGCCGGGCTGGGGGTGGCGGACTGGCTGGCCGTGCCCACGCAGCGGCTGGCCGAGCTGACCGGTGGGGCGGTCTTCCACGACGGGCTCGACGGGGCGCTGACCGCTGCTCGCGCCCGGCTGGCCTGGTATCCGGACGACGTGTGGCGGTACGTGCTGGCAGCCGGCTGGCACCGGATCGGCCAGGCCGAGCATCTGGTCGGCCGGTGTGCCGAGGTCGGCGACGAGCTGGGCAGTCGGGTGGTGACCGGCGGGCTGGCCCGGGACCTGATGCGCCTCGGCTTGCTGCTGCACCGCCGCTGGCCCCCGTACGCGAAGTGGCTGGGCACCGTCTTTGCCGCGCTGCCGCCGGCGGCCCCCGTGCTGGACGCGCTGGCCGCCGCCCTCGGCACGGGCGGCTGGCCGGAGCGGCAGGCCGGGCTGGTCAGGGCGCTGGAGACCGTCGCGGCCTGGACCAACGACACCGGGCTGGCCGCCCCGGTCGACCCGAGCGTCCGGCAGTTCCACCACCGGCCGTTCCTGGTCCTGGACGCGGACCGGTTCGTCGCCGCGCTGCACGCCGCCGTCACCGACCCGGACCTGCGGGCCCGCCCGCCGGTCGGCGCTGTCGACCAGTACCTCGACAACGTCGCCGTGCTCACCCACCCGGAGCGGGTCCGCCGGATCGCCGCGGCCGTCCTGCCGGACTGACCGCCACGCCACGCGGGCGGGACCGGCCGGCCCGGGCGGTCGGTCAGCGCGTGGAGTTCGTCCGCCACAGCGCCGTGGCGAGCCAGAGCAGCCCGACGCCGACCAGCGCGCCGTGCCCGATCCGGATGGCCGCCGGGGCGAAGAACTGTGGCAGGAAGAGCAGGAATCCGAGGGCGAACGGCACCCCGCTGAGTTTGGACATCCGGCCGCTGCGCCAGACCGCTGCCGCGGCGAGGGCGGCGCTGACACCGAGCGCCACCAGGCCCGCCAGGAAGCTGGTGCCCGCCACCGGGTCGAACCGTACCTGGTCGGCCATGGCGAGGATGTCGATCTGCGGGTTGGCGGCGGCCTGGGTCGCGATCGCGTGCAGGCCGAACGCCTCGGCGCCGTAGTAGGGCAGCACCAGGCCGGCGCCGACCGCACCGGTGACGAAGGCGGTGACGGCGGTGCGGCCGGCCCGGGTGCCGGCGACGGCCTGGGCGAGGGCCAGCAGGCCGAGCGGCACCAGGATGAAACCGATCATGGCGAAGGTGTGCGCGGGCACCCAGGTGCCGGCGGACATCGCGGCGAGGGCGCCGGCTGCGGTGGACTCGTCGTGCCAGGGGCGGAGGGCGGGATAGAGGACGAACATGACGGCTGCGGCGGCGAAGGCGGCGGCGCCGACTCGGATCCGGCTGATCGGGGGCTCCTTGACTCGTTGAGGGGAGGTGTGGGCAGCGATGGCGAGGAACGCCACGGGGTCCCCGCGGAGCTAGCTATTCGCTGTAGCCAAAAAGCTAATGCCATTAGCTTTCGGTGTCAAGGGAGCACCCCGGTCCTGGCCGCCGCACGGCAGCGACGTGGAAGCAGCGCCCACGGCGACGCTGCCCCGGGTCAGCCGACCGCCGCGACGGTCCGCTCTGCCGGGTCGTCGACCCGCAGGTCGGTGAGGTCGCGCAGCTTGCGGACGGGGGAGAGGAGCAGGGCCAGCGGGGCCAGCGCCGTGGCCGCGGCGAACACGAGCAGCGTGGCGCGCGCCCCGGCGAGGCCGGCCAGCGCGCCGGCGGCCAGCCCGCCGACGGGGATCGCGCCCCAGGAGACGAAGCGGACCGTGGCCATCACCCGGGAGAGCAGGTCCGGCGGGCTGGCGGTCTGTCGGTAGGTGCGGGTGGTCACGCTGAGCACCACCACGCCGCCGGCGAAGACCACGTTGCCGGCGGCGAACGCCAGGTATGCCGGCCAGCCGGCGCCGACCGGCACCAGGAACGCGCCCCCGACCGCGAGCAGGCAGGCGACCACCAGGGACCGGGCGGTGCCCCACCGTCTCGTGATCCATGGGGTCAGCGTCGCGCCGACCAGCGATCCGACCCCCTCGACCGCGAGCAGCACGCCGACCAGGGCGGCCGGGGCGTGCAGCTCCCGGACCAGGTAGAGCGGGTAGACCGCCAGCTGGGCCCCGCACACGAAGTTCACCGCGGTGGCCGTCCACATGGTCGGCCCCATGACCGGGTGGCGGGTGACGTACCGCCAGCCCTCGCCGATCATGGCGCGCACCGGCGGCCAGCGGTCCGGGGCGTCGCCGCGGCGGGCGGGCAGGGACCACAGCAGCGCGGCGGACACGAGGTAGCTGGCGGCGTCGACCAGCACGGCCGGCACTGCGCCGAGCGCCTGCACCGCCAGGCCGCCGAGGGACGGCCCGCTGAGCTGGGTGCTGGCGTGGGTGGCCGAGGTGAGGCTGTTGCGGGCGTGCAACTGCTCCCGGGAGACGATGGCCGGCAGGAACGTGGCGTTGGCGACGTCGAAGAGCACGTTGGCGAAGCTGACCACCAGGGCCACGACGACCAGCTGGGCGATGGTCAGCAGGTCCCACCACCAGGCGAGCGGGATGGAGGCGACCGCGAGCGCCCGGGCCAGATCGGCGCCGACCTGCGCACCGCGCAGCGGCAGCCGTTGCACGATCACGCCGGCGGGCAGCCCGATCACCAGCCAGGCGACGTAGTTCGCGGCGGCGATCAACCCCATCTCGAACGCGGACGCGTCCAGCACGGTGAGCGCGGTCAGCGGCAGCGCGACCGCGCCGACCGCCGACCCCACCGAGCTGGACGTGCCGGCCGTCCACCAGCGCCAGAACACCCCGGCCCCCTGCCCGACGGACATGCCGCCAACCCCCGATCCGAGCCAGTGAGTTCCAATCTGGAACGGACTATAGTCGAGGCGGCCGGCCGAGCGGGAGGTGGAGTGTGAGGCGCGCGGATCTCGGCGACGCCGACTGCGGCATCGCGCAGGCGCTCGGCGTGCTCGGCGACTGGTGGACCTTCCTGATCGTCCGCGAGATCGCCGGCGGCACCACGCGGTTCGACGCGCTGCAGCGGGAACTGGGGGTCAGCCGGCGGGCGCTCACCGAACGGCTCGGCGGCCTGGTCGAGCAGGGGGTGCTGCGCCGCCGGCCGTACTCGGCCCACCCGCCGCGCCACGACTACCTGCTGACCGGCAAGGGCGAGGCGCTGCTGCCCGTGCTGGTCGCTCTGCAGGACTGGGGGACCCGGCACGTGATGGGTGACGGTGAGCTCACCGCCACGGCGGACGCCGACTCCGCCGAGGCGCGCCGGGTGCACCGCCTGGTGGGTCGCTGCATACCGGACATGACGTTGCGCCGGCACGACGGTGGGGCGGAACCACCCGCCGTGCCCGCTCGGTGGACCGTGCTCTACCTGTTCCCGGGTGCGTTCGCGCCGGGGACCCAGGGCCCTCCGCCGGCCTGGGGGGAGATCCCCGGCGCCGTCGGATGCACTCTCGAGTCCCGTACCTACGCCGACCGGCACGAGCTCTTCCGGGCCGCCGGCGCCGAGGTACGCGGGGCGAGCACCCAGCGGCCGGACCAGCTGCGGGCCTTCGCCGAGCACGCCCGCCTGCCGTACCCGCTGCTGTCCGACGAGGACGGTCGGCTCGGCGCCGGCCTGCTGCTGCCCACGTTCCGGGCGGGTGGGGTGCCACGGTTCAAGCGGCTGACGCTGCTGATCGACCCGGAGTCGGTGGTGCGGGCGGTGCAGTTCCCGGTGACCGACCCGGCCGGCTCGGTCGACGAGATGCTCGACGAGGTCCGCCGACGGGCCGTCGGCCAGGCATGGCACCGACCACAGCGGTAACACCGGGAAGCCCGGCTCCTTCACCCTCGACGGCATCCCCTGCACGATCGCCTGACAGCGGGACGGCCGCCGGGTGGCCACCCGGCGGCCGGCGGCCGTCTCCCGACCACCCCTGCCCGCATGGCCACGCCGACGTCGGGTACGCGATCAGGACGGCCGAGAATCCAGCAGGAACGGGGTGAACCGGAATGAAGGTCCGTAGCTCTCTCCGTGGGCTGAAGCGGAAGGTCAACTCGATCGTGGTGCGCCGGCGCGGCAAGGTCTTCGTGCTCAACAAGGCGGACCCACGGCAGAAGGCCCGCCAGGGCTGACCGAACTGACCCGGGTGAATTCTCGTCGACGGCGGGTTTGGTGGCGCGCGCCACCCCCGCCGTGCGGCGAGTTGGTACCAGATTGCCAGTTTATGGGCGCTATATCCATCGTCCGTTCGGTTGATTGGATGACGACCGTTGGTCTAGGGTGACTGACACGACCGGTGCTGGGAGCCCCGTCTCCCCAGGACAGGAAGGGCAGTATGACTACGACGACCATCGCGCCGACGACGACCACGGACGTGCACCGCACGGCGACCAGCGGCGAGGAGACCCGGGCCAGCGAGCTGATTGCCGCCCTTGCCGCGCTGCCCGCGGAGCATCCGGACCGGCCGGCCCTGCGCAACCAGGTTGTCGAGGCGTGGCTGCCGCTGGCCAACCACCTCGCCGCTCGCTACAGCGGCCGGGGTGAGCCTACCGGCGATCTGGCCCAGACGGCGGCCCTCGGCCTCATCAAGGCGGTGGACCGGTTCGACGCCTCCCGCGGCGTCGACTTCGCCGGGTTCGCCATCCCGACCATCCTCGGCGAGATCAAGCGGCACTTCCGCGACCGCACCTGGAACATCCGCGTGCCGCGTCGCCTCCAGGAGCTGCGGCTGCGCATCTCCGAGGCGAACAGCACGTTGACCCATACCCTCAACCGGGCCCCCACGGTGGCTGACATCGCCGCCCATCTCGACCTCACCGAGGAAGAGGTCCTCGAGGGCCTGGAAGGGGCCCGCGCCTACAACGCCGTCTCGCTGTCGACCCCGATCGGCGACGGCGACAGCGCCACCGAGTTGGGCGACACCCTCGGCACCGAGGACGGCGAGTACGAGCTGGCCGAGCTGCGCGCCTCGCTCGGGCCGGCGCTGGCCACGTTGGACGAGCGGGAGCAGCGGATCCTCACCCTCCGCTTCTACGGCAACCTGACCCAGAGCGAGATTGCCGCCCGCGTCGGGGTGTCCCAGATGCACGTGTCCCGGCTGCTCGCCCGCGCGTTGGCCAAGCTGCGCGGCCAGCTCGCCGAGGCCTGATCCGCCGGGGCGGACTCCGCGCCGCCCCGTAGTTGCACGAGCGTGCCGCGTTCCCTGCCCCGTCACCGGTTCCCCGGTGGCGGGGCGCTTCAGTTCACCCTTTGTCCGTCGTCGTCGGTCGCCGTTCCCGAGCCGGGGCATCGGCTGAACGGCGAGGTGAGTGAACCGGGTGGCACTTGATTTCTGTGAAGTAACGTGGTATTATGTCCGCTTCTGACTGGTAGCGTGGCGGCTCCGTGGGGGTGTGTCCCGTCGCGCCGCCCGGGGTTCCACCGACGGCCCGCCATCCCGGCGCGGTCGCCCTCCGGGAAGGACCAGTCACGTTGCCCGACGCTTCCACCGTCCCGCTCGACAGCCGCGTCCGTAGCTTCCTCGCCGCGGTCGGGCCGGCCGCCGGCCCCGCGGACAGCCCCGCTGTCGACGACTGCTTCGCCGACCCGTTCCTCCTGGCCGACGACACCGGCGCCCGGCCCGTCCCCCGGGCCGCGTTCCTCGCCGCGCTGCCCCGTCGGGCGCAACTCTTCGCCGACCTCGGGCTCGGCCCCGCGGCGCTGACCGGCGTCACCTGTCAGCGCCTCGACGACCGCTACGTCCTCGCCCGTACCGACTGGGAGGCATCCCGGGTGGACGGCGGCCGACCGGTGCCGCTCGCCTCCTCGTTCCTGCTGCACGACGACGGTGAGCAGTTCCGCGTCGTGCTCTACCTCAACCACCAGGGCCTGCCGCAGGCCTGACCCACCCGGCCGACCGGGGACTGACATCGCCCCGGCGCGGGCCGCCGTGGGCGGTTGCCCGCCGGCCGGCAGCCCCGGGTCGGGCAGGCCCTACAGGCCGGCGCACGCCGCGCCGTCGATGGTGCAGCCGGCGGGCGCCGTGGCCGACGCGTCCGGGTCTCGGACGTCGAACCGGAACGTCCGCGAACCCCCGGCCGGCACGGCCGGTCCGGTGAAGGTGACGACCTGCCCGTTCTGCTTGCCGTCGGCCCCATTGACGTTGCCGATCTCGGCTCGCGCCCCGAGCGTCACGAGTACCGTCCAGCCATCCTTCGCCGCGCTGCCGGGATTGGTGATCGTCACCGCGCCCCGGTAGCCGAACAGCCGGTCGGAGACGGTCTCGTAGCTGGCGGTCAGGGCGGGGGCGGCCGGCGTCGTCGCGCTGGGGGCGCGGCTGGGCGTGGCCGTCGGGGTCGGGGTTGGAGTCGGGGTAGGGCTGTGCCGGCTCGCGGCGGCCGCCGTGCGGGTCGGGGTGGGCTGGGGAGCGCGGCTGGTGGCGCTGGGCAGGACCAGCGGCGCGGACTGCGGTGTGGTGTCCGGTAGCTGAGCGGCCGGCCGCCGGGTCGCCCACACCCCCGCCCCGACCAGCAGCGCGAGGCAGGCCAGCGCGCCGATGACCACCGCCCACAGGCGCCTGGTCCGGGCCCGGCCGTCCCCGAGCAACCGGACCACCGGCAGTTCGGCGGTCAGTCCGCCCTCGGCGCGGCGCAGGTCGACCTGCTGAAACGCCAGCCAGTCGAGGATTGCCGGCAGCCGTACGGCCAGCGCCTGCTCGTGTTGCTCCGCTCGGCGGTCGCCCTGTGCGTCGTTCCACTCGCCCTGCTCCAGCATCTCGTACAGGGACAGCCGGCAGCCGTGGCTGGTGGGGGCGATCGTGCAGGTCAGCACGGTCTGCCGGTCGCCCTCCTGGCAATGCAGCACCAGCCGCTCCGGCGCCTGCCGTTCGACCACGGTCGCCTCGACGTCGGCGTCGAAGCCGGGCAGCCCCGCCGTCCGCAGCAGCAGCCGGTCCGGGGCGTCCGCCGCCGGCGCGGTCTCGACGAACCACTTGGTGAGGTACGCCGTGTCGGTCAACGCTCGCCAGACCCGGGCAGGCGGGTGGAACAGTTCGACCTCGGTGCCGATCTCGATCACGCGCAGATGCTACGGCCCGGGCTGTCCCACCATTCCGGACGGTCGGCCCTTCTGCGTGCGTCACTGCGCCGGCTGCTCCGGGCCCTCGTCGTGCCAGCGGGCCCGCCAGGCGGCCTCACTTCGAAGAAGACCTCGAACTTGTCCACGCGCGCGGCCGGGGCGATCGGGACAGCAGGCCCCAGCCGTCCCCGCCACCCCTTCCCGCCCACCCGACGAGTCTGTCAGCGCCGCCCCGGCGCGCGCGGCCGAATCCGCCGGCATGGGCCGGGCCGTCGGTCGTCCCGCTGGTCGCCCGGCGCGCGACCGGCCCGGCCCCACGTCGCCGAGCTGATCGACGGGCTGTGACGGCCGGGCTCAGTCGCCCAGCCGCTGCTTGGCGAGGAACTTCGGCACCACCATCCGCCACGACTCGGTGACCAGCTCGGTCATCTGGTCGTGGTCGAGCCGCTCGAGGTGGCAGCACACCCAGTTGAACCGCAGGTCGGACGGGCGGGGGAGGAAGAACAGGTCCGGCTCGGCGGCGATGAGGCCGTCCCGCTGCTCCTTCGGGTAGCCGAAGCCCATCGTCCGCTCGTCGCGGGAGAACGCGACGTAGACGATGGCGCCGACACGGAACTTGATCCGGTCGCGGATCAGGTGCTCGCTGGTGCGGGGCAACGTCCGGGCCAGCGCCCGGACGTCATCGACGGTGACCACGGGACGGACGGTAACTCCGCCGTACGACATCGTCCGCGTCCGGCGTCAGCGGTGCGCGCTGGTGCGGCCCTCGGTCGCGGCGGCGGGGGCGGCCAGGGCGAGCGTGGCCCGGAGCGTGTCGACCAGCGGGCCGTCCGGCTGTTCGAACCAGTACTGGACGGCGACCCGCAGGGTGGCCAGGAAGGCGGCGGCCAGGATCCGGGAGCGCAAGGCGGGGTCGGGACCGGTGAGCCGGTGGGCCAGCTCACCCGCCAGTTCCCGCTCGATCGCCCCGTACGCGGCGACCTGGTGCGCGAGGAGGCCGGGGTGTCCGTGCAGTTGGCGGCGTCGGGTGAGCCAGGACACGGTGGGGTCCTCGAACATCTCGCCGGCCTGTTGCAGGGCGGCCCGGCTCAGCGCGGTCCACGGCGGCTCGTCGGTGGGCCGCTCGCGCAGCAGTTCCAGCATCCGGCGTAGCCGCACGGTGTCGCCGTGGAAGAGCGCCTCCTCCTTGCTGGAGAAGTAGTTGGAGAAGGTCCGCCGGGAGACGTTGGCGGCGTCCGCGATCGCCTCGACGGTGACCCGCTCCGGTCCCTGCTCCACCGCGAGGCGCAGCGCCGCCTCGTGCAGGGCGAGCCGGGTCGCCGCCTTCTTGCGTTCCCGCAGCCCGGTGCCCTCCGACATGCGCACCAGCCTACGTGATCCATTTCTCAACGAGCAAACTTGCCTACTGCGCAAGATTCGCCAATTATTGCTTGAGGCAACCAACTCCGTCTGGAGGACAACCGTGGACCCCGCCACCCGCGAACTCGGCACGCGCCTGCAGGAGCTGCTGACCGGCGTGCGGCTGCTCAAGCAACAGCGCGCCGACGACCGGCCGGTCGTGCCGCCCGGCCTGGTGGGCCTCCTCATGCACATCGACCGCTGCGCCACCGGGTGCCACGCCCGGGAACTGGCCGAGCGGACCCGGCTCGACCCGTCGACCGTCAGCCGGGCGGTCGCCGCCCTGGTCGCGCACGGCCTGGTCGACCGGCGTGCCGACCCCAGCGACCGGCGGGCCAGCCACCTGACCGTCACCGCGGCCGGCCGGGCGGCCCTGGCCGACACCTACGACTGGTACGGCGGCGTGCTCGCCCGAGCGCTCGCCGACTGGACCCCCGGCGAGGTGGCGGCGCTGTCCGCCGCGCTCGGCCGGTTCACCCGCGACATCGAGGTCGCCCTCGCACACCACGACAAACCTGGAGGACGCGCAATGAGCGAGCGCAGCGAGCGAATCATCAGACGCAGTGCGGCGGAGCCTCGTGCGGCCGCCGAGCGCAGCGAGGTGGCCGCATGAGCGCACCCACCGCAGCCGAGCCCATGGGCAAGCGACAGACGCTGGAAGCACTCAGCGGTCTGCTGCTGGTGCTCTTCGTCGCCATGCTCAGCGGCACGGTCGTCTCGACCGCCCTACCGAAGATCATCGGAGCGCTCAACGGCTCGCAGACCCAGTACACCTGGGTGGTCACCGCCACCCTGCTCACCGCGACGGCGACCACCCCCATCTGGGGCAAGCTGGCCGACCTGTTCAACAAGAAGATCCTCATCCAGGCCGCCATCGTGGTCTTCCTGGCCGGCTCGGTGGCCGCCGGCTTCGCGCAGAACGCCGGCCAGCTCATCGGCGCCCGCGCGTTCCAGGGCATCGGCGTCGGCGGCCTGCAGGCCCTCGTCCAGGTCGCCATCGCGGCGATGATCCCGCCGCGCGAGCGCGGCCGGTACAACGGCTACCTCGGTGGCGTGATGGCCCTCGCGACCGTCGGTGGCCCGCTGCTCGGCGGTCTCATCGTGGACACCTCCTGGCTCGGCTGGCGCTGGTGCTTCTTCGTCGGCGTCCCCGTCGCGGTCGTCGCGCTGGTCCTGCTCCAGGCCACGCTGCGCCTGCCCACCGTGCGCCGGGACAACGTCAAGATCGACTACCTCGGCGCGTCGCTCATCGCCGCCGGGGTCAGCCTGCTGCTGATCTGGATCTCGTTCGTCGACAGCTCGTTCGCCTGGATCTCCTGGCAGAGCGGCACCATGGTCGGCGGCTCGCTGCTCCTGCTCGCCCTGGCCGCCTGGGTCGAGTCGCGGGCCGCCGAGCCGGTCGTCCCGCTCAACATCGTCCGGGAACGCACCACCGCCCTGGCCATCCTCGGCAGCCTCGCGGTCGGCATGGCCATGTTCGGCGGCGCCGTCTTCCTCGGCCAGTACTTCCAGATCGGCCGCGGCTACAGCCCGACCGAGGCCGGCCTGCTCACCATCCCGATGATGGCCGGCGTCCTGCTCTCGTCGATCGTCGTCGGCCGGCTCATCACCCAGACCGGCCGGATCAAGCCCTACATCGTCGCCGGGTCGATCATCCTGGTCGCCGGCTTCGCCCTGCTCGGCACCATCGACCACGAGACCTCGCTCGTGCTGCTCGGCGTGGCCATGTTCGTCGTCGGCACCGGCGTCGGCATGACCATGCAGAACCTGGTGCTCGCCGTGCAGAACACGGTGGCGCTCAAGGACATCGGCGCGGCCAGCTCCAGCGTGGCGTTCTTCCGCTCCCTCGGCGGCACCATCGGCGTCTCCGTGCTCGGCGCCGTCCTGGCCCGCCGGGTCACCGACCGGATCACCCACGACCTGGCCGCCGCGGGCATCCCGACCAACGGCGGTGGGGGAAGCAGCAGCCTGAACCTCAGCGCCCTGCCCGCGCCGGTGGAGCACATCGTCCGCGCCGCCTACGGCGACGCCACCGGGCACATCTTCCTCATCTCGGCCGCGATCGCCGTCGTCGGCATCCTCGCCGCGCTGCTGCTCAAGCCGGTCACCCTGCGGTCCAGCCTCGACCTGCCCGACACCGCACGGTCGGCCGCCGTCGCGGCCGACGCGGTCGACGGCGCACCCGCCTTCGACCAGGTGCCCGTTGACGCCGGGACGAACCGCGATCCGTCCCGCCGCTGACCTGACCCCAGGGTTCAGGGCCGTCGCCGTCCCCGGCGGCGGCCCTGAACCGTCCCAGGCCGGCATCCGCCGGTCGTGACCGAATCGAGAACGTGTGGACACCACGGCGGCGGCCCCGACGGCGGGACCCGACGGGCGGCGCAACGGCGCCCTGCGCCGCGCGGCACGCGAACTGGCGTTCGTCGCCGCGCTGTTCCTCGCGTACAAGATCGGTCGGGTCGCCGCCGCGGGCCGGGCGCCGACCGCGGTGCTCAACGGGGAACGGGTCTGGCGGTGGGAACGGCTGCTCCACCTGCCCGGCGAGACCACCCTCCAGCAGCCGCTGCTCGCCCACGAACTGCTGGTGCGACTGGCCAACGAGTACTACGCCTACGTGCACTTCCCGGCCACAATCCTCTGCCTGGTGTGGTTGTACGTGCGCCACCCCGCGCACTACCGGTGGGCCCGTCGGCTGCTCGCCACGCTCACTGCGGCCGCGCTGGTGCTGCACTTCCTCTTCCCGCTCGCTCCGCCGCGGCTGACCGGCGGGACCGGCATGGTCGACACCGCGAGCCGGTTCGGGCCCACGGTCTACGGCGCACCCGAGGCCGACACGGTGAGCAACCAGTACGCCGCCATGCCGTCCCTACACGTCGGCTGGGCGCTGGTCGTCGCCCTCGTGCTGGTCAGGGCCACGGCCAGCCGGCTGCGCTGGCTCTGGCTGGCGCACCCACTCGCCACGCTGCTGGTGGTCGTCGCCACCGGCAACCACTACTGGCTTGACTGCCTGGTCGCCGCGGCACTGCTCGGCGTCCTCCTGGCGGTGCTGCCCAGACCGGGCAGCGGCCGCCGACCGGTCGCCGCGGCGGTGCCGGACGGCATGACGCGGACCGGCCGCCACGTGCCGCCGCTGCGGGGGCGCCGCGGCCGTCCCGGCGCGTCCCTCCCGGACCGGACCCGGCCCGCCGGCCGGTGGCAGCGCGCGGCCCGCAGATAGCCACCGCCCGCCCGGGGTTCCCCCGGCCTCGGCGTCGCGGTGCGAGGTCGATCTGCTCGCCCGCGTCCGGTGGCCGCGGCCCGGGCCGGTCGGTTAGGGCTTCAGGATGACCTTGACGCAGTCTTCCTGCTTGTTCTTGAAGATGTCGTAGCCCTGGGGCGTGTCCTGGAGCCGCAGGGTGTGGGTGATGATGAAGCTGGGGTCGATCTCGCCCCGGCGGATCCGCTCCAGCAGCGGCCGCATGTAGCGCTGCACGTGGGCCTGACCGGAGCGCATGGTCAGCGAGCGGTTCATGAACGAGCCCATCGGAAACTTGTCGATGAACCCGCCGTACGCGCCGATGGCCATGATCGTGCCGCCGTTGCGGCAGCTCAGGATCGCCTCGCGCAGCGCGTGCGGCCGGTCCGTCTCCACCTTGGCCGCCTGCTTCGCCCGGTCGTACGCGTGCAGCGCCGCCGACGCGTGGTGCCCCTCCATCCCGACCGCGTCGATGCACGCGTCCGGGCCCCGGCCGGCGGTCATCTCCCGCAGCGTGTCCAGGACGTCGGTCTCCTCGTAGTTGATCGTCTCCGCGCCGGCCTTGTCCCGAGCCATCCGCAGCCGGTACGGGTACCGGTCGATGACGATCACGCGGCCGGCGCCCAGCAGGTAGGCGCTGACGGTGGCCAACTGGCCGACCGGACCGGCACCCCAGATGGCGACGGTGTCGCCGGGCTTGATGTCGCACTGCTCGGCGGCCATGTAACCAGTGGGCAGCACGTCGGACAAAAACAGCAGCTTCTCGTCCGGCAGGTCGTCCTCGATCTTGAGGGCGCCGACGTCGGCGTAGGGCACCCGCACGTACTGCGCCTGGCCGCCCGCGTACCCGCCCATCAGGTGGGAGTAGCCGAAGATGCCGGCGGGGGAGTGGCCCATCGCCAGCTCCGCGATCGCGGCGTTCGGGTTGGAGTTCTCGCAGACCGAGTAGAGCCCGTTCTGGCAGGAGATGCAGTCACCGCAGGCGATGGGGAAGCCGACGACCACCCGGTCGCCGACGCGCAGCCCGTCCCGCGCGCTCTGGCCGAGTTCCACGATCTCGCCCATGAACTCGTGCCCGAGGATGTCACCGCGCTTCATCGCGGGGATGAACCCGTCGAGCAGGTGCAGGTCGGAGCCGCAGATGGCGGACGAGGTCACCCGGACCACGGCGTCGCGGGGGTTGAGGATCTGCGGGTCCGGTACGTCTTCGACCGCCACCCGGTTCGGAGCGATCCAGCAGTTGGCTTTCATCTTGTCCCCCTCACGCGATCCGGGCCAGCGGTCGGGCCGGGCGCTGCCGGGCCTGCGCCTTGACGCTCGTCCCGTCCGGCATGCCGTCGGATCGGGCGATCTCACCGGTCTCGATGACCTGCTTGAACCGCCGTAGGTCGTCGCAGATCTGTTGTTGCGGGTTCTCGCCGAACGCGCGTGCCGCCAGCCGGCCCATGGCGCGGCCGGGCACTGAGTACTCCAGCTCGACCCGCACCTCCGTGCCCCGGTTGCCGGCGGCCGGCATGAACCGCACGCTGCCGCCGTTCGGCACCCGCGCGCCGTCGAGGGAACGCCACCGGATCAGCTGGTTGGGCCGGTCCTCGATGATCTCGGCCTCCCACTGCACGCTCCGGCCGGCGGGGGCCTTCGCGGTCCACCGGGACCGGCGTGGGTCCGTCCGGCGTACCGACTCGAGGTGGTACATGAAGCGGGGCAGGTTCTCGAAGTCGTGCCAGAAGTTGTAGGTCTCCTCGGGGGTGCGGTTGACCGTCACCGAGCCGTAGGCCCGGCCGCCGTCGTAGACCCGGCGGCGCTGGGTCGCACGGATCGAGGCGTACAGGTCGACCGCGGTGATCCCGGCGAGGGCGGCCATGGTGTACGTCAGCCGGCGCCGCCGCTCGCCGCGGCGGTTACGCATCGCCTGGCCGGTCGCGGCCAGGTCCAGCACGTCACCGGCGACCCGGGTCCACCCGGCCAGGCCGGCCCGGCGCGGAATCAGCAGCGTGGCGGCGTGGCCCAGCTCCCGGGCGCCGGCGGCACGCAGGACCATCCGGGCGGTGCGTGAATCGTCGACGCCGCATGCCTGGGCGACCCTGGACCCGCCGGCGAGGGCGGTCACGCCGAGACCGAGGCTGACCCAGCCGAGCAGACGCGCCAGCCCTTCCGATCCGCGGTCCTGCGCCGCTCGCTCGATCCCGAGGGTGTCCGTCACCGAGCGGACCCCCATGGTCGTCTTTCCTGTCATGCCTGCTCACCCGTCTTCGAGTAGTTGGTGCCGGCGAACGGCGTGGCGTCCGGTACTGGCCGGCGTGCCTTTCCCGCAAAATCCGGCCCCACACCCGTGACTCGGGTCGAATCCACCGGCCGGCCAGGCCGTGGGGACCGCCGCTCGCCACGACGCACGACCGGCAGTCGCGGCGCCGGATTGTCCCGCGGGCCGTGCCGCTGCGGGTCCGTTTGTCCAGGCCGGCCTCGGGAACGCGGCTGGGGACGAGCGCGCCGCCGCAGGGGCGGCGCCGCGAAGGGAGTCTGCATCATGGCCAACGCCCAGCAGCCGCTGCGCGGTAAGCGAGTCGCCTTCCTCGCCGCCGACGGGGTGGAGGAGATCGAGTACACGCAGTCCCGGGCCGCCGCGGAGCAGGCGGGTGCCGAGGCACAGCTCATTTCCATCAAGTCCGGCGAGATCCAGTCCATGAACCGGGACATCAACCCGGCCAACCGCTACCGGGTGGACCGTACGGTGGACCAGGCGGATCCCGCCGACTACGACGCCCTGGTGCTGCCCGGCGGGGCGGTCAACCCGGACCGGCTCCGGATGAACCAGGCGGCGATGAACTTCGTCAAGGCGTTCTTCCAGCAGAACAAGCCGGTGGCGGCGATCTGCCACGGCCCGTGGTCGCTGGTCGAGACCGGGATGGTCAAGGGGCGGACGGTCACCTCGTTCCCCAGTCTGCACACCGACATCGTCAACGCGGGCGGGAACTGGGTCGACCAGCAGGTCCAGGTGGACAACGGTCTGGTCACCAGCCGCGCCCCGGGTGACCTGCCGGCGTTCTGCGACAAGATGGTCGAGGAGTTCGCCGAGGGTACGCACCGCCAGACGGCAGCGGCCTGACGCGTGCCGCGCGCTGGTCCGGGATCCGCGCCCGGTCCAGCGCCCGCCTCTGCGCCCGCCGCGGGGTGTGGAACCGGCCCGAGCGGGAAGGCACTCCGGGTCACCCACCGCGTACCGCTCGCGCGTCGCGACGGACTGGAGAGGCATGGGCGCCAGAACCTTCATCGTGGCCGGAGGGACCAGTGGACTCGGTCTGGCCGTCGCCCGCCTGCTCGTCGAGGAGCATCAGGTGATCGTTCTGGGTGACGTGCCCGACGAGGTCGCGGCGGTGGCCGACGACCTGAAGTGCGCCGGGATCGTCTGCGACATCTCCTCCTACGAGCAGGTCCGGGACGCGTTCGCCGCTGCGGTCGACCGGTACGAGGTGATCGACGGCGTCGCCGCGTGCGCGTCGGTGTGGGCGGGCGGTGACCTGGAGGAACTGTCCCCGCAGCGGATCCGCCGCGCGGTCGAGGTCAACGTGCTCGGCACCACGTTCCTGTGCCGGGAGGCCCTGCACCACCTGCACCGGCAGGACTTCGGCAACCTGGTGTACGTCGGCGCGATGGCGGTGACCCGGGCCCGTCCCGGCATTCCCGTCTATCGGGCGACCAAGAGTTACGGCACCAGCCTGATCGAGTCGCTGGCCGAGGCGCAGCACAGCAACCGGATCAAGGTCATGCAGTTGCACCCGGGGCCGATGCCCACCCGGCTGCAGGAGCGGGTCGGCGACGAGTTCCTCGACCAGATCTACGCCATGCCCGAGCAGGTCGCGCCCGAAGTGGTCCGGCTGCTCCAGTTCACCCCCGACGACCTGTACGTCTCCGGGGAGCGGGTACTCCGGGCGGACGGCCGGTGGTAGCCGCCAACGACGCCACCGCGGCC
Source organism: Micromonospora sp. NPDC047738 (assembly GCF_040642675.1). NCBI lineage: Bacteria > Bacillati > Actinomycetota > Actinomycetes > Micromonosporales > Micromonosporaceae > Micromonospora > Micromonospora sp. NPDC047738. Next base: position 136,005 of record NZ_JBEYSO010000020.1, read on the forward strand.
GAGCCACAGATCTCGGCGTGGGCGCCGTTGCGGACGGCGGTCTACCGCAGCCTGTGGCTGGCCCTGCTCGCGGCGAACATCGGCACCTGGATGCAGACGGTCGGCGCCCAGTGGCTGCTGGTCCACACGTCCGACGCCTCCACCCTGGTGGCCCTGGTGCAGACCGCCAGCCTGCTGCCGATGCTGCTGCTGGCGCTGCCCGCGGGCGCCCTCGCGGACACCTTCGACCGGCGGCACCTGCTGATCGCCGTGCAACTCTTCATGGTCGCGGTGGCGCTGGGGTTGACGCTGCTCACGGCGGCCGGGCGGATGCCGCCGGCGCTGCTGCTCACGCTCACGTTCGCCTTCGGCGTGGGGCAGGCGCTGACCCTGCCGGCCTGGGCGGCGGTGATCCCGGAGCTGGTGTCCCGCGAGCAGTTGCGCTCGGCTTCCGCGCTCGGCTCGATCAGCGTCAACGTGGCCCGGGCGGTGGGGCCGGCCGTGGCCGGTGTGCTGATCTCCCGGGCGGGCGTGGCCCCGGTCTTCGGCTTCAACGCCGTGGCGTTCCTGGTGTTCGCGCTGGCGCTGGCCCGGTGGCGGCCCGGCGACGCCCGCGCCGTCGAGGTGCCCGAGCGGTTCACCGCCGCGCTTCGGGCCGGCGGCCGGTACGTGCGCCACTCGCCGACCGTGCGCCGGCTGCTGCGCCGCGCGCTGGTGTTCGTGATCCCGGCGAGCGCGCTGTGGGCGTTGCTGCCGCTGGTGGCCAGCCGGCGGCTCGGCCTGGGCTCCAGCGGATACGGCCTGTTGCTGGCCGCGCTCGGCGTGGGCGCCATCGTGGGCGCCCTGCTGCTGCCGTGGATCCGCACCCGGATGACCGCCAATCAGTTCCTGCTGGTCGCCGGGGTCCTGTACGGGGCGACGCTGGCCGTGGTGGCGTCGGTGCGGATCATCCCGGTGGTGCTGGTCGCGCTGCTGCCCGCCGGGGTGGCCTGGGTGGCCGTCCTGGCCAACGTCAACGCCGAGATCCAGCTGTTCCTGCCGGCCTGGGTACGCGCCCGCGGCCTGGCCGTCTACCAGGTGGTCCAGGGCGGCGGGCAGGCGGTCGGCGCGTTCGTGTGGGGCGTGGTGGCCGACTTCGGTGGGCTGGTCACCGCGTTCTACGTCGCCGCCGTGCTGATGCTGATCGGCGCGTTGACCTCCCAGATCTGGCCGCTGCCGGACCTGCGCGGGGTGATCAAGGATCCGGCCGTCTACCGGCCGCCGCTGTCGCTGGTGCTCGAACCGGACCCCCGGATCGGTCCGGTGCTGGTGCTGGTCACGTACACCGTCCGGCCGGAGCGGGAGGCCGAGTTCCTGGCGGCGATGGACCACATCCGCGGCTTCCGGCAGCGCACCGGGGCGATGCGATGGGGCCTGTTTCGCGCCGGGGAGACCCCGGACCAGCTCACCGAGGTCTATCTGGTGCCGTCCTGGGACGAGCACCTGCGCCAGCACGGTGGCCGGTTGACGGAGGCCGACCAGCAGGCCGAGGACCGGGCCCGGGAACTCGCCGCGGGCGCGCCGGAGGTGCGCCACCTGCTGCCGGCCGCGGCCGACCTGGCGATGACCGACCATCAGGCGGCGGCGTGACCGGCGCCGCCGGCAGCGCAAGCGGCGTGTGCCGCGTCGGGCGCTGGCCGTTCGTCAGCCCTGGGCCGTGGTTCCGGGCCCCCCGTTCCGGATGCTAGTGCGGTGTCCACTAACGTTCACCGGGTTTCCGGTGCACCGTTGTGGATCCTCGCCGTTATGGCGAGCGACTCCCAACCTGGTGGTGGGGCGGGCCTCCGCGGGCCAACTGATCCTCTCGACACCCGGGGTGGGCGGCGGGGATCACGCCGGGACTGGCCGGCACCGGGTAGGTGTCGGCCGGCTCGACGGTGCGTGACCACCTTCGGCAGCACAACCGCTGCTGTGGGGGTGGTGGGTCCGCCGCCCGGGGTGCGGGTGGCGATGATGGCGGCCGCGATCAGGTCGCGGTGCCCGGTGAACTGGCAGTGTGGGCAGGACAGGGTCCGGCCGCGGGGTTTCGGTACCCGCCGCAGGCAGGTGGGGCAGGTGGAGGAGGTGCCGCGTTCGTTGACCGGGTCGACGGTGATGCCCGCCAGGGTGGCCTTGTCTTCCAGGATTTGCAGGAGGCGGCCGATCTGCCACTGCCGCAGCCGCAGGTTGTGCCGCCGCCCCGCATCGATGTCCAACACATCGCGCGGGTTACCTACCCTGAGCACACCGACTCGCTGCTCCACCGCCCAGGACACGACCTCACGGGCTGCTTCGTGTTGGGCCTGCCGGACCCGGCGCTTGTGCCGGCCCTCCACCAGCCGGGCCCGGCGGCGGTATTTCCGCCACCGCCGTGACCCTTTCTGGCCCGGCTTCGGCGCCCGGTAGGCCACGGCGCGGCGGCGGGTTTTGGTGTCGGCGAGATGCATACGGTGCTCGGCGCGGATCGCCCGCCCCGACACCAACAGGCCCTCACCGTCCGGGCCAGCCACCGCATACGGGTGGATGATGCCCAGGTCGACCCCGGCAACCCTGGCCGGGTCCGGCCCCTCACCGGGCGGATACACCGCCACGGGGACCTCGGCGGTGATGTCGAGGAACAGCCGGCCGCCCTCGCACAGCAGGGTGACCGAGCGGACCTGCTCGACCGGATACGGCACCTCCCGCGCCAACCGGATCCACAACGGCGACGCGCCTTGCGCGGTCGGGACACGCACCCGCCGCCCGTCCAGGGTGAACGTGCCGTGATACCAACGCACCGGCATCAACGCCCGCCGACGCCGCGGAAACCGCGCCGACAGGTCACCGTCCTGGCGGGCTTTCGCCGCCGCGAACCACGCATCGGAGAACCGCCGCAACACCGACCGGGCACCCGCGCTGTCCAACTCCCCGAACGTGCCCGACCCCGACCCAGCCAACTCCCGGCACAACGCCTGATAACCAACCAGCGGCGCGTCGTGGCGGCGGCACCGCCACCCGTTGATCTCCAGGACACACGCCCACACGTCACCGGCCGAGCGCAGCAGGCCGAAGCACCGCCGCCGCTGCCCCGACGTCACCCGCAACGCCACACGAGCAGTGCGGTACACCACCCTGGGCGCGGCGGGATCCCGACGACGAGGCACGAGCCACACCCAACCCGACGGGTACGACAATTTCCGGCCGGCCAACCCGGCGAACGTAAGTGGACACCGCACTAGCCGGACACGCTGGGCCGGCCGAACAGTGTGGCGTAACCGGACGGCAGCTGGGTCAACACGTCGTTGAGCTCCCCGCCGGACACCGCGTCGGCGATGGTCGTCAGGACCGCGCTGGCGTCCCACTCGGCGGTTCGCTCGGTCGCGCCGGTCCCGTCGCTGATTCGCTGGAGGAATTCGGCCACTCCGACGCGTTGGCCGCCGCCGGTCGTGGTCTCCAGGAAGTCGCCCAGCTGTTCCGGCAGTTGCGAGCCAAGCTGTCGTGCCTCGTCCGCGGTCAGCCGTTCCGCGAGGGCGGTCACCACCACGCTGATCACCTGCTGCGTCTCCGCGGCGTCGTCGTACTCGCCCCGTTCCCGCACCCGCGCCACGAATTCCTGATATTTCATTCCGCCCTCACCACAGCCGCAGCTCATCGAGGCCCCGGCGCCGGATGGGCCGCGACCGCGTGCCGGCAGACGGCGGCCTCAGACAAATGCCGCCCGCGAGGATGATCCTGGCATGTGTCGTCGGCCGGTGCGCCTGCTTCGGCGGCATCCGGTGCGCCCAGAGGCCCGGCATGGCGGCGCGGAAGCCTCCGGGTGCTCCCGTAGCCAGGTGCGTAGCCGGTCGAGGGGACCGTCGGCGGGTGCTGGCGGCAGGGCGCGGAGCAGCTCCGCGTCGGTGGCCAGACGGGCGGCCAGCGCGACCTGGCGCAGCAGCGCGCGGTCCACGGAGACGCCGCCGGTGACCCGGACGTTGACCTCCCCGCGCCGCAGTACGTAGCCCTGCGTCGCGTCACCCCGGACGTAGGTCAGTCCGTCGCCTTCCGGTTGGCAAATGACCTGGAAGCAGATTTCGTCACTGGCCGCCCGGACGGCGTGGAGCGAGATGAGCACGCTCTGCGGCCCGCTGGAATGGTCGGCCGGCTCATAGCTCATGCCGGGCGGAATGCCCATGGGCTGCCCGCGATAGCCCGGTACGTCCGCCACGAATATCCTCTCGGGCGCCGCTGCCGTCGCTCGCTCGGCTGCCGAAGCGGGACGGACCGTCAGGGCGGCCTGGCGCAGGAGTTGCCGGTCGACGGCCAGCGACCCGGCCACCACGACGCTCGCCGCACCGCGACGGACCCGGTATCCGTGCTCCACCACCCCGTGGACGTAGGCCAGGCCGCCGGACTCCAGAGTGCAGTCGGCGGTGGACAGGTGCGAGTCCACGGGGATCTGGCACTTGCCGTCGCGCCACGCCGACGGTCCATAGGCGACGATGGTGACGTATCGCGGCGGCGGGACGGCGTTCGGGTCGGCGGGCAGGAAGTCCCCGGTGCCGAGCCGACCGCCGTAGGCGTCGTCGACCGGGCGGTAGCCGGGGATCTCCACCGCGTAGGCGGTGCTGCGGTCGAGGCCGGCGGATTGCAGGCGCATCGGCAGCTCGTCCGGGCCGAGATGTTTCAACGCGAGCAGTCCGAGCGCGGCGACCCCGACGAGCGCCGCCGCTGCGCCGAGCCGGAGCGGCCGTGGGCGCAGGAGCATCCCTGCCATCAGGACGAACGGCACACCTCCGAGGACGATGGTCAGGACCTGATGGTTGCTGACCCCAAGTTGCGCCTCGTCGGTCACGGCCCAGCCCAACCGCCACAGTGCGGCACCGCCCCCGAAGACCAGTAGCGCCCAGCCGGCCCGGCGCGGCGCGGTCCCGCCGAGGACCGATACCGAGCCGGTGGGGGTGATGACCAGCCATAGACACGTGACGACGGCGGCGACGCCGCCCAGCGCGCCGGCCAGCACCGCGCCCCAACCGATGAAGAGCAGCGGTGCCAACCCCTGCACCACAGCCGGCAGCAGCAGGCCGCCCAGCGCCCACACCGCCCCGAGCTGCAGCGCGACGAGTCCTCGGGCGCCGTCGGCATTTGTCATGTCCGTGATCGTGGTACGCCGCTGGCCCGGGCACCTGAGCCCGCGTACTCACGGGCGGCCGATCTGCGGCTGGGAAATATATAGACAGCAGTCTTTACTGTTAACAAGGTTTAACTTATGTTCATCCCATCTCCCACGTGTCCCCCCGGAAGGAGAAGCCGTCATGCGTCGAAGAATCAGCCTCCCGCTCCTCACGACGGGCGTCGTCGCGTCCACCCTGGCCGTCGCCGCGCCCGCCCAGGCCCACGGGTACGTCTCCTCGCCCCCCAGCCGCCAGGCGCTGTGCGCCCAGAACCGCGTCCCGGACTGCGGTCAGATCAAGTACGAGCCGCAGAGCGTCGAAGGCCCGAAGGGGCTGCGGAGCTGCCACGCCGGGATCGCCCAGTTCGCCGTGCTGAACGACGACAGCCGCAACTGGCCGGCCACCTCGGTCGGCAGCACGGTCACGTTCACCTGGGTCAACACCGCCCGCCACGCCACCAGCAACTGGGAGTACTGGATCGGCAACACCCGGGTCGGCGTCTTCGACGGCGGCGGCCGCCAGCCCGACGCCACCGTGTCGCACACCGTCAACCTCGGCGGGTTCTCCGGCCGCCAGAAGCTCCTCGCGATCTGGAACATCGCCGACACCGCCAACGCCTTCTACTCCTGCGTCGACCTGCAGATCGGCGGCGGTGGTGGGCCGACGCCCAGCCCGACCCCGACCACGCCGTCGCCCACGCCCAGCCCGACGGTGAGCCCGACCAACTCGCCCGCCCCGGGCGGCACGTGGACCGCCGGCCGGGCCTACCAGGTCGGTGACCAGGTGACCTACAACGGCCTGACGTACCGCTGCCGTCAGGCGCACACCGCGCTCCCGGGATGGGAGCCGCCGAACACCCCGGCGCTGTGGCTCCAGATCTGACCGCCCGGGTGCGGCCACGCCGGGCGTGTGCCGCACCCGGCCCCCGGCCCCCGGCCGACGGAACGGAGGAACGGCATGCGTCGTCTGCTGCCCGCCGCCCTGCTGATGATCCTGCTGTCCGCCGGGTGCGCACCAGATCCGCCGCGACCCGCCCCCGCGCCGAGCGCGGCCGCCGACACCCCGACCAGCGGCATCGACGTGCTGTTCCTGACCATGATGGTGGCGCACACCGAGCAGACCCTGGAGATCGTCCGGCTCGGGCTCGACCGCGCGGCGGACACCCGGATCCGTACGCTCATCGCCGCCATCGACGTCACCGAGACCGACGAACTGGCCAGCATGCGCGGCTGGTTGCGCGACGCCGGCCCTTCGGCGATGGCCGTCGCCGCCCGGCACGATCACTCCGGACACAGCGACGCCGTCGCCGGCCTCGCCCGGCTGCGCGCCGCCGCGCCCGGCGACGTGGACCGGGTGCTCCTGGACGTGCTCAGCGCGCACCAGCGCACGGCGGCCGGCCTGGCCCGGGCGCAGGTGCGTGCCGGCAGCAGCGAGCGGGTCCGGGAGCTGGCCCGGCGCATCGAACGGTCGCGCACCGCCGAGGTTGAGCTGATGGCGAAGCTCCCGGCCGCGCCGCCCGGGCGATGACGGTACGGACGGGCGGACCGACCCTCCGGAAGAGCTGGCGGCTGGCCGCCCCTGCTCGCCTCCACGCGTTCCCGCCGCTGTTCCGCGCCGGCGTCTGCCGGTGGCGGGGTGATGCCTTGGCGCGACTCCGCCAGTGACAGCTATTTATTCGGCCGCGACGCCGAGGGTAGAACGTTTCGCATGTCATCACCATTACCGCCCTCTATGCCTGGCCGGGTCCGGCGGCTGATCGCCGCCGTGACGGCAGCCGGCCTGATCACTGGCGGAATCGCCGGGGTCCAGGCGCCGGCGACCGCGGCGAACCCGGTCACCGCCCTCAAGGCCCCGATCAAGTCGACGCACACCGTTACCCTGATCACCGGCGATGTGGTCACGGTGACCACCTCCGTCGGCGGCGCGGAGACGGTCGATGTCGACCGGCCCGACAACGCCACCGGCGGCGTCCACCTGCAGGAGAGCGGCGAAGACCTGTTCGTCCTGCCCGACGAGGTACTGCCCCTGCTGGCCGCCGACAAGCTGGACCGGCGGCTGTTCAACGTCACCGATCTCATCGAGATGGGCTACGACGACGCGACGACCGCGAGCGTGCCCCTGATCAGCACGTACGCGCCGGCCAGGGCGCGTACCGCCAAGCCGGTCCCGCCCCAGGGCGCGAAGCTGGTCCGCGACCTGCGGCGGGTCGGTGCCGCCGCGCTGGCGGTGGACAAGCGGCACACCCGCTCCTTCTGGACCACCCTTGCCCCGGCCGCCCCCGGGTCCAGCCGGGCGCTCGCCAATGGCGTTGAGAAGCTCTGGCTGGACGGCCGGGTCACCGCCAGCCTCAAGGAGAGCGTGCCGCAGATCGGCGCGCCGCAGGCGTGGGCTGCCGGGTACGACGGCCGCGGGGTGAAGGTCGCCGTACTGGACACCGGGGTGGACGCCAGCCATCCCGACCTCGTCAACCAGATCGACGACAAGGTCAGCTTCGTACCGGACGAGGACACGGCGGACGTCAACGGTCACGGCACCCACGTCGCCTCGACGATCGTGGGCACCGGTGCGGCGTCCGGCGGCTCGTACAAGGGTGTCGCGCCCGGCGCGGACCTCATCGTGGGCAAGGTGCTCAACAACGCCGGTTCCGGCCTGGACTCCTGGGTGCTCGCCGGCATGCAGTGGGCGGCCGAATCCGGGGCGGACGTGGTCAGCATGAGCCTGAGCGACCCGACGCTCTCCGACGGGACCGACCCGATGGCGGTGGCGGTCGACACGCTGTCCGCGCAGTACGGCACGCTGTTCGTCATCGCTTCCGGCAACGCCGGGCCGCAGAGCATCGGCACGCCCAGCTCGGCCGCCAGCGCCCTGACGGTCGGTGCCGTCGACAAGCAGGACCGGTTGGCGTACTTCTCCAGCACCGGTCCGCTGGTGCGCAGCGGTGCCCTCAAGCCGGACATCACCGCCCCCGGCGTCGACATCACCGCCGCCCGCTCGCAGCAGATGACCACGGGCTCCGGCCTGTACCGGAGCATCAGCGGCACGTCGATGGCCACCCCGCACGTCTCGGGCGCCGCGGCGATCCTGGCCCAGCGTCACCCCGACTGGTCCGGCGCGCAGCTGAAGGACGCGCTGATGAGCAGTGCGAAGGGGCTGGCCGCCGGGTACTCGGCGTACGAGGTGGGCACCGGCCGGCTTGACGTCGCCGCCGCCGTGCGGGCGACTGTCCGGGCCAGCGGCTCGGTCTTCTTCGGCAACTTCGACTGGCCGCACGAGTCCACCGACGCCCCGGTGACCAAGCAGGTGACGTTCACCAACTCGGGCAGCAGCGCCGTGACGCTGAACCTGGCGATCGCCGGTTCGGGCCCGTTCGCACTGGGCGCCTCCTCGGTGACGGTGCCCGCGGGTGGGAGCGTGAGCGTGCCGGTCACCGGTGACCCGACCAAGCCCGGCACCGGCCAGTTCACCGGCTACCTCGTGGGCACCGACGCCGCCACGGGTACCGCGGTCACCCGTACCTCGCTGGGTCTGCTCAAGGAGGACGAGCGCTACGACCTGAAGGTCAAGCTGATCGGCCGGGACGGCAAGCCCGCCGCCTCGAACGTGGTGATCAAGAAGGCCGGCGAGTTCTACCCGTGGGTGCTCACTGTCGACGGTGAGATGACGCTGCGGATGCCGCCGGGCACCTACACGGTCGAGTCGACGCTGGACGTTCCGGGTGAGCGGGCCGACTCGCTCGGCCTCGCCCTGCTGGTGGACCCGGAGACCGTGCTCGACGGCTCCGGAGCCGAGGTGGTGCTGGACGCGAGCAAGGCGCGCCTGCTGGACACCGTCGCGCCGCAGCGGAGCCAGGACCGGCAGCGCAAGCTCGACTACACCGTCACGTACGCCAACGGCGACAGCTTCCGGGACGGGTTCGTGGTGCCGATCAAGTACGACGATCTCTACGTCACGCCGACCGACAAGGTCAGCCAGGGGTCGTTCACGATGGCCACCCGGTGGCGCAAGGGCGAGCCGCAGCTCAGCGTGGATGTCCCCGGCCTGCCGGCCGTGGACGTGACGGTCCAGCCGGGCAGCACCCTCACCGCCGGCCGGGAGACCCTGCCCGCGGTCTACGCGGGCACCGGTGCGGCCGCCGACTACGCCCGGCTCGACGCGAAGGGCAAGGCTGTGGTGGTGACCCGCAGCGACGTGGTCAGCGCCAGGGACCGTACCGCCGCCGCCGTGGCCGCCGGGGCGAAGCTGCTGCTGGTCGTCAACGACGGCGTCGGCGTGCTCAACGAGTCGGTCGGCACGTCGCCGATCCCGGTCGCCACCGTGCACCGCGACGCCGGGGCGCGACTGATCAGTCTGGCCAAGGCCGGCACGTTGCCGCTGATCACCAACCAGGTGCCGTACGCGAGCTACGTCTACGACCTCACCCGCAACTACTCCGGGCAGGTGCCGGACCGGGCGCTCACCTACCATCCGAACAGGAATGACCTGGCCCGGATCGACGCGCGCTACTACAGCGTCACCGGGGGAATGGACGGCGGCGGCTACCGGTACGACATGACCTTCAAACCGTCCCTCGGCTTCCAGGAGCGGGAGTGGCACCCCGCCACCCGCACCGAGTGGGTCACCCCGGAGCAGGCCTGGCACGAGTCGCACGTGCAGGGCAGCTGGACGGACACGGCCAACCGCAACACGTACGCCAAGGGCAGCACCACCCGCCACGACTGGTTCGCCCCGGCCATCCGGCCGGCGTTCAACCGGGCGTTCGCGGTCCAGAACAGCCGCTACCGCGACTACATGACCATCAACGTCCAGGCCTGGAGCCCGTCCGGGGAGGGGCTGGAGCACGGCGGCAACCTGGAGTGGGGCTCGGTGCCGACCAACCTGAAGCTCTACCAGGGCGACCGGATGCTGTACGAGAACAAGTTCTCGTCGAGCATGCAGTGGCAGTCGGTGCCGGCCGGCACGCTGCCGTACCGCCTCGTGCTGGACGCATCCCGCCCGGCCGAGCAGTGGCGGCTGTCGACCCGCACGCACACCGAGTGGGACTTCGTCTCCAGCTCCAACGAGGCGGACAACTTCGAACCGTTCGCGTTGCTGCAGATGGAGTATCGCCTCGACACCGACCTGTACGGCGACGTGAAGGCGGGCACCACCGAGGGGATCCGCCTCAAGCCGATCCCGCAGGCGGGCGGCGGGCCCAGCACCGGCAACGTCACGTCGGTGACCCTGGAGGTGTCGTACGACGACGGCGCCAATTGGCAGCAGGTGACCCTGAGCAAGGGCACCGGCGACTGGTGGAACGGCGCGCTCAAGCTGGCGAATCAGCCGGGCGGCTTCCTGTCGGTGCGAGCCACCGCGACCACCGACGCCGGCTTCGGCATCAAGCAGGAGATCATTCGGGCGTACGGCCTCCGGTGAGACCGTTCGAGGGGCCCTGGGGCGGCGACGTCCCGGGGCCCGTCCCGTCTTTCCCATCCCCACCTGGGTCTGGGCAAGATCCAACACTGTGGCGCATACTCTCCCCGCAGCGACAGGTGCAGGGGAGGCGGCCGCCGATGCTGGGCGCGTTGGGTCTGAGCCCCGAACACGAAGCGGTGTACGGCGTGCTGGCCGGACGTGCCCAGGCCAACTCGGCGGAGCTGAGCGAAGCCCTGCACCTGTCCGCGTCCGCGGTCGAGGCGGCGCTGGCGCAGCTGGCGGCGTGCGGTCTGGTGAAGTCCACGCCCGACGGCGAGTACGCCGCGGCACCGCCCGCGCTCGCGCTCGGTGCGATGATCAGCGAACGACGGGCAGCCCTGCGCATCGCCGAACTGGCGCTGGTCAACCTCGCCGAGGAGCACCGCAAGGCGATGGCGGGCCGCACCATCAGCGAGTTGATCGAGGTGGTCACGGGCGTCGAGGCGGTCCGGCATCGGTTCGCGCAGGTGCAGCACGCCGCCCGTACCCAGGTTCGCAGCTTCGTCACCACACCGTTCGTCGCTGTACCGCCGGGTGAGAATTCGGCCGAGTCGCAGCTGGTGGCTCAGGGTGTGCGTTACCGGGTCGTGGTTGACCGGGCGGTGCTCGCCGAGCCGGGCGTCGTCGCCGAGACCATCGACTCGCTGCGCAGGGGCGTCGAGGTGCGAGTGGCCGAGTCGTTACCGATCAAGCTCATGCTGGCCGACGCCGAACTGGGCCTGGTGCCCTTGACCATCACGCCGGGCGACGAGCCCGGGGCGGTGGTGCTGCACCGTGCCGGCCTGCTCACGGCGATGGATGCGCTGTTCGAGATCGTGTGGCGCGGCGCCCATCCACTCGACGTTTCCGCATTCGGCGAGCTCACCACCGAGGACGCCCAGGGCGTGGACTTCCCGGCGCCAACCGGGTTGGACCGCAGGATCCTGGCTCTGCTGCTGGCCGGACTCACGGATCAGGCGGTCGCCAGCCAGCTCGACCTGTCCCTGCGAACCCTGCAACGCCGCCTCCGTTACCTGATGGATCTCGCCGGCGTTCAGAGCCGGATGCAACTCGGCTGGTACGCCGCCCGCCACAACTGGGCGTGACCGGTCCGAGCGTCCGGTCGGCGTCCACTGCGGAGCACTGCCACGTAAGCCTCGTTTCGGCAACGGATCCCGCAGTCTCCGCCGCATGTGGACCTCCACTTTGGTGTCACCGGGTGAACCGCGACAGGCGTAGGAGGTAGTGGCCGAATGTTTCGCCACTCGTCGGATGATCAGCTGGTAAAGGGCACCGTAGCGTCGATGCAATTCACCTCGCACGGGTCTGGTTACTGAACGTGAAGGCCGGG